>CAVVAX010000030.1:0-15841 GCA_963746275.1 uncultured Alphaproteobacteria bacterium
CCGATCGAGCTGTCTAAAGACGGATCCCGACGCGGCGGATCCGGCCCCTTGGGAGGGACCCTCTGAGAATTGGAAAGGCGCCTCGGCGGGACGGCTCTACCCCGATGGGAGCACCGACGGTGGCGATAGCTTGTTTCCATGGGATCTGCCCGGCGGGCCGGGAGGCGGGGGAGGAGGCTGGTCGCTTCCCGGCTGGATGAAGGGCCTGATCGGCGCGCTGGGGCAGGCGGCCGGCCTGATCTCGCGCTGGTTCTCGATCTCGATGGCGACGGAGTGGAGCTGACAAGCCTGTCCACGTCGCAGGCTGCCTTCGACCTGGATGCGGACGGCTTTGCCGAACATACGGGGTGGGTCAAGGCGGACGATGGGCTGCTGGTCCTGGATCGCGACGGCAATGGCCGGATCGACGACATCTCGGAATTGTTCGGGAGCGATACGGCTGCCGACGGCTTCATCAAGCTGGCGGAGCTCGACCAGAATGGCGATGGCTTGATCGACGCGGGCGACGCCCACTTCGCGGATCTGCGCGTGTGGACGGATCAGGACCAGGATGGCTTCTCCGAAACCACCGAGCTCAAGTCCCTGCAGGAGTTGAACGTCGCTTCGATCAGCCTCGACGCAACGGCGGTTACTCAGACCATAGAAGGCAATTCCGTCAGCGCGATCGCGTCACCACTCGCGGTCGCTCGAGACGCCGGCACCGCTGGCAGATCGTCCCGATCCGGGGTACGACGGCGAGGCCCGGAATACAGCATGGTCAGTCGCAGCAACGCCGGCGCCGTGGACGGCCACGCTACTCCGCCGCCGCTTCCACCGCCGGCTGCGGCTGCTCCTCGGGCGGGGCGATCGCCTCCAGCAGGCGCTGCTCGATCTGGTCGAGCTTGGCCTTGTCCTCGATCTTCAGGCCGAACACGTCCTTGACGTAGAACACGTCGACGACCCGCTCGCCGTAGGTGGAGATGTGGGCGCTGGTGATCTGCAGCCCGAGCGCGGTCAGCGTCGAGGTGACGTCGTGGAGGAAGCCCAGCCGGTCGCGGCCGTTCACCTCGATGACGGTGTGGGTGACGCTGGCCTTGTTGTCGAAGAACACCGCGGGCGGGACGGTGAAGACGCGGGTGCGGCTGGGCAGGGCCTTCTCGCGCACCGCCTTCAGCTCCCGCTCGGGGTGGATGCGGCCGACGATGGCGTCCTCGATGCGCGACTTGAGCCTGCGCCAGCCGGTCGGGGCTGTCGAAGGCCCGCCCCGATGTCTCCTGGATCCAGAAGGTGTCGAGCGCCATGCTGTTGGCCAGCGTGATGACCTTGGCGTCGACGATGGAGGCGCCGCTCAAGGCCATGGCGCCGGCGATGCGGGCGAACAGGCCCGGGTGGTCGGGCGCGTAGAGGGTGACCTCGGTGACGTCGCGCGAGGGGTGCTGGAAGCTCTCGACCCAGAGCTGCTTGCCGGCGTCCTCCGCCTTGCGCATCAGCTTGAAGTGATGGACCTGGGAGTCGACGTCGAAGGCCAGCCAGTAGTCGGCGTAGCCGCGGGCGATGAACGCCTCCAGCCGGTTTTCGCTCCAGTCGCCGAGGTGGGCGCGCAGCCTTGCCTTCGCCCGCGCCACGCGCACCGCCCGCCGGTCCGCCGGCTGGCCGCCCGGCATCTCCATCACCTCGAGCGCCCGGTAGTAGAGCTCGTTCAGCAGCCCGGCCTTCCAGTTGTTCCAGATCCCGGGGCCGACGGCCTGGATGTCGGCGTCGGTCAGAAGCAGCAGCATCCTGAGGCGCTCCGGCGACTGGACCAGCGCCACGAAGTCGGTGACCGTCTTCGGGTTGTCGACGTCGCGCTTGAAGGCGGTGCGGCTCATGACGAGGTGGTGGCGCACCAGCCACGAGACCGTCTCCGTCTCCCAGGCGTCGAGACCGAGCCGCGGGGCGAGCCGCAGGGCGACCTCGGCGCCGAGCTCGGAGTGGTCGCCGCCGCGGCCCTTGGCGATGTCGTGCAGCAGCACCGCGAGGTAGAGGGCGCGGCGCGAGCGGATGTCGCCGACGGCGATGCTGGCTGCGGCATGCTCCTTCTTCAGCTCGCCCGTCTCGATCCGGCGGAGCACGCCGATGGCGTGGATGGTGTGCTCGTCGACCGTGTAGACGTGGTACATGTCGTACTGCATCTGCGCCACGACCCGGCCGAAGTCGGGGACGAACCGGCCGAAGACGCCGGCGTCGTTCATCCGCTTCAGCGTCGTCTCGGGATCGTTCTCCGAGGTCAGCATCTCCATGAACAGGCGGTTCGCTTCCGCGTCGGCGCGCACCCGGGCGTCGATCAGGCGCAGGTTCTGCTGGATCGCGCGCAGCGCGTGTGGGTGGATGTCCAGGCCGTAGTGCTGGGCGATGTGGAAGAGCCGCAGGATCTTGACCGGGTCGCGGACGATCACGTCCTGGCTGCGGAAGGTCAGCCGGCCAGCGTCGATCTTGAAGCCATCGGGCATGCGCCGGAACAGCGGCCACAGCGGGATGCGGAACAGCTTGCGGCTCTTCTTGTGCTCCTCCTCGAGAACGGCGCAGAGGATGCGGGTCAGGTCGCCGACGGTCTTGGTGACCCGGAAGTAGTGCTTCATGAACCGCTCGACGCCGCGGGCGCCGGCGCGGTCGTTATAGCCGATGCGCCGGGCGATGGCCTCCTGGACGTTGAAGGTAAGCCGCTCCTCCGGCCGGCCGGCGACGTAATGCAGGTGGCAGCGGACCGTCCACAGGAACTCCTGCGATTTGTTGAAGTGGCGGACGTCGGCTGCGGTGAAGACGCCGCGGTCGAGCAGCTCGCCCATGTCCTTGACGCGGTAGAGGTACTTGGCGATCCAGAACAGGGTCTGCAGGTCGCGCAGGCCGCCCTTGCCCTCCTTGATGTGCGGCTCGAGCACATAGCGGGAATCGCCCATCCGGGCGTGGCGGGCGTCGCGCTCGGCAAGCTTGGCCTCGACAAAGGCGGGGCCGGTGCCGGCAACCACCTTGCGCCAGAAGGTCTCCGCGAAGGCGTCGTAGAGGTCGCTCGACCCCCACAGCCAGCGCGCCTCCAGCAGGCAGCTGCGGATGGAGAGGTCTGCGCGGGCGAGCTCGACGCACTGCTCGATGGTCCGGGTGGCGTGGCCCACTTTCAGCCCGCAGTCCCACAGCATATAGAGGATGTACTCGACGATGCGCTCGCTCTCGGCTGGCGCTTGCGGCGGCATCAGGAACATCAGGTCGATATCGGAGAACGGCGACAGCTCCGCCCGGCCGTAACCGCCGGTGGCGAGGACCGCCATCTCGCCGCCGCTGCCCTGAGCACCCGGGTACACGTGCGTGTTGGCGAAGTCGTAGATGCAGCGGACGAGCTGATCGACCAGGTAGGCATTGGAGTGAACGGCCTCGGGCCCGCGGATCCGCTCCTCCTCGAAGCGGCGGCGGATCTCGCCGACGCCGCGGTAGAGCGCCGCCTTGAAGATCTGGAGCGCGTTGCCGCGCATGCGCAGCGGCTCCTGGCCGCGGCGGACCTGCTCCTCCAGCTCCTCGACGAGGTCACGCCGGTGAATGATCGCCCGGCGATTGGGAATGCGGTGCGTGGTCATCTCTCGTACATGTTCGCGCGGGCGCGCGGCTCACGCCAGAAGCAACAGCGGCTTCGAGCATATGTTGCCACAGGATGGCCGCGACAAGACATGGCGGCGGAAGCTGCAGCCGCGAGCCGTGGCCTCCGCGCCTCACAACATCGCCTTCAGCCGGTAGAGAACCTCCAGCGCCTCTCGGGGGCTGAGCCGGTCGGGATCGATGCCGGCAAGCTCCTGCACCACCAGCGGCGGGCGGCGGCGGCGGCGCCGCCGGCTGGCGGTGGGCAGCGGCGAACAGCGGTAGATCGGCGGCGAGCCTGGTCACGACGGAGGAGGATTCGCCCTTCTCCAGGCTGCTCAGCACCTCCTCGGCGCGGGCGACCACCGGCGCCGGCAGCCCGGCGAGGCGGGCGACGTGGATGCCGTAGGACCGGTCCGCGGCCCCGGCCACGATCTCGTGGAGGAAGACGATGTCGTCGCGCCACTCCTTGATCCGCATGCTGTAGCAGGCAAGCTCGCCCAGGCGGGCGGCGAGCGCGGTCAGCTCATGGTAGTGGGTGGCAAACAGCGCCCGGCAGCAGTTCACCTCGTGCAAGTGCTCCAGCACCGCCCACGCCAGGGACAGGCCGTCGAAGGTGGCGGTGCCGCGACCGATCTCGTCGAGGATGACCAACGCGCGCGGCCCGGCGAGGTTCAGGATCGCCGCCGTCTCGACCATCTCGACCATGAAGGTGGACTGGCCGCGGGCGAGGTCGTCGGCGGCGCCGACCCGCGAGAACAGCCGGTCGACGACCCCGAACCTGGCGGCCTCGGCCGGGCACGTAGGCGCCCATCTGGCCGAGGATGGCGATCAGCGCATTCTGCCGGAGGAAGGTGCTCTTGCCGGCCATGTTGGGACCGGTGACGAGCCACAGCCTGCGCCCATCGCCGAGGTCGCAGTCGTTGGCTACGAAGGCTTTGCCCTCCGCCGCCGCCAGCGCCGCCTCGACGACCGGATGGCGACCGGCACGGATCTCAAAGCTCGTGCCGTTGTCGACGACCGGGCGGACGTAACCGCACTCGGTCGCGAGTTCGGCCAGGGCGGCGGCGACGTCGAGGGCGGCAACCGCCGCCGCCGTTCGGGCGGTGGCGTCGGCGTCCGCGAGCACCGCGCGGACCAGCTCGTCGAGCAGACGCCAGTTCCAACGCCAGCGCCTCGTCCGCCGCCCCGGCGATGCGGCCTGCCAGCTCGCCGAGCTCAACGGTGGTGAAGCGGACCGCGCTCGCCGTCGTCTGGCGGTGGATGAAGGCGCCGTCCGGGATGCCCGTGAGCTTGTCCGCCTGCCGGGCGGGCACCTCGATGAAGTAGCCGAGCACGTTGTTGAAGCGGATTTTCAGCGCGCCGACGCCGGTCTCGGCGGCGTAGCGGGCCTGCAGCTCGGCCAGCAGCCGGCGGCTGTCGTCGCGAAGCGCGCGCAAGCGCGTCGAGGTTGGCGGCATAGCCCCTGGCGATGAAGTCGCCGTTGCGGGCGAGAAGCGGCGGGTCGGGCGCCAGCGCCGCCGCCAGCCGCTCGATGAGCGCCCCCTGCGCGCCAATCTCGGCCAGAGGTGGCCGCCAGCGCCTTCGGCATGCCCGCCAGTCCCGGCGCGAAGAGCTGCTCCCGGATGCCCGCGGCCAAGGCCAGGCCGTCGCGGATCGCCGCGAGATCCCGCGGCCCGCCGCGGCCGACCGCGAGGCGCGAGAGCGCCCGCTCGATGTCGGGACAGGAGCGCAGCGCCAGGCGAAGCTCGGCGCGCGCCGGCTCGGCATCGGCGAACACCTGGACCAGATCCAGCCTGTCGTTGATGGCGGCGATGTCGGTGAGCGGCGCGGCGAGACGGCTGGCGAGAAGGCGGGCGCCGGCGGGGGTCACGCTCCGGTCGATGGTGTCCAGCAGACTGCCCTTGCGCTCGCCGGCGAGCGTGCGCGTGAGCTCCAGGTTGCGCCGGGTGCGGGCGTCGATCTCCATCACGCTGCCTTCGCGCAGCGGCCGCGGCGGATGCAGATGCGGCAGGTGGCCGCGCTGGGTCAGCTCGACGTAGTCGAGGAGCGCGCCGGCGGCGGTGACCTCGACGGCCGCGAAGGCTCCGAAGCCCTCCAGTGTCGCCACCGCGAACGCCTGCTCCAGCCTGAGCCTGGCGTTGACGGCGTCGAAGCGGCTCGCCGGCTGCGGCGTGATCCGCTCGCGCCACTCGGCGGTTGCATCCATGGCAGCGAGCTGCCCCAGCATGTCGTCCGGAACGAGGAGCTCCGCCGGCTCCAACTCGGCCAGAACCGAGGCCAGCGCTGCGGGCGTGCTCGTCCGGGTGAAGAACGCGCCGGTGGAGACGTCGATCCAGGCAAGCCCCGCCTGCCCGGCGCGCTGGACGATGGCGGCGAGGTAGTTGTTGCTCCGGGACTCGAGCAGCGTGTCTTCGGTGATCGTGCCGGCGGTGATGACGCGGACGATCTCGCGGTGCACGACCGACTTGGCGCCGCGTTTGCGCGCCTCGGCGGGGTCTTCCACCTGCTCGCAGATGGCGACGCGGAAGCCCCGGCGGATCAGCCTCGCCAGGTACGTCTCATGGCTGTGGACCGGGACGCCGCACATGGCGATGTCGCAGCCCTGGTGCTTGCCGCGCTTGGTCAGGGCCACGTCCAGCGCCGCCGCCGCCTTCACCGCGTCCTCGAAGAACAGCTCGTAGAAGTCGCCCATGCGGTAGAACAGCAGGCAATCCGGGCAGGTCTCCTTGATCGCCAGGTACTGGCTCATCAGCGGCGTGATCGCCGCGGCGTCGGCGCGGCTCACATCCTGGGACTGGCGCTGGTCGGGCACGCGTTCTCCGCGTCGAGGCCGGGTCGTTGATGTCGGGGCGTCGGGGTCCCGGGCGGCCGGTGAGAAACCTTAGCATCCGCCTTCCGCTTGCGGCTATGTATAGCCCGGCCAGAGGGAGGCGGCAGCACTATGGGGACAGCTAAAGCGGGGGGCACTGGCAAGGCGGGGCAGGCGGTGACGGAGGTGGTCGGCCTGTTTGGCAACCGCGCCGGCTTCGAGGCCGCGGTCGCGGCGCTGCTCGCCGCCGGATTCGAGCGCGCCGACCTCAGCGTGCTTGCCTCCCACGAATCGCTCGATGCCGCCGGCAGGCCGGCGAAGCCCTGGCGCGACGTGCTCACGGCGCTCGTCGGCGACCTCAAGTACGAGGGCCCGCTCGTCGCCTCCGGGCTCATCTTCCTGGCCGGCGGCCCGGTCACGTCGACTTTGGCGGCCGTTGCCGGCGCCGCCGTCGGCGGCATGGCGGCCAAGGAGTTCCTCGAGGAGGTGACGGCGCAGCCGCATACCGACGACTTCGCCCGGTCGCTGGAGGCTGGCGGGGTGATCCTCTGGGTCTGTGCCGAAAGCGACGAGCGGCGCGACTTGGCCAGCGCCATCCTCGGCCGGCACGGCGGGCAGAACGTCCACGTCAGCGAACGCATACCCGCGGGCTAGAAGCGCCCAGCGATGGTCATCACGATACGAGCGTCGGGCCTCCTGCGCTTTTGCGCGACCGCTGGTAGTTCCATATCTCATAATCGAGAAGGCGGGGCGTCAGATCAGGGAAATCTTGCTTAAGTGATTTGCAGGCTTCAAGCACGAGAGCCTGTGCGGTATCGGCGTGCACGCCATTGGCACCTATAGCGTCAGCAACGAAACGACGCACCATCCTGTCAGCTTTCACGTGCCCGTCGGAGCCAGCTAGCATTTGGAAGTAGTCAAACGATAATCCAGATCCTTGGCCTTTGATCTCCATTGCGCGCGCCCGAACCTTATCATTCAGCGCCTGATCACTTGTATCAGAAAAATCATCTATGCCGAAGTCGCGCAACACGACCGCGAACTTGTAGGCCGCCTCGGCCTTCAATATACCATTCGTGGACGATGTACGTTGGCTGTTCTTGAAGTCTGTCTGCGCCAGCAACTTGAAATCTTTGCCCTCCAGCAAAGTGATGAAGTGTCTGAGCGTGTGCTGGCTCCTTCGCACCTCGCTTCCCGGAGCGCGCGCGATCACACGCCATGCCGGCAGTTGCGACCGGCACCAGTCTCGTACTGTACGCCTGGTTGATTCGTAACGGACACCGATGGAGAACACCGCATCGATAACGCACAGCGGGAGCGACGCGTAGTAGTACTCATCAGGGAGGCGTGCTTCGTTAAAGACGCACCAAGTTTGCGTTGATATGACGCAAGAGGGCGGCGGGCGCGGCGGGCACGGATCGCTCCTACCAGGTATGTGCAGGTCCAATATCTCGCATCGAGCTTCCCGTGTCGGTGATGGCTGTCACTGTCGCCACGTCTGTCGCGACGAACCCGTTCCTTAACCCGGCCACTCCACGCGGAACACGTCGCCGCTGCCGGCGTCGCGGTAGAGATCCACGTGTGCGCCGTCCCAGTGGTAGTCGAGGTGGCGGCCCTGGACCGGATCCCGGACGGTATCGGGATAGAACAGCCCGGCGCACTCGCCGGCCGGGTCGCGCGCACTCGGGTAAACGAGGCCGTCGGAGCCGGCGGCGCGCAAGGCGCGGGCGAGTGCCTGGGAGGCGACGTAGCTACCGGGATCCAGCGCCGGCGCGACCGCAGGACCGCCGGAGCGCAGGTCGTGCAGCGTCGCGTCGACGTCCATCACCAGTTCCCGGAACTGCGACGTCCAGCCTGGCCGTTCCTTGGTCCGGGCCATGAAGCGGCCGTGGTGGTACATCGTCTCGAGCAGGGCCGTCTCGAAGCATCGTGCGACGTAGAGCATGCCATAGCTGCCGTCGGTGAAGCGGGTGGGGCGATCGGTGCTGGCGTGGGTGAACGGCGCCATGAGCAAGCTCGCGCCGGGACCGGCGGCCCGGGGGTCAGGCGGGACGAGATCGATGGCGCCCAGGGTCTCCATCAGCCGCGGATTGGTCTTCTGTTCGGCAGCGATGAGCAGCGGCCAGTCCTCCGGATCGGCGATGTCCTCGAAGAGGGCGACCGGCGGGAACAGGCTGCGGATGATCCGCCGCGCGCCGGTCCACTGGACATGGCTGGTCGGAATGCCGGCCGCGTCGATGCTCGCGCCGATCACCAGCCGCCGCGCTCGGCGTCCAGGTAGCGGCGCACCCGCATCAGGTCGGTGAGCTCTCCGCCCAGCATCACGTCGAGCGCCGAGCGGCCGCCGAAGGCGTCATTGGCGGCCTTGATCCAGGCGTAGCCGCGCGGAGCGCCGGTGAAGACGATCCTGAGCGCCTTGTGAATACCCATCAGGTTCGACAGCCGTGCCCTGGCGTCGCGGCCAATCCGCCCGACCTGGCCAGCCTTCCAGCGGGCGAAGGTCCGACGTGGCAGGTCCAGCAGGGTCGCGGCCTGGTCGTCCGTCACCCCCCACAGCCGGAACAGGTTGAGCGCGGCCCTGAACATGGCCGCTGCCTCCTCGTCGGTGATGGGCCCGGCTGTGAACGGCCGCGGCTCAGTCTCGATCTTCTTCAGCAGCGCCATCGCGTCCTCCTCTGCCGCGTGCTCCGCGCCATATGGCATTAATGACATCAAAAATGCCGCTCGGCAAGAACCTGGGAGACGACGATCAAGCCCTTGCCGCGCTTAGCCCCAGACCGCCGCGGTGTGGGCCGCCGCGCCCTGCTTCAGCGCTTGCTGAACGCAAGAGGTCACACATGCCCTCTGTTCGACCTCAGGTTCCGCGAAGTATCTCCCGCGTGTTTGTCTTTCTCACCTCTCGGTGTCCGCCCCCGGCAGCGGTGGCTTTTAAAGTAGTTCAGCATTCTTCGTTGCCTATGGTTCCGGCTCTGCCATACTGAAAGACCGCAACGGGGCGGTCCCGGGGGCGGTTCCATTAGAAGATCGGCACCCCGACACGGGGGACAAACACGGGGGGACGGGAGTGCGGCTGCGTATCGCGCTCATCATCGCATCATTTGCCAGCCTGGCCGGATGCATTGGCCCGCCGGCGCTGCGCGAGTCCGTCCTGGGCTACGATGAGACGGTGAGTGCGCTGGATCAGGATATCCTGCTGCTCAACCTTGCCCGCTTGAGCGTCGACCGTCCGCCCCATTTCACGGTGACCTCGAGTATCGCCGCCACGTTCAACTTCGAGACCTCGGGCGGCATCGGCGGGAGCCTCGACGAAGGCGCCGGCACCGACGTGCTGTCGCTCAGCCTCAGCTCGCGGGCGGCCGAGAACCCGACCTTCAGCATCGTCCCGGTGACCGGACAGGAGTTCACCCAGCGCATCCTCACGCCGGTCGGCGAGGACGTCCTCGCATTCTTCTTGTTCCAGGGCGTGCGCATCGAACTGCTGTCGCGGCTCATGGCGGACGGCATCGAGATCCTCGGGGCCGACGGGCGCGGGACGCGGTTCCTGTCGAACAGGGTCACGGCGCCCGACGACTACCGCGCGTTTCGCCGTATTGTTCTGCACCTCGGTGCGCTGCAACAGTCCGGCCGGCTGTTCATCCAGGAGCTGACCTACGACCAGCCGGTGCTGGAAAGGCTCGCGGCGCCTCCCAGCACCGGCGACGTCGTCACCGCTTTCAGCAACGGTCTTACCTGGCGGCAAGACGCGGACAGGTTCACGCTGACGCGCTCGGTCCGCGGTCGCGTCCTGATCAGCAACTATGACCCGCTGACGCTGAGCCACGCGGAGCGGCGGCGGCTCAACGAGGTTGCCGCGGCTCGGCCGGACAACCTCGTGCTGGTCGACGTCAGGGCCGGACACCCAGGCGGTGAGTTCCCGATATTCGCGGCGCTCAAGCTGCGGAGCCTCTTCGCGATGCTGGACTTCATCGCCAAGGGCATCGAGTTGTTCAGGGAGTTCCCGGTTGACGCCGACCCGCGCACGGGCGCCGCTGCGGCACTGGTGCGCAACCCCGTCCACACGCTCGCGGTCACCGTCAGCAAGGACGCACCTGCCTCGCCGGACGGCTGGATCCGCTACCAGGGTCGCTACTACACCATGGGCGACACGCGCTGGGACCGGGCCGCCTTTCTGGTCCTCTACGAACTGTTCCAGGTGACGGTGACCGACGTCAGCCGCGTCGGCATCCCGATCACCATCGCCAAGTAGCCCAGGCGCGCGAAAGAGCCACGAGACGGCCACGAGGCAACCGGGGGACGTCGTTCCTCAAGGTCACGGACGCTCAGCGGATGATGTCGAGCTCGCGCTTGCGGGTATACAGCAGGCGGACGTAGTCGTACTCGAACGGCGAGCCGGTTTCGTAGTAGCGAAATGGCGTGTTCGCCCGGGTGTCGATGGCGTTGACGCCTGTCCGTGCGTAGGCATAGGGGGCGATGTCGGACTTCAGGTTGGACAGCACGCCGAGGGGGTCTATGGCGAAGCTATCGACGACGATGCCCGACGCGTCGCGGGCGTTGGAGGGGCCGAGCAAGGGAAGCACCAGGTACGGCCCGTCGGTCGTGCCCCAGTAGCCCAGGGTCTGGCCGAAGTCCTCGCCGTAGCGGACAATGCCGACGGCCGAGGCGACGTCGACGGTGCCGAAGAAGCCGAGCCCGACGTTGATGCCGACGCGAAACAGCGTCTGCGCCGCCCGGCCGGGCCGCGCCTGCAAGAGCAGATTGGCGGCGGTGACGACGTCGTCGAAGGTGCCGAGGAAGTCGTGGATCCGGTCGCGGATCACCTCAGGCACGATGAACTTGTAGCCCCGCACGACCGGCAGGAAGACCAGGCGGTCGAACTCGTAGTTGAAGGCGTAGACCTGCCGGTTGATCCCCTCGATCGGGTCGTAGATGTCGACCATCTCGGAGATCGTGCGCTCCGGCGGGCGGTCGGGCAGCGGCGGGTCGCCTTCGCGCATGGGCACGGGCGTGGCGCAGGCCCCGAGGACCGCAACCACCGCGAGGGCGCCGAGGAGGCGCACGCTGCGCATAGCCTGCGTCACGGCCCGTCCTCGGCCAGGGCCTGAAGCATCGCGGCGACGACGTGGGGGTACTGGAAGTTGCCGCAGTGCCCGCCGCGCGGGAAGATCTTGGCGCGGCTGCCGAAGGTCTGGCGGAGGAAGTCGAGCTCGGCCGGCGAGTTGATGATCTCGTCGGCGTTCGTGATCAGCCGGTACCTCGGATTTGCCGCCAGATAGCCCTCGAGCCGGCGGAGATCGGCCTCCTTGATGAGCTTCGCGATGGTGAGCGTCGGCTCGGTGCGCGAATAGAACGGATAGAGCAGGTTCTGCAGGTACTCGGTGAAGCCGTGGTGCAGGCCGGCGACGAGGTACGGCGTGAGCGTGTCCGACACCGCGAACTTGCGCTCGGGCCGCACCATGGTGCCGACGTCGCCCATCACGTCGGCAGTGAAGGTGAGATCGGTGGAGGCAAGGCGGAAGGCCACGCCGATCAGCGCCGCCAGCACCTCTCGCGGCGGCTTCAGCGCCAGGTAGGACTGGTAAAGGAAATCGCCGGTGAGTTCCGATGGGCCGGCGGTAGACGTGTAGAGGCTCGAGAGCGACTTGAAGACTTCGTTGAAGAACGTCGGTAGGCCGGAGATGCCGCCCGGGATCTTGTCGATGTAGTCGTCGAGGATCCGCGACGAGGTATAGAGGTTGACCGGCGGATTGATCATGAGGATGCGGCGGAAGCCCAGCGGCCTTTCGGCTCCGTTCTCGTCCAGCCAGCCGATGAAGGCGCCGTGCCAGCCGCCGAGGCTGTAGCCGACCAGCGAGACGTCGTCGTCCTTGATGCGGATGCGGCTCTGCACCTCGTCGTAGGCGAGGCGAAGCGCGTGGTGCAGGTCGCGGGCGTCTCGGTCGACCCTGCCCGGGACGCCAGTCGAGGACGCGGTGACGGCAAAGTTGGAGAAGGTCGGCGACGGGACCGCCAGCACGTGGTAGCCGCCGGCGTAGAAGATGCGGCTGAGCACGTTTACCTGCCCCGCGGTCGGCCCTGCGCCCGTCCCCGGGATGATCATCACCAGCGGCGCCTCGCCCGGCTGTGCGCTCAGGGTGTAGCGCAGGCCCCGCTGGTACCAGAAGATCTCCGGGACCGTCCGCTTCGGTAGCACCTCCAGCCGGTTTAGGCTGGTGGGGATGACCTCCGGAAGCGGCGCGCGCAGGTCGGGCGGCGTGCCGACGACGGTGGCGACGATCGGATCTTCCCAGGGATAGGCGAACGGGGCCTCCGGTGTTTGGGCGAGGCTTGCGTCAGGGGCCGGCGGCGGCGGATGGCAGGCGGCCAGCGCCATGAGCGCCAGGGCCCAGCAGGCAACACAGAAAGGGCAGAGACGGGTGATGGACATTCAGCGGGCTGGCGCGGCCGTGGCCGCTTCCCCGGCGCGTGCGCCATGGGTGCGGACGATGCGGCCCACCGCCACCGGCTGCGTCGCCGCCGGCCGGCCCGCCGCGGCCGTGGGCTGCATGGCCTTGGAAGCGGCAGCAGGGACCGCACGCTGTGCGCTGGCCGCGGTCGAGGCGGTATCCGACCTCCCGGAGAGAACCATGACGTACTCGTCCCACAGAACATCGCCTATAATGCGGCCTTGGCAGACTAGGCCGACGCCGTCGCACGGGCGGTAGGGCGAGCCGACCGCGGCGTTCACGATCTCCAGGCGGGCGAGGTCGACCCGCGGCGGGTGCGCCGCCGGGCTACCGGCGTACTCGACCAGCGCCGGACAGCCAGCCCGCCAGGGGTCACAGCCGCTGGTGGTGCCCTGCTGCACCTCGTGCAGGGCAAGCTCGCAGCCGCCGAGCAGGAGCGCCGCTACAAGGCCGATGGTGGTGGATCGGGCCTGATGAAGCCTCGGCATCATGGCGCCTCCTCGCGCTCCGGGCCCGTTGCTCATGGCTCGCCGGGCCGGCTGCGCGCCACCAGCAGGAACACGAGCGAGCCGATCAGCGCCGAAAGCAGTGAGCCGGTGATGACGCCCAGGCGCACGGGCGCGTCGAAACGGGCGTGCTCCCAGGCCAGGCCGCCGATGAACAGGCTCATGGTGAAGCCGATGCCACAGAGCACGGTCATAGCATAGATCTGCTGCCAGTTGGCGCCGTCCGGCATGCGGGCGAGCTTGGTGCGCACTGTGAGCCAGATGGTCCCGAGGATGCCCACCTGCTTGCCGACGAACAGGCCGGCTGAGATGCCGAGCGTCACCGGCTCGAGGAAGCTGTTCCAGCCGATGCCGGCGAACGAAACGCCGGCATTGGCGAAGGCAAAGATCGGCAGAACCGCGTAGGCCACCCAAGGATGGACGGCGTGCTCCAGGCTCTTCAGCGGCGAGAGCTCGTCCGGGTGGGCGCCGCTCATCGGGATCGACATGGCCACGGCGACCCCCGCCAGCGTCGCGTGCACACCGGACTTCAGCACGCAGATCCACAGGATGATGCCGACGACGATGTAAGGCGCGGTCTTTTTCACCCCGGTGACGTTGAGCGCTGCAAGGATGGCGAGCGAGGCAGCCGCCAAGCCGAGGGCCAGCAGCGACAACTGGTCGGTGTAGAACAGGGCGATGATCACGATCGCGCCGAGATCGTCGAAAACCGCGATCGCGGTCAGCAGCACTTTCAGCGAGATCGGCACCCGGCTACCGAGCAGGCTGAGGACGCCAAGGGCGAAGGCGATGTCGGTGGCGGCCGGGATCGCCCAGCCATTCAGCGACTCCTCGCTCCCGGCGTTGATCAGCGAGTAGATGCCGGCCGGCACCGCCATTCCGCCAATGGCGGCGATCGCAGGCAGCGCCGCCTGGGAGAGAGACGACAGCTCGCCCTCGAGCAGCTCGCGCTTGATTTCGAGGCCGACGAGGAAGAAGAACAGCGCCATGAGGCCGTCGTTGATCCACAGGATCAACGGCTTATCGATCGCGAGCGCACCGACGCGGACGGTTGCGTAGGTCTTGAGGAAGGCATCGTAGAAGGGCGCCAGGACCGAGTTGGCGACGATGAGCGCGACAACGGAGGCAAGGACGAGCAGGATGCCGCCCGAGGCCTCCATCCGGAAGAACTCGCGCACGAAGGAAAGCGGCAGAACAAGTCTCGGCCCCTGCGCCGCCGGTCGCATCACGCCTCCTTGCCTCTAGTCGCCGAGGCAGATGCCCATCTGCCGCGCGGTGGTGATCAGGGTCCCGTCGAGCTTAAGCGCGCGAGTTTTGCCGGCAACGGCCTCGAGCGGGACGTCGATAATCTTGCCGCGCTCGGAAACCACGACGCGGTTGGTCTTGCCTTCAACTACGATATCCACCGCACGTGCCCCAAGTGACGAAGCCAGGATGCGATCGAAGGCATTGGGCGAGCCGCCGCGCTGAACGTGGCCCAGAACCGTGACCCGGGTTTCGGCGCCGGTTTGCTTGGCGATCAGCTCGCCTATCGCCGCGCCGACGCCACCGTAGCGCACCTCGCCGTCGGCGAAGGCATGCGAGATCTGCTGCCCCGAGCTCATGCGGACGCCCTCGGCACAGACGACGAGGGAGTGGTTGCGGCCGATCGCAAACAGCTCGCGCAGCACCTCCGCCACCTTCTCGATGGCGAACGGGATCTCCGGAATGAGGATGACGTCGGCGCCGCCGGCAATACCCGCGGCCATGGCGATCCAGCCGACGTCGCGGCCCATGACCTCGAGCACCATGACCCGGCGGTGGCTTGCCGCGGTTGGCTGCAGCCGGTCGAGCGCCTCGACCGCGGTATCGACGGCGGTAAGGTAGCCGATGGAGTAGTCGGAGTGGGCGACGTCGTTGTCGATGGTCTTGGGAATGCCGATGAACGGGATCTGCCCCTGCTCGGCCAGCCGGCTCAGGATCCGCATGCTGCCGTCGCCGCCGATCCCGATCAGGGCGTCGAGGTCCAGCGCCCGGAAGCCCTCGATCACCTCCTTGGAGCGGTCCTTGATCGTCCCGTCCGGCATCGGGTACTCGAACGGGTTGCCCTTGTTCACCGTGCCGAGGATCGTCCCGCCGAGGCGGAGGATGTTGCCGGTAAAAATCTTGAGGGTGAGCTCCTCGTACTTGACCGGGCGGTCGAGCAGGCCGGCAGTGCCCTCGTAGATCCCGACGACGGTCAGCCCATGCTCCTGGACGGCGCGGTAGGTGACGGCGCGGATGGCGGCGTTCAGCCCGGCGCAGTCGCCACCGCTGGTCAACACGCCGATCCGGTTGTGCTTCATCCTGTGTCGGCTCATCGCCTCTGGTTCCCTGCTTGAAGCGCTTGAGAATGAGCGTCCGGAACGTCCGCGACCGGTTTCGGCATGCAACCGCCTGCGCCGGATGTTGATAGGTTGCTTGCTCCCGCTCCCCGCTTGGCCCTGATAGCATGCCCAGCACGGCGGCTAAAGCACGCA
>CAVVAX010000031.1:0-40633 GCA_963746275.1 uncultured Alphaproteobacteria bacterium
GCCGCATCAACGCGGGCGGAAAGGCCGTGTAGGAGCCACCGGGAGAACGTCATGAACGAGGCGCAAGACCGGTTCGCCGACTGGATCGGCCGCGAGGAGACGAGCGAGGACCTCATCGCTCTGGCGCCGGTACGGGCGGCGGCGGCGACGCTGGACGACGACCCGGACGCCTTCAACACCGGCGATCCGCTCCCGCCGCTCTGGCACTGGTTCTTCTTTCTCAACCCGGCGCCGCAGGCAAGGCTCGGCGCCGACGGCCATCCCGAGCGCGGCGGCTTCATGCCGCCCATCGCCCTGCCCAGGCGGATGTTCGCCGGCGCCCGCCTCCGCTTCCACCACCCGCTCGTCATCGGCCGGCCGGCGCGGCGGACGGCGCGGATCGCATCGGTCTCGGAAAAGTCCGGCAAGAGCGGCACGCTCGCCTTCGTCGGCGTCGATTACCGCATCGAGCAGCAGGGAACGCTCTGCATCGAGGAGCACCAGGACATCGTCTACCGCGAGCCCGGCGCGCCGGTGCCGCCGCCCGTGCCGGTGGAGTTGCCGCCGGCGCCGGACGGGGCGTGGACACAGACGGTCACGCCCGACCCGCGCCTGCTCTTCCGCTTCTCGGCGCTGACCTTCAACGCGCATCGCATTCACTACGACCGGCCATACGCCACCACCGTCGAGGGCTACCCCGGGCTCGTCGTCCACGGGCCGCTGACGGCGGTGCTGCTGATGGAGCTGGTGCGCCGCAACGCGAAGCGACCCGTCACGAGCTACGCCTTCCGCGGCCAGGCGCCGCTGTTTGACCTCGCCCCGTTCCGCTTGCTGGGCGTGCCGGAGGACCGACAAGCGTGAGCCTCGAAGCCCACGGCCCCGACGGCCGCACCGCCATGACCGCCACCGCCGAGCTGGCCGAGCTGGGGGACACCTGACATGCGCTGCCGCTTCGCCCTTCGGATTATCGAGTACGCGGCTACGTTCGATAAGCCGATCTTTGCGCTTGCTAAGCGCCAGACGGAGGTCCTTGAGGCCTGCTTCCGGAAGGCAGAGCAGACGTTCCCTCTGGAGTTGGGGGACCTGAGGGCTCCCGGAGGCGAGACTTATGCCGACCTTGTAGTCGCGGTTCGCTATCCCCGACTAAGCGGTGGCGTGGAAGTTCGCGTCGACAGGCTTGTTGGGCGGTTCGAGCGCTTGGTTTCGGAAGAAGAAGCCGATCAGTCGATGCTGTTCGTGAGCCAGTGCCAGCAGGCGGTCAATGAAGTCTTTCCAGACCTGCTCGTTGCATCGACCTCCATGAACGTCATGTCCTGGTTGACATGCGATGGAGACGGCCATGCGGTAGCGGACCTTCTGTCTGCGCGTCAGCAGGTTCAGTTCGACCCGGTCGCGGTTGGCGCTGAGAAGGCTCGGTTCATCGTCCGCGGCCAACTCACGAATGATGAAGAGGGATGGAGCCTCGGGTTCGGCCTGGAACCCTCGCTCCTTCCCGATTACGATCTTTATCTGGTTTGCCAAGCGACGTACCCGGCTGGGTCACGGTACGACAGCATTGACATGCGGCGTGTTCACCTTTCTGCGGTCAGCGGAAGGTTGCTTCTTCAGTTCGGGTTCGAGGAGGGTCTGTAGATTGGATGGCGTTCTTGCCGCTCTGGATCAGCCAGAACATCTGCTCCGAGCACGAGTAGGGTCTATGTGCGGCGGATCGTTGCTTCGACCTCAGGTTCTGTCCTCCCTCAGCCAGAGCGCTGAGATCGCTTCGCAACCCTTTTCTTCAACGCGCGTACAGCCCTGGCTCTCTGAAGCTTTGGACGAACTCGGCGAATGCGCAGAGGAAGCGCGTGAAGAAGGGTATCTGGAGCCAACCCAGAAAGCGCTGGCCACGGCCGAAGCAATCTTGAAGCGGATCGCGCGGCTGCGTGGCGGGCTGCCTGAACCGAGCGTCTATCCTTCTTCCGATCACGAGATTGTGCTGTTCTTTTTCAGAGGCGACGCAAAGGCAGCCGTATCGCTGTCCGTCGACGCGGATGGTGGTGGCGCGTGCTTCTCGAACGTAGGCGGGCTACGACGGGCGCGGTACGGCGACGTGAGCGAGCTGCCGGACGCGTTCGTGCAGAGCGAGTTGCTGAAGCTGAGCCGTCTTGCAGGCTGATCACCTGCTGCCGCCGCTCGAGAACGACGATTTCCTTGGCCGCGGCGTTTTCCGGCCAAAGGAGGCGAAGCGGTGGGAGCAGGGGAAGCGCGTGCGCGACACCTTCCTGGAAGCGGAACACCGAGAGTCGCTTTCCGTCGACAGGTTGGATATGGCGTCCGATGAATGTATGACCATCATCGCCGATGCGGCCGCCGCTGGCCGTGGGCCGGACCGCAAGTTCTACGGCTGGGCGGTTCTCACCGTGGCTGACGCGTCGGCGAACGGCCGCATGGTTCGAGCCAGCCCGCTGCCCCGTAACTCCTACCATGCCGACATCGACCTCAACATTCGGGCCGACCTAGAGCGTAGGGACGCTCAGAAGCAGCACGCCGACGATCTCGCCGCGCGTGCACATTGGCGGCCGCGCGTCCATCCAGCATAACCGCGGGCAGCCGCAGCCGCTGCGAGGGGGCGGCGGATTGCTGCCAATCCTTTTCTACCCATGGTCGTGCCAGGAGTGGCCGCAGGTCTGGCAGACGGAGGCGCCCTCGAAGGCGCCACTAAACGCATAGCACTGCTGGCTCTCAGGCCGCGTTCCCTGCGCGATCTCGGCCCGGCAGCGTCCGCAGGCGCCGGTGCCGACGGCGCGGCCTGACAGCACGTCCCCATCGGCCGGCGGCAAGCCCAGGCTGCCGGCGGCCGGCACTGCGGTCTCCAGCATCGACGCTCTCCTTCGCTCGAATGTCCCGGTCGATCTTAGCCGCTGGTTGCTCGGCCTACTCCGCCGCTGCGGCCGACTGCTCCATCTGCGTGATCGCTTCGGCCATCTTCACCAGCCGCTGGGCGCTTTCGACGTGCAGGTTCTCGATCAGCTTGCCATCGACCACCGCCACGCCCTCGCCGCGCTGGGCCGCCGCCGCATGGGCGGCAATGATCTTGCGCGACCACTCCACGTCCTCCGCCCTAGGCGTAAAGACACGGTTGCAGGCGGCGATCTGGTTGGGGTGGATCAGCGTCTTGCCGTCAAAGCCGAGTTCCGCGCCCTGGCGGCAGGCAAACTCGAAGCCGCTCTCGTCCTTGAGGTCGAGGTAGACGCCATCGACGATGGCGAGCCCCGAGGCGCGCGCCGCCAGCATGCACAGGCTGAGCGAGGTGATGAACGGCAGACGCTCATGGGTGTGGGCGCAGTCGAGCTCCTTGGCGAGGTCGGAGGTGCCCATCACCAGGCAGGTCATCCGCGGCGAGGACTCGGCGATGCGCTGGCTCTCCAGCACGCTCCGCGGCGTCTCCATCATCGCCCAGATGGCCATGGTCTCCGGCGCGCCGTTCGCCTTCATGATCGCCTCCATGTGGCGGATGGCGTCGGCGCTCTCGACCTTCGGCAGCAGGATCGCGTCGGCGCCGGTGCGCGCCGCGGCGGCGATATCGCCGTAGCCCCAGGGCGTCGCCAAGCCGTTGACGCGGATGATGATCTCGCGCATCCCGTAGCCGCCGCCCTGCACCGCCTCGCAGACCTGCTTGCGGGCCGTCTCCTTGGCGTCGGGCGCGACCGCGTCCTCGAGGTCGAGGATCAGGCCGTCGGCGGGGAGCAACTTTGCCTTCTCCAGCGCCCGCGCGTTGGATCCGGGCATGTACAGGACGCTGCGACGCGGGCGGGCCGTCTTCGGCATCTGGCGATCTCCCCTCCGGTAAGGTTTGCGTTTATGTTTTGCGCTTGCGAAAGCGTAATCCTGGAGCCGCGGTCGATGGCAAGGCGGCGCAACAGTCTTCAAACCGGGCCGGCGGGGTGACCATCCTCTCGTTCCAGTCGCGGGTATCCTATGGCTGCGTCGGTCACGGCGCCGCCGAGTTCACTCTGCGCCGCATCGGGCTCGACGTCTGCCCGATCGACACGGTCCGGCTCAGCAACCACCCCGGCTATGGCCGCTGCCGGGGCGGCGCCATAGCCGCTGGCGACATCACCGAGCTGGTCGCCGGCCTGGGGGAGATCGGCGTGCTGGCGCGCTTTCGGGCGGTGCTCAGCGGTTACCTGGGTACGGCCGCGGCCGGCGAGGTCGCCCTCGACGCGGCGGCGAAGGTGCGCGCCGCCTCGCCGAACGCGCCTTACTGCTGCGATCCCGTCATGGGCGATCGTAGCTCCGGGCTCTACGTCCCAACCGATTTGGTCTGCTTCTTCCGCGATCGCGCCGTGCCGGCGGCTGACATCGTCGTTCCCAACCATTTCGAGCTGGAGGTGCTGGCAGAACGGCCGCTGCCGACCCTGGCCGCAGTGGTTGCGGCCGCCGCCGATCTTCGCCGGCGCGGGCCGCGCCTCGTCTGCGTCACCTCGCTCGCGGTTCCGGAGCTCGCCGACGATCTGGGGACGCTGCTCGTCGATCAGGCCGGGGCGTGGCTGGTCGCGACCCCGCATCTCGGCATCGACGCCAAGGGCGCCGGGGACGTCCTCAGCGCCCTGCTGCTCGCCCACCTGCTGCGTGGGCTGCCGCCGGCCGAGGCCCTGGAGCGCGCGGTCGCATCGACCTTCGCCGTCGTCGAAGCGACCCTTGCGGCGGGGGAGCGCGAGTTGGCGCTGGTCGCCGCCCAGGATGCGCTGATCGCGCCGCCGCGGACGGTTCGCCGCCGAGGGTCTTACGCTCGCTGGCTGACGGCCTCGACGCGGGCGCCAGCGCCGGCGCTTTCGACCGCGATCCGGTGGCGCAGCAGCAGGGCGTTGAGGATCGACCAGACGATTGCGATCTCCCAGGCGCCGAACGCCAGCGGCAGGACGGCGATCTCGCCGGTGACGACCCAGTAGTTGGGGTGGCGGACGAAGCGGAACGGGCCGCGGCGGACCAGCGGCGCGTCGTCGATGGTGACGATCCGCGTCGTCCAGTAGCGGCCGAGCGTCGCGATCACCCAGACGCGCAGCGCCTGGAGGACGAAGAAGACACCCACCAGCGGCCAGATCGGCTGCGCATCCAGCGGCGTTACCGCCGCGATGGCGATCAGCCAGGAGGCATGCAGCAGGATGAACAAGGGGTAGTGGCCGCGGCCGACCTCCCGGCCACCCCGCGCCAGCAGCCGGCGGGTGTTCGCCTGAGCCAGGGCCAGCTCGCCCAAGCGCTGGACGATGACGAAGGCGAGGATCCAGGCGAGCGGGCTTCGGCCGAGCGCCGCCAGCGCCTCGCCCACGCTTACGCCGCCTCGAGGATCATCATGCCGGCGGTGAAGCCCGGCCCCAGCGTCGTCAACAGCCGCCGGCCCGTGTGCCGGGCCGAAAGCGCCGCGCGCAGCACGAACAGCACGGTCACCGCCGACATATTGCCGTAGTCGCGCAGCACGTCGCGGGCATGGGTCAGGCTGCCGCGCTGGATCTCGAAGCAGTCCTCCAGCGCATCCAGCACCTTGGCGCCGCCCGGGTGCGGGACGAACTCGTCGATGTCGCCAAGCCGAATGCCGTGGCGGGCGAAGAAGGCATCGATGACCGGGCGCAACTCGGTCTGCACCAGGGTCGGGATATCGCGCGAGAAGACCACCTTAAGCCCGTCGTCGGCGACGTCCCAGCCCATCACGTCGAGGCTGTTCGGCCAGGTGTGCTCGCCCCAGGGGCCGAGCCGCGGCGCCTCTGCCGCGCCCGGGTCGTCGTCGCGGCAGGTAACGACCGCCGCGGCCGCGCCGTCGCCGAAGAGCGCGGTGGCGACGATGTTGCTCTTCGAGCGGTCCTGCCGGCGGAAGGTCAGGCTGCACAGCTCCACGACCAGGAGCAGCACGCGCCCCTCCGGCATGGCCTTTGCCATCGTCGCCGCCCGCGACAGGCCGAGCACACCGCCGGCGCAGCCGAGGCCAAAGACCGGCAGGCGCTCGACGTCGGGGCGAAACGGGATCTTCTCCATCACCATCGCCTCCAGACCCGGCGTGGCGATCCCGGACGAGGAGATGGTGACAATGGCGTCAATGTCGGCCGGCTCCAGCCGCGCCTCAGCCAGGGCTTTCGCCGCGACCTCGGCCAGGAGCGCGACCGCGTTCTCGAGGAACAGGGCGTTGCGCTCGGCGAAGCCGTGCTGGTCGAGGAACCAGTCGATCGGGGTGCACGCCCGCCGGCGCTCGATGGCGGCGTTCTGGTAGACCGGGGCCAAACGGTAGAAGCCGCCGTCGACGGTCCCGAAAATCTCGGCGGCGCGGCTGACGACCTCGGCCTGGTCCAGGACCACCGGCGGAACGGCTGTCGCGAGCGCCGTCAGCCGCGGGACGGGAGCCTCGCCTGCCCTTCGCCTGTCTGCTTCTCCGCCGATAAGTCCCTCCGCCCTTATCCCGCCGCGCCGGCCATTACGCGGCCACCCGGAGGTAGTTGCGCACCAGCTCCTCGGCGATCTGGACGGCGTTCAGCGCCGCGCCCTTGCGCAGGTTGTCGGAAACGACCCACAGGTTGAGCGCGTTGGGGGTCGTCGGGTCCTTGCGGATGCGGCTGACGTAGACGGCGTCCTCGCCCGCGCTCTCCACCGGCGTGACGTAGCCCTCGTCGGCGCGATGATCGACGACGACCACGCCCGGCGCCGACCGTAGCGCATCGCGCGCTTCGGCCTCGCCGAGCGGTGTCTCGAACTCGACGTTGACCGCCTCGGCATGGCCGACGAACACCGGAACGCGCACGCATGTCGCGGTCACCTGGATCGACGGATCGAGGATCTTCCGCGTCTCCACCGCCATCTTCCACTCCTCCCTGGTTGAGCCGTCGTCCATGAAGCTGTCGATGTGCGGGATGACGTTGAAGGCGATCTGCTTGGTGAACTTCCGCCGATGCTGGTGGGTGGACTCGTTGACGTAGATGCCGCGGGTCTGGCTGAACAGCTCGTCCATCGCCTCCTTGCCGGCGCCCGATACCGACTGGTAGGTGGACACCACCACCCGCTTGATCCGGGCGATGTCGTGCAGCGGCTTCAGCGCCACGACCATCTGGATCGTCGAGCAGTTGGGATTGGCGATGATCCCCCGCTTGCCGTAGCCGGCGATCGCGCCCGGGTTGACCTCCGGCACCACCAGCGGCACGTCCGGCTCCATCCGGAACTTCGAGGTATTGTCGATGACCACCGCGCCTGCGGCCGCCGCCTTCGGCGCGAAGACGGCCGAAATCTTGGCGCCCGGCGAGGACAGCACGATATCAATGCCGCGGAAGTCGAAGCTGTCGAGGTTGCGGACCTTCAGCGTCTCGTCCTCGCCGTACGACACCTCGACCCCGGCGGAGCGGGCGGAGGCGACGGCAAAAACCTCATCGGCCGGAAAGGCGCGATCGGCGAGCGTCTGCAGGATCTCCCGGCCGACGTTACCCGTGGCGCCGACGACGGCGACGCGATACCCCATGGTCGTGGTCCTCCTTGTCGTGCTCAGGCCGCGATCTTGTCGAGCTCATGGACGATGGCTTCGCCCATCACCCGCGTCGACACCCGCGCCTTGCCTTGCTGCATGATATCGGCGGTCCGCAAGCCCCCGTCGAGCACGCGCTTGACCGCACTTTCGAGAAGCTCCGCCGTGTCCGCCATATCGAATGAGAAACGCAGGCACATGGCGAAGCTAAGCAGGACGGCCAGCGGATTGGCCATGCCCTTGCCGGCGATGTCCGGGGCGCTGCCGTGCACCGGCTCGTACAGGGCGCGACGGCGGCCGCTCGCATCGGCGGCGCCGAGCGAGGCGGACGGCAGCATGCCGAGCGAGCCGGTCAGCATCGCCGCCTCGTCCGACAGCATGTCGCCGAACAGGTTGTCGGTGACGATCACGTCGAACTGCTTCGGCGCGCGGATCAACTGCATGGCGCAGTTGTCGGCGTACATGTGGCTGAGCGCGACGTCTGCGTACTCCGCATCGTGCAGCGCCTGCACCTCCTCGCGCCACAGCACGCCGCTCTCCATCACGTTGGCTTTCTCGACCGAGCAGACCCGCTTGTCGCGCGTGCGCGCCAAGTCGAAGGCGACGCGGGCGATCCGGTGGATCTCGTCGGTCGTGTAGACCTGGGTGTTGACCCCGCGCCTGCCGCCGCCGGGAAGATCCTCGATGCCGCGCGGCTCGCCGAAGTAGACGCCGCCGGTGAGCTCGCGCACGATCATGATGTCGAGGTCGCGGACGATGTCAGGCTTCAGCGGCGAGGCGTCGACCAGCGCCGAGAACACCACCGCGGGCCGCAGGTTGGCGAACAGCTCCATCTCCTTGCGCAGCCGCAGCAGCCCCCGCTCGGGCTTGCCCGCGAAGGGCAGGTCGTCCCACTTCGGCCCACCGACGGCGCCGAGCAGCACCGCGTCCGCGGCCAGGGCCGCCGCCATGGTCTCGTCGGTGAGCGGCACGCCGTGGGCGTCGATGGCGGCGCCACCCACCAGGTCCTCGCTCGCCTCGATGCGCACGCCGCGCTTGCGCTCGAGCCAGTCGATGACCCGCCGGACCTCGGCCATGACCTCCGGGCCGATGCCGTCCCCGGCCAGGATGAGAAGCTTGTTCTGATCGGCCATCCGGTTCCCAGTTTTCTTGTTGGTGATGCCGGCCCCGCGCCGGCGCGCCCTAGCGGAACAGCCAGGGCTGGCTTGCCTTGTGGCGCTCTTCGAAGGCGGCAATGGCCGGCGCCTTTTGCAGCGTGAGGCCGATCTCGTCAAGGCCGCCTAAAAGGCAGCTCTTGCGGAACGGATCGACGTCGAAAGGCATAGTCGCGCCATCCGGCGCCGTGATCTCCTGGCGCTCGAGATCGACGCTCAGCGTCGCCCCGCCTTCCCCAGCGGCCAGCGCCATCAGCGCGTCGACCTGCTCGCCCGGCAGCACGATGGGGAGGATCCCGTTCTTGAAGCAGTTGTTGTAGAAGATGTCCGCGAAACTCGGCGCGATGACGCAGCGGATGCCGAAGTCGAGCAGCGCCCATGGCGCGTGCTCCCGCGACGAACCGCAGCCGAAATTGTCGCCGGCGATCAGGATCCGGGCGTTGCGGTAAGGCCCGCGGTTGAGCACGAAGTCCGGCTTCTCCGAGCCGGCGTCGTCGTAGCGCATCTCGAAGAACAGGCTCTCGCCGAGGCCGCTGCGCTTGATGGTCTTCAGGAACTGCTTGGGGATGATCATGTCGGTGTCGACGTTGATCATCGGCAGCGGCGCGGCCACCGCCGTGAGCCTGGTGAAGCTCTGCATCTGTTGTCCCTCTCGTCTGGACGTGCCGGAACAATGCGCCGTCATCGCGAGCCGCGTAGCGGCGTGGCGATCCAGAACGAAGCCCTGGATTGCTTCGTCGGCATTCGCCTCCTCGCAATGACGACCCGCTAGCCGCGGCCGAGTTCGCGGACGTCGGTGAGCCGGCCGGTCACCGCCGCCGCCGCCGCCATCGCCGGGCTCATGAGGTGGGTCCGCCCGCCCCGGCCCTGCCGGCCCTCGAAGTTGCGGTTCGAGGTGGAGGCGCAGCGCTCGCCGGGCTCCAGTCGGTCCGCGTTCATGGCGAGACACATGGAGCAGCCGGGCTCGCGCCACTCGAAGCCGGCCTCGCGGAAGATGCGATCCAGCCCCTCGGCCTCGGCCATGCGCTTCACCAACCCGGAGCCGGGGACGACCATGGCGCCGACGTTGGCCGCGACCTTCCGGCCCTTCGCCACCGCCGCGGCCTCGCGCAGATCCTCGATCCGGCCGTTGGTGCACGAGCCGATGAAGACCCGGTCGATGGCGACGTCGCGCATCGCCGTGCCGGCTTGCAGCCCCATGTACGCCAGCGAGCGCAGCATCGCCTGGCGCTTGCCCTCGTCGGCAACCTCGCCGGGGACCGGAACGGCGCCGGTGATCGCCACCACGTCCTGCGGGCTCGTTCCCCAGGTGACCTGCGGCGCGATCGCGGCGGCTTCGAGCCTCACCTCGCTGTCGTAGGCAGCGCCGGGATCGGACGGCAGCGTCCGCCAGTAGGCGACGGCCGCGTCCCAGTCGGCGCTCACCGGCGCCATGGGCCGGCCCTTCAAGTAGGCGAAGGTGGTCTCGTCGGGTGCGATCAGGCCGGCGCGCGCGCCCGCCTCGATCGACATGTTGCAGACCGTCATCCGCCCTTCCATGCTGAGCGAGCGGATCGCCTCGCCGGCATACTCGATGACGTAGCCGGTGCCGCCGGCGGTGCCGATGGCGCCGATGATGGCGAGCACCAGGTCCTTGGCGCCGACGCCGAACGGCAGGGCGCCGTCGATGGCGATCAGCATGTTCTTCGCCGGCTTCTGCAGCAGGGTCTGCGTCGCCAGCACGTGCTCGACCTCGGACGTGCCGATGCCGAAGGCCAGCGCCCCGAAGGCGCCGTGGGTCGACGTGTGGGAATCGCCGCAGACGATGGTCATGCCCGGCTGGGTGAAGCCCTGCTCCGGGCCGATGATGTGGACGATGCCCTGGCGCACGTCGTCCATGGAGAAGTAGCGCACCCCGAACTCGGCGCAGTTCGCAGCCAGGGTGTCGACCTGCAGGCGCGAACTCGGCGTCGACGATGCCCTGCGAGCGGTCGGTGGTCGGCACGTTGTGATCGGCCACCGCCAGGGTCGCCTCCGGCCGGCGCACCGAGCCGCCCGGCCATGCGCAGGCCCTCGAAGGCCTGCGGGCTGGTCACCTCGTGGACCAAGTGGCGATCGATGTAGAGCGCGCAGGTGCCGTCGTCCTGGACGTCGACGACGTGCGCGTCCCAGATCTTATCGAAGAGCGTCCGCGCCTTCGTCATGCCCTCGCCCTCGTGTCGCGCCGCACCGATACCGGGCCGGCTGCGCCCTCCTATTCTAAGGCCGCGGCCGCGGCCGCCTCGGCCTTGGCCTTGTTCTTGTTCCTGCTCCGCGCCAGGGCGTCCTGCTTCTCGCGGGTGGCGGCGTCGCGTTCTTCCTGCGCCACCTTGGCGGCGAAGCCGTCGGTCTTCTCGGAGATGCGCGCGCGCTTGCCGCGGAGCGCCCGGAGGTAATAGAGCTTGGCCCTGCGGACGTCGCCGCGGCGGACGATCTCGATACCCGAGACATTGGGCGAGTACAGCGGGAACACCCGCTCGACGCCTTCCCCGTAGGAGATCTTGCGGACGGTGAAGGACGAATTCAGGCCGCGGTTGCGCCTGGCGATGCATACGCCTTCGAAGGCCTGCACCCGCTCGCGCGAGCCCTCGACGACCTTCACCTTCACCCTGACGGTGTCGCCGGGAGCAAAATAGGGCACCGAGCGATCGGCGCTGAGCCTCACGATCTGCTCTTGCTCGAGCTGTTGAATGATGTTCATCGCGCGTCGTCCTTACTGCTTGCTGCCACATATGGGCGGGAGCCGGCAGGCCTCAATGACGCCTGCGCCCGCCTCGTCCAGGTAGCGAGCCCACAGGTCGGGCCGTCGCTCCCGCGTCAATCGTTCCGCTTCCTCGCGCCGCCAACGAGCGATCCGCCCATGGTCGCCGGATAACAGCACCTCCGGCACGCCCCGCCCCTGCCACTCCCGCGGCCGGGTGTAGTGCGGATACTCGAGCAGGCCCTGCTCGAAGCTCTCCTCCCTCAACGCGTCCGGCTCGCCAATGACGCCGGGCAGCAGGCGCACGCACGCCTCGATCAACACCATCGCCGCGACGTCCCCGCCCGCCAGGACGAAATCGCCGAGGCTGACCTCGATCGGCCGGCGTGCCGCGATGACCCGCTCGTCGACGCCCTCGTAACGGCCGCAGAGAAGCACGAGCCCCGGCCCGGCGGCATACTCCTTGACCCAGGCCTGATCGAGCGGCCGACCGCGAGGCGTGAGATAGACCAGCGGCAGCTCCGGCGGCGAGCTCAGGCCTGCGGCAATCGCCGCATCGACCACGTCCGGCCGCATGACCATACCCGGTCCGCCGCCAAACGGCGCGTCGTCGACAGTGGCGTGTTTATCGCTCGCGAAGGCGCGGATGTCCAACGTTTCGAGCCGCCACAGGCCCCGAGAAAGGGCTTGGCCGCTCAGGGATGCGCCGAGCGGCCCGGGAAAGATCTCGGGGAATAGGGTGAGCACCCGCGCGGTCCACGGCCGCGCCGGCGACGGCGGCTGGTCCTCGTCCATGGCTCAAATGAAACCATCGACGTCATTGCGAGGAGGCGAAGCCGACGAAGCAATCCAGTCACGTCGCTCCTGCTGGATCGCCACCCGCGTCGTTTCGCTCGCGGTCGCGATGACGGTGTCCTCTTGCTGGTACATCGAGGCCTATGCAACCTGCGCTACGAGGCGGGCCGGTCGTCTGCCGAAGTGTCCGGCGGCTCTGCGCCGGCGTCGCTGAGCAGGCCGGGGACGCCGGCGATGCCGATGCGGCCTGCCGCAAGATCGACGATCGGCACGACCTCGCGGGTGAAGGGCACCATCACCGGCGGCTTGCCGCCTCGGGCGATCTCCAGGACCGGCCCGGCGCCAAAATCCTCAACCGCGCTCACCACGCCTAACGCCTGCGGAGCCTCGTCCTCGGCGGCGATCAGCTCGGCGCGCAGGCCGATGAGGTCGGCGTGGTAGTACTCGTCATCGCCGGTGGTCGGGAGCATCGCGCGCGCCACATGCAGCCCCACGCCCCTCAGCCGCTCCGCCGCGTCGCGATCGTCGACGCCGTCGATCTTGGCCACGACCGCGCCCCGCACCACGCCACGGCAGCGGGCGCGGAAGCGGCGATCGCCGGCCTCGTCGCAGAGCTCGCCGTAGGCCACAACGTCCTCCGGCCGCGCGGTGAAGCTGCGGATCCTCACCTCGCCACGGACTCCGTGGGGCGCGGTCACGACGCCCAGGCAGACCATCCGGGGCGAACCCGCTGCGGCCACAGCGATGCCGTAGCCGGCTAGGCGCCGGCCTCGCCGGCGGCGGCGGCCAGGCGGTCCTGCGCTTTCTTCTTCGGCATCGGCTTCTTCGTCTGCTCAGCCCGCACCGGCGGCTCCATCAGCCCGGCGGTGGCGCAGAACCTGGCAACCCGGTCGCTGGGGGTGGCGCCGACGCTGAGCCAATGGCGCAGCCGCTCCTCCTTCAGCACCACCCGCTCCGGATGGTCGCCGGCCAGCATGGGGTTGTAAGTGCCGAGCACCTCGATGAAGCGCCCGTCGCGGGGGCTGCGCGCATCCGCCACCACGATCCGGTAGAAGGGCCGCTTCTTCGCGCCCCCTCGGGTCAAACGCAATCGCAAAGCCATGGGTTCGTTAGGTCCTTTTCGTCCACTCAAAATCCTTTGGAACAACCGCGTCCATTGCGACGAAGCGGCTGCCCGCGCGCCCCAACCCCCTTCCTGAGGGAGAGGGAGGCCGCGGAGGGCTGGTGAGGCGGCTACCGCACCGCTTCGCGGCTCGCGACGACGCCGGTTACGTTCCGGTGCAAACCTTAGCTAAAAACCACCGCCCTAAAAGCGCCCTGGCGGCATCGGCGGCATCAGCCCCGGGGGAAGTCCACCACCCATGAGCCCGCGTTTGCCGAGCTTGCCCACCTTTTTCATCATCGCGCTCATCTGCTGATGCTGCTTGAGCAGCCGGTTGACGTCCGCGACCGTGCTGCCCGCGCCGGCGGCGATCCGCCGTCGCCGCGACGCATTGAGGAGCTTGGGGTTACGCCGCTCCGCCGGGGTCATCGACAGGATGATCGCCTCCTGGCGGGCGATCATCTTGTCGTCGACCTTCGCCTCCGAGAGCTGCTTCTTCATCTTCGCAATGCCGGGGAGCATGCCGAGCAGGCCCTTCAGATCGCCCATCTTGCGGATCTGCTTGTACTGCGCCGCCATGTCCTCGAGGGTGAACTCGCCCTTGACGATCTTGCTCGCGAGCTTCTCGGCGTCCTCGCGCTGGATCACCTCGGAGGCGCGCTCGACCAGGCCGACGACGTCGCCCATACCGAGGATGCGCCCCGCCACCCGTTCCGCCTGGAAAGCCTCGAGCGCGTCCAGCTTTTCGCCGACGCCCATGAGCTTGATCGGCATGCCGGTGACGGCGCGCATCGACAGCGCCGCGCCGCCGCGGGCATCGCCATCGACGCGGGTGAGCACGATGCCGGTGATCCCGACCTGCTCGTGGAAGGCGCGGGCGACGTTAACGGCGTCCTGACCGGTCATGGCATCGGCGACTAGCAGCAATTCCAGCGGCCGCACCGCCTCTTTGACCGCCGCCGCCTCGGCCATCATCGCGTCGTCGACGGTCAGCCTGCCAGCGGTATCCAGGATGACGACGTCGAAGCCCTGCTTGCGCCCGGTCTCCATCGCCCTGAGCGCGATCTCGACCGGCTTCTCCCCGGGTTCAACCTTCAGCACCGGCGTGTCGGTCTGCTCGCCGAGCACGGCAAGCTGGTGCTGCGCCGCCGGCCGATAGACGTCGAGCGAGGCCATCAGCACCCGCTTCTTCTCCCGCTTGCGCAGGCGAAGGGCGATCTTGCCGGCGGTCGTGGTCTTGCCCGAGCCCTGCAGGCCGACGAGGAGGAGGGGCACCGGCGGCGTCGCCGCGAGGTTGAGCCCGGCGCCGTCGGCGGCCTCGCCCTCGGCCTTGCCGCCCAGCATCTCTATCAGATCGTCGTTGACGATCTTAATGACCATCTGCCCCGGCGTGACACTGCGCAGCACGTCCTGGCCGACCGCGCGCTTCCTGACCGAGGCGATGAAGTCCTTCACCACCGGCAGCGCCACGTCCGCCTCGAGCAGGGCGACGCGCACCTCGCGCAGCGCCTCGCCCACGTCGAACTCTGTAAGCGCACCGCGCTTGTTCAGGCGGTCGAAGATCTTTCCCAGGCGATCGCTGAGGCTGTCGAACACCCGCAGGCCTTCTCAATCCAGGATCTGACGCCGTTGGGGCGCGCAAGAGAGATAGGCCGCAGATTGGCCCGAGCCACCGCGCCCTCGCCGACTCCGCGTCTTCTAGGGCCGCAGCTAGGACGCGTCAAGCCGATGAAGGACGCACGGGCTCTCCGGCGAGGCTGGATCTGGCGGGGCAGAGGCCATATTAAGCGCGTGATGAGCGAGTTCGATCTTCCCGAGGCGCCGTCGCGCCTGTTGCCGCGGACAGCGGAGATCCGCAAGCGGCTGCCGCAGGCTGTCATTGCCTTGGTCGGCCTCGGCGTGGTCGGCTACTTCGCCTATCACGCGATCCATGGCGACCGCGGCCTGCTCGCCTGGAAGGCGTTGGATCGCGACGTGGTCGAGGCCCGCTCCGACCTCGAGGCGATCCGTGCCGAGCGCCTCACCCTGGAGAAGCGGGTCAGCCTGCTCCGCTTGGAAAGCCTCGACCTCGACATGCTGGACGAGTGGTCGCGCCGGGTCCTCAACTATAGCGCACGGGACGAGGCGGTGATCTTCACTAGGGAAGACGACGCCGGCCTGCGCCTCGACGAGCAGCAGGGGCCGGCGGCGCCGGTGGAGCCGGAACGCCGAGCCCTAGGCGAGCGGTAGAAAACGAGCGGTAGAAGCAAGCGGTGCGCGTGCAGGGAGACGAGCGGCACAAGCGGGCGTGCAGCTGACGGGGTGCAGACGACGTGGATCGGCGAACACGAGCGGCGATGACGAGGGTATTCACGGCGCGCGGGCGGCCTCTGCACTAGGACGAGCGGTAGTACGCGGGGTCGACGCGGATAGCCGCGTCGGTGCGCTCGGGGCCGCTCGCGGCCTTGCTAGACGCCAGCGGCTCTAGCCGCGAGCCCGGGCAGCGCCGTCAGGCTTGCTGAAGCGCGCCGGCGATATCCAAACCTTCCGCACGATCCAGGACCCAGCGCTGGAACGCGGCCGGCGGCAGCGGCCGGCTGAACAGGTATCCTTGCGCCTCGTCGCAGCCTTGGGCCAGGAGGATGTCCACCTGAACCTGCCGCTCGACACCCTCGGCGACCACGCGCAGGTTGAGGTTGTGGGCCAGGCCGATGGTGGCGCTGACGATCGCGGCGTCGTTCTTGTCGGTGGTGATGTCGCGCACGAACGACCGGTCGATCTTCAGCGCATCGAGCGGGAAGCGCTTGAGATAGCTTAGCGACGAGTAGCCGGTGCCGAAGTCGTCGATCGAGAGCTTCAGCCCGATGTCCTTGAGCTGGACGAGCATGACGCTGCTGGCCTCGGTGTCCTCGATGAGCATGCTCTCGGTCAGCTCCAGCTCGAGAGCTCGCCGGATCCAGCCCCGTACGGCCGAGGACGCTCAAGATCATTCTCGGCAGGCGCTGGCTCTTGAACTGCATGGCCGAGAGGTTTGCCGAGATCGTGAGCGGCGGCAGACCGGCGGCGCGCCAGGCGACGGTCTGGCGGCAGGCCTCGTCGAGGACCCATTCGCCGATCGGGACGATCAGGCCAAGCTCCTCGGCGATGGGGATGAACTCGAGCGGCGAGATCAACCCCGTGTCCGGCTGCTCCCAGCGCAGCAAGGCCTCCGCGCCGACGACGACGCCGGCGCGGATGTCGACCCGCGGCTGGTAGTGCAGGCGGAACTCGCCGCGATCGAGCGCTTTTCTCAGCCGCGTTTCCAGGGAAAAGCGGCGCGACGCCCGCTCGTTCAGGTCCTCGGTGAAGAACCGGTGCTGGTTGCGGCCGTTTTCCTTGGCGTTGTACATCGCCGCATCGGCGTGCTTCAGGATCTTTTCCGCATCGGTCCCGTCCTTGGGGAACATGCTGATGCCGATGCTGGCGGTCACGGTGATCTCGTCGTGCGCGAGCCGGACGGGGACCATCAGGCTCTCGGCGATCCTGTGCGCCACCATGGATGCGGCCTCGGCGGAGGCAATCTCGCTCAGGATGACGACGAACTCGTCGCCGCCGTGGCGGGAGACGGCCTGGCCGCCGGCGACGTCCGGCAGCGCCGGCTCGTTCCGCCGCGAGACCTGATCGGCGGCGCGCACCGAGGCCTGCAGCCGCTGCGCCACCTCCCGCAGCAGGCTGTCGCCGGCGTCGTGACCAAGGGTGTCGTTGATCCGCTTGAAGTGGTCGATGTCCAGGAACAGGACGGCGACGACGCGCTCATGCCGGGCCGCGTTCGCCAACGCGTAATCCAGCACTTCGCGCATGAAGGTGCGGTTGGGTAGGCCCGTCAGGCTGTCGAAGTAGGCGAGATAGCGGATCCTCTCCTCGGCGAGGCGGCGCTCGCTGACGTCGAGGCAGCAGCCGACCACCTCCAGCGGCTCGCCGTCGCCGCCACGGATCAGCTTCATCTGGTCGGTGACCCAGCGGTATTCGCCGTCCGCGCGGCGGAACCGGTACTCGTAGGTGATCTCGCCGAGCTCCGGCAGGCGGCGGAGATGCGCCGCGAGGCCCGTCGACGTCGTTGGGGTGGACGCGGTTGAGGCGGAGCCGGCCGTCGTTGAGGAAGTCCTCGGGCGCGAAGCCGAACTGCTCGCGGACGTTGGCGCTGATGAAGGTGGTGTCCACGCCGTTCGGCTTGCTGCTGTAGATTACGACCGAGGTCGAGGTGATGAGTTGATGCAGCCGCGCCTGCATCGTCTCGCAGCCGCTGCTCCGCCAGCCACTTCGCCGACAGCGCCCGGGCGAACTGCTTGAGCTCGCTCGCCTGCAGTGGCTTCTGGCAGTAGATCATCTTGTCGGCTGGCGGCACCCGCTCGGCCATCGCCTCCGGCCTCACGTCCGAATAGCCGGTGACAAAGACGATGTTGATCGAGGGGTCGAGGGCGCGAATGCGCTCGGCCGTGGTCACGCCGTCGATCCCCGGCGGCATGCGGACGTCGAGGAAGACGACGGAGAAGGGCTTGTTGCTCCGCACGGCCTGCTCGACCGCGACGACAGCGTCCTGCCCCTGGCGGCAGGTCATCACGTCGAACATCACGGGTTCTTCGGAAGCCGGCTCGCGGTCGCCGAACAGTTCGGCTTCGAGGTCGTCGAGGGCCTTCTGTCCCTCCTTCAAGGCCGGCGGCTGGCCGAGAACGTAGGCGTACTCGTCGAGGATGCGCTGCTCGTCATCGACGACCAGGATGCGCGCCGCGCTCACCGCGTTCCCCTCCGTCTGGACGATCGGATTGGTCATGGTCAGGCGGCCTCCTTGGCCGGTCGGGTGCTCGCGGGAATGATCAGGTGCATCGTCGCGCCCTGCTGCGGTCCGGGACTTTCGGCGACGATCTTGCCGCCGATCGCCAGCATGCTGTTGGCGCACCAGTGCAGCCCGGTGCCGCGCTTCTCCCCCGCCTTGGTGGAAAAGCCGCGGACGAAGATCTGCTCGAGCTTGTCGGCTGCAATCCCGATCCCCTCGTCGCGGATCTGGAGGTCGATGTGGGGCGTGCCGCCGTCACGATTCACCGCCGCCCCGATATCGATGGTTCCGAGCGTCTTGCCGGCGGCGGTCATCGCCTCGATGGCGTTCACCAGCAGGTTCTGGACGACGTGCTTGAGCGCGAACGGCTCGGCCGCGACCGGCGGGCAGCGTCTCGATCGCCGGGTCGATGCGGATGGTCACCTCGATGTCCGGGTACTTTGGCAGCATCGCCACGGTCTCGCGCACCACGCGGATCAGGTTGACCTCGCTCGCCGAAGACTGGCTGCGGCTGAACTGATCGAGTTCGCGCAAGACGTTCTCGATGCGGACGAAGTCCTGGGCGACGCTCTTCATCTCGTCGACCATCTCCGCTTGCAGGTCGCTCGCCCGCTTGCACGATAGCTCGACGAACCGAAGGATCTTCTCCGTTCTCTCCGGGCAGCCGTCTAGCGATTTCAGCTCCTCGATCGCGCGAGCCAGCTTGTTGTTCGTCGTCTTGTCGAGGGCCGCTTCGAGGCGGCCGAGCCGCAGGCTCAGCGGCGCCAACTGGTTGCGAATGTTGTGCAGGACGCCGGCGGCCATTTCGGCGATCCCGGCGCTGTACGATTGCTCGAGCAACTGGCTGCGGGCCTCGGCCAGCTTCTCCAGCATGTCGTCGAACTGACGCCCCAGAAGGCCGATCTCGTCGGCGCGCTCGAGGCCGAGGCGGCGCGACAGGTCGCCGCTGCTGCCGACGGCCACGAGGTGCCGGGTGAGACGCGAGATCGGGCCGACGAGCAGGCGCTGCAGCAGAGCCGTCGTGACCGCCAGCACGACCAGACCGGCGGCGACGATGCCGCCGACCGCGAGCAGCAACGCTTCCAGCCCGGCCTGCGAGATCGATCGATCTATCGTGGCGCGGACAAGCACCGCCGGCTGATCGTTGAGGTCGCGGAGCAAGGCGTAGACGGCAAGCTTTCCGTCGCGGGCATCGGCGATCATGTTTTCCGCACCCTGGAGGAGGCCGTCACGGGCGGCCGCGGCCTCGGCATCCAGATCCTCGGGCCTCGCGGCGTTGATGAGCCGGAAGGCTACGTGCGTCGCTTCGTTCAGATCGGCGACCATGTGCTCGTCCAGATACCGCGCCATAATGAAGGTGCCGGCGAAGGGGCCCTCAACGTCGCTCCTGAGGATCGACCGGGACGCGATGATCAGCGGCCCGTTCGCCGTCATCAGCAGGCCGCCGCGCCCGCCCCCGTCGGAGGTTGCGAGCAGGACTCCGCGCGGGTCGATCACCGAGAGCGCCAGCGGGCCCGGCGGCTGCAATTCCTCGGCGCCGGTCTTGTAGGACGCCTGGAACAGCACCTTGCCGTTCCGGTCATGGATCGAGACGAAATTGATGCTCAAGTGTGCGACTGAGGCAGTGGCGTAGGTCTGCGTCAAGTACTCGTCGCCTCCTTCCAGGGCGAAGGTGTAGCTCTCATCCCAGTTGGCATAGTCGCGCACAGTGAGGGCGGTGCTGGCGATCTTCGCCTCGATGGCGGCGACGGCACGGTGGATATCGCTCGTAGCTTCCTGCTCCTCCAACTCGATGAAGCTTGGGAACACCGAGACCCGGAGGACGGCGATGTTGAGGAAGGCGGAGATCGCCAGCGAGGCGGCGATGGCGGCGGCGCACTTCTGGCGGATGTTCATGTGTTTGCCTCCTCGGCCGCTGCTTACAACGCCGCGCCGACGCGCAGCACGAGGCGCGGGTCGCACACCGTCGTCCCGCCAAAGCACTCGCTCTTGCTCAGGTTGGTGTCGGTGTAGTCGAGGCCGACGCTGATGGCGTCGTAGCTGACGCTGATGCCGATGGACCAGTCCTGATAGTCCTCGACGCCCGCCCAGGCGTTGTCCTCGATCCACTGGCGGCCGGTGGCGGCGCCGAGCGTGAGCGTGACCGGATCGATGGGGATGTCCCAGCTCAGCGCCGCGTTGAGGTAGTGCGCCTGGCCGGCCTCGCCGAAGTACTCCGGCGAGAAGAAATAGCTGCCGGTGACGGTCACCGCCTCCCAGAGGGGGTGGCTGAGGATGACCGGGATCTCCCAGTAGTCATAGTCGAGGCTGCTGCTGGCGCCCGGATAGGTGTAGTAGGCGCCGCCCACATCCCATGCGAGTTCGGTTCCCGGGACGGTGCCGTTGAGGCCGAAGTACCAGTCGAGCTCGACCGTCGCCTCGCCGCCGTCGTCGAAGTCGACGCTCGACCCCCAGAAGCCGGCGTAGGCGGAGGTGTCGCCAAGGCCGGTGCCGATCGAGTAGCTGATGCCGCCCTGCACGGCCGCGTGCTCGTCGCTGTTGGAGATGCCCCGATCGACATAGTCAGAGACGAGGCCGACTTCCGCCTCGAACTCGCCGGGGAAGCCGCTATCCTCTCCGTCGTCCGCTTGCGTCGGCGCCGCGGCCACCGCGGCGAGAAGGGTGAAGGCGAGGAGGCTGGCAGTATAGCCGGCGGACCGAACGATGCTCACGGACCACACTCCGATATCCGTGCGGGCCCAGCGGGCCGCGCAGGCGCGGGCGCAACTGCCGTGAGGTATCGCCGAATCGGGGTTAAGGAGCGGTTAGCGCGCCGAGAGCGATGGACGGGTTTCAGGACTCCTGCAGCCGACTCGCAAGCTCAAGGGTCAGCGGTTCGAAGCGGTCGTTCTCCGGGACGTAGACGTACATGTTGCCGTCGTAGAGGTCGTAGTGCCAGCCGTGCAGGCGGAGGATATTGCTGTCCACGCGGTCGCGGATCCAGGGAAAGCTCAAGAGGTTCGCCAGCGAGGTCTTGATGGCCTCCTGCTCGAGGATCTTGAGCTGAACGTCGAGCGGCTGGCTGCGGGCGATGATCAGGGTGCGCCTCTTCGCCTCATCGGCGATGTTCATCCAGTTGTGGATGAACGGGTGCTGCACGCCGAGGTTCGGGTCGGCCATGAGCAACGACTTGATGCCGCCACAGCCGCGATGGCCGATAACGATGATGTGCTCGACCTCCAGGGCGGTGACGGCGAACTCCAAGGCGGCGCTGGTGCCGTGCTTGGCGTCGTCCAGGTCGCAGGGCGGAACGAGGTTGGCGACGTTGCGGACGACGAACACCTCCCCCTGCTCGGTGTTGGTGAGGATCGCCGGGTCAACCCGCGAATCCGAGCAGGCAATCATCATGATCCGCGGCTCCTGCCGCTCGGCGAGCTTGAGGAAGAAATCCTTCTTCGTCTCGTAGGACTTCTCCTTGAACTCAAGAAAACCGCTCGCCAGCCTCTTGATCGGCATCCCCGCTTCCTCTCCATCCCGTCGGCTTAAGGCCCGTCTTAAGCGTCGCGTCCCTTTGCCATCGCCTTAGCATGCCTGCCCGGACCGCGCAATTTGGCCTTCGCCAGCCGGACGCCGAGCCGGTCCAAAGGCAGGCCGGAAACGGAGCCGCTGGCTCGGGGCGCGCAGGCGTGCTTTGCTCGCGGCTGGCGCGGCTGCGCCGCATCTGGATGGGAGTGATGATGATGGAAAAGAACGTCGGCAGCATCGATCGGATCGCCCGCATCGTGCTCGGCCTCGTGCTCATCTCGCTGGTGTTCGTCGGCCCGCAGACGCCGTGGGGCTGGATCGGCGTGGTGCCGTTGATGACCGCGCTGGTGGGCTGGTGCCCGGCGTACCGCCTGCTCGGCATTCGCACCTGCTCTGCCCGCCAGCGCGTCTGAGGGAGCGCGGGTGCGCCTGCCGCACGCGGTTACGGTCGTCGAGGTCGGACCCCGCGACGGCCTGCAGAACGAGCCTGCCCCGGTCGCGACCGCCGTCAAGGTAGAACTGATCGAGCGGCTCGCGGCGGCGGGGCTACCGGTGATCGAGGCCGGCAGCTTCGTCTCGCCGGCGCGGGTGCCGCAGATGGGGGACACGGCGGCGGTGCTGGCCGGCATCTGCCGCCGCTCCGGCACCCGCTATCCGGTGCTCGTCCCCAACATCGAGGGCTTCCGCCGGGCGATGGACGCCGGCGCCGGCGAGGTCGCGGTTTTCGCCGCCGCGTCGGAAAGCTTCTCGCAGCGCAACCTCAACTGCTCCATCGCCCAGAGCCTGGAGCGCTATGCGGAGGTCTGCGCCGCCGCTCGCGACGCCGACGTTCGGGTTCGCGGCTACGTGTCCTGCGTCCTCGACTGCCCTTACGAGGGCGAGGTGCCAGCGGCGGCCGTGGCCCAGGTCGCGGCGGCGCTGCAGGCGATCGGCTGCTTCGAGATCTCGCTCGGCGATACCATCGGCACCGGCACGCCGGCGCGCGCCGTGGCGATGGCCGAGGCGGTGGCGGCAGGGGTGCCGCGCGAGGCTCTGGCCGTCCATTTCCACGACACCTACGGCCAGGCTTTGGTCAACATCCTCGCCTGCCTGGACGCCGGCATCGGCGTCGTCGACGCCTCCGTCGCCGGCCTCGGCGGCTGCCCGTTCGCGCCCGGCGCGGCCGGCAACGTCGCCACTGAAGACGTGCTCTACATGCTGGACGGCCTCGCCGTGCGCACCGGCGTCGACCTCGCCGCCGTCGCCGAGGCGGGGCGGTTCATCTGCGGGGTCCTCGGCAGACGCCCGGCCTCGAAGGCGGCGCAGGCCCTCGCGGCCCGCTGTCCGGCATGACGCTGCACCTCATCAAGCTGGCCGTCGGCGCCGACAGCGTCGCCGACATCCGGGCCTTTCAGGACCGGCCTCGCGGCGGCGGGGCAAGCGTGACGCACCCGACGCGGCACGCGCCGAAGCGCGCCGAGGAGCTTCTCGCTGGCGGCTCGCTCTATTGGGTGGTCCGCGGCGTCATCCGGGTCCGCCAGCGGCTGGTCGGGATCGAACCGGGCATCGCCGCCGCTGCGGGCACCCCGACGGGTCCTTGCCTGCTCGTCCTCGATCCGGTCCTGGTGGAAACCGTGCCGCGGCCGCAGCGCCCCTTCCAGGGCTGGCGCTACCTCAAGGCCGAGGATGCGCCAGCCGACGCGGACGATGCGGGCGCGCGCCGCTTGGACGAGGAGCTGCCGGCGGAGATGGCGGCGGAACTGGCGAGGCTCGGCCTCCTCTGAGGCCCCTGCTTCGAGCGAAGGTCAAGCCTCGGCAAGGCTGCGGGTGGGGCGGAGCTTCCGCAGCGCTGTCTGGATGGTTCTGTCGTAGCCGACCAGCGGCGGCTTGATCGCATGCGCGAACAGCTCCTGGCGGATGCCGTGCGACGTGCCGGTCAGGACCACCTTGACGCCCCTGCGGGCCGCTTTGTGCGCCAAGCTCTCGATGGTGTTCGCCGCTGTCGAGTTCGAGGAAGGGCACGGCCGTGAAGTCGATGACCAGGGCCCGGTGCGTGTCGGCGATGCGGTCGAGCACGGAACCGATCGAAGCGGCCGCGCCGAAAAAGAAGGCGCCGGAGATGCGGTAGACGACGACGTTTGGATCCTTGCCCATGGTCTGGTCATAGGGCGTACGGTCACGGCCGCTATCGTCCGCCTTATCCTCGGGAACGAGGGGCGGCCCGTGGCTCTCGATCGCGGTGGTCTTGGACATCCGCTGGATGAACAGCACCGAGCCGAGGGCGAAGCCGACGACGATCGCCTCGGTGAGGTCGCGGAAGATCGTGAGCAGGAACGTCGTGACCAGCACCGCCGCGTCGCCCCACGACGCCCGGATGAGCGTGGCGATGGCTTGTGTCTCGATCATGTTCCAAGCAACGACGGCAAGGACGCCGGCGAGGCTCGCCAAGGGGATGAAGCCTGCCAGCGGGGCCGCGGCCAGCATGAAGGCCAGGAGGAGGACGGCGTGGAGCATGCCTGCGACCGGCCCGTGGGCGCCAGCACGCACGTTCATCGCCGTCCGGGCGATCGTGCCGGTGACGCAGATGCCGCCGAACAGCCCCGACGTCAGGTTGGCGATGCCCTGGCCGACGAGCTCACAGTTGGAGCGGTGGCGCCGCCCGGTCATTCCATCGGCAACGACGGCCGAAAGCAGGGACTCGATCGAGCCGAGCAGCGCGAAGGCGATGGCGCTGGGCAGAACCGCCTCCAGCCTGGCCAAACTGATGCGCGGCAGCGACGGCGACGGCAGCGTGCTCGGAATGCCGCCGAACTCCGTGGCAATGGTCGCAACCGGAAGATCGAAAACGGCGGCGACGACGGTCGCTGCGCTCACCGCGATCAGGAGCCCCGGCCAGCGCGGGCGAACCTGCTTCAACCCTGCAATGATCGCGATGGTCACGAGCACCAGCATGATCGTGGCCGGCTCGGCCGTCGGCAGGCTGGACCAGAGGACCGGGATCTTCTCCAGGAGCGGCCCCGGCTCGGCGCTGACCAAGGTCAGCCCCAGGAGCTGCTTGAGCTGGCTGGCGAAGATGATGACGGCGATGCCGGCCGTAAATCCCACCGTGACCGGGTAGGGAATAAACTTGATGTAGGTGCCGAGGCGAAGGAGGCCGATGGCGATTAGGATCAAGCCGGACAGGATGGTGGCGAGCAGGAGGCCGTCCATGCCGTGCGCCTGCAAGGTCGCGGCGATGAGAACGATGAAGGCGCCCGCGGGGCCGCCGATCTGGAACCGGCTGCCGCCGAAGGCTGAGACCAGAAAGCCGCCAATGATCGCGGTGTAGAGCCCCTGAGCGGGCGAGGCCCCGGCAGCAATCGCGATCGCCATGGAAAGCGGCAAGGCGACGATTGCGACCGTAAGCCCCGCTACCGCGTCGGCCTTCAGGTTGGCGGGCCCGTAGCCCTCGCGCAGGACCGTCACCAGCTTCGGCGTGAACAGCTCGCCGAAGGTCGGCTGGGGACCCCGCGCGGCCGTCCCTGGGGGCTTCGCCATGTGCTCGGGCACTCTAAAGTTGGAGGATCTGGAGGAGGCGGCCATGAGGCGCAGGCCGAGGGTAGGCTACGCTTGCGCCGCCACCGCCGCGGCAATGGCAGCGCCCGCTTCGGCCACGAGCGGTTCGCTTACAGGCTTCGGACGCGCCGAGCCGCCAGCGAGAACACCTCGCGGGCGGAGGCGACGGAATGGCTCCCGGCCCGGCTTTCCAGATCCGCGGCCATGTCGTCGCGAAGGCTGCGGAAAGGCATTCGCGCCATCGCCATCGTCTCAAGGTGGAACTGCTTGACCGCCGCCTCGACCCGCTTTTCCCAGCCCGGTGCCGTTGTGCCGACCGCGGCGATGGCGCCGATCCTGTCGAGATACCTGCGATACAGCTCAGAACCGCGCATGCCTTCGTCCCAACCACCCGTCGAAACGCCGCGAAACGTGGTAAGCGTCCTCGCCAGCGCGATCCGCGTCGGCGGCAGTGGCGACGACGCAGCAACGGCCGAGGCTGAGAGTATCGATGTCCGGAACGGCTCTTGTCAACGCCCGCGGGGCAGGATAGATGCATTAAACATGATAACTGCAGCTCAGCTCAAGGCCGCAAGAGCGCTGGCCGGGGTCGATCAACGCCAGCTCGCTCAGGCCTCCGGCCTCTCGCTTCCGACGATCCAGCGGATGGAGGCGAGCAACGGGACCATTCGCGGCAACGTCAATTCTCTGATGAAGCTCGTCGCGGCGTTGGATGCGCTCGGCATCGAGCTCATCAACGAGGGGGCCGAGAGCGTAGGCCGCGGCCGCGGCGTCCGGCTGAAGACGTGAACGACATAGCGCTGCAGCCGACGGGGGCCGGTAACATCATCAGAGCGCAACAGACCAGCGACAGCCGCTGGATGCCGAGGACAATCGTCAGCGCGCAGCCGTTGAACCCGGACCGCTTCACCGATCTGGAGGCGTTGTTCAGCGAGAAAGGCTGCTCGTTCGCCCGTGGCTGCTGGTGCATGGAGTACTGCGAAACCGGCCGACAGATCCCGCCTGGCGGGATGATCCTCGCCGAGGTCCGGAAGGAGAGGATGCGCACTTGCGGAGGCGGGCTCGGCGCCCGGGCTGATCGGCTACGACGCGGGCGGCCGCCCCATCGGCTGGGTATCGCTCGGGCCGCGCGAGGCGTTCTCGAAGCTGAGACGGTCGCCGGTCATGAAGCCGGTGGACGACCACCCCGTGTGGTCGATCGTCTGTTTCGTCGTCCCGAGCCCCTATCGCGGGGCCGGTGTGGCCGCCGCACTGCTGCGCCACGCCATCGCCCACGCGCGCGGCTGCGGCGCATACATTCTCGAAGCCTACCCCATCGACAAGCCGGGGCGCTCGCCCGGGCAGTGGCTGTGGCATGGCACCAAGACCATGTTCGACCGCGCCGCTTCCGCGAGGTGGCGCGGCGAAAGCCGGAACGACCGGTGATGCGGCTCAACCTGGTGGCCTGATCGTCGCGGCTGGCATTGGCTTCGCCGGCGAAGCGGGGTACACGGGCGCGGCGGCGCCCTCGCGTCCGCTTTAAAGGGAAAGGGGGAGGTAGGGAATGGCAGGGCCGGAGTTCCACGGCGTCTTCCCGTACCTCGTCTCGCCCGTCGATGACGACGGCGGGGTTAAGGCGGAGGTGCTGGCGCGGCTCGTCAATCACCTCGTCGATGCCGGGGTGCACGGTCTTGCGCCCCTCGGCAGCACCGGCGAGTTCGCCTATCTCGACTGGGCGCAGAAGCAGCGCGTCGTCGAGGTGACGCTGGAGGCGGCGAACGGTCGCGTCCCCGTCATCGCCGGCGTCGCCGCGACGACCGTCGCCGAGGCGCGCCGCCAGGCCCGCGCCTTCGAAGGCCTCGGCGTCGACGGCATCATCGCCGTCCTCGAGGCCTACTTCCCCTTGAGCGAGGACGCGGTCGTCGACTACTTCACCGCCGTCGCCAGCGCGGTGGACCTGCCCATCGTCATCTACACCAACCCCAACTTCCAGCGCGCCGACCTGACGCTTGCCGCCATCACCCGCCTGGCCGAGATCGACAACATCCGCTACATCAAGGACGCTTCGGTCAACACTGGCCGGCTGCTGTCGCTGCTCAACCGGGTCGGCGACAAGATCCAGGTGTTCGCTGCCTCCTCGCACATCCCGGCGGCGGTGATGCTGATCGGCGGCGTGGGCTGGATGGCCGGCCCCGCCTGCCTGCTGCCGGCGGAAAGCGTGCGGCTTTACGACCTCTGCCGTGCCGGACGGTGGGACGAGGCGATGGCGCTGCAGCGCCGACTGTGGCAGATCAACGAGGCCTTCGCGAAGTACTCGCTCGCCGCCTGCGTCAAGGGCGGGCTGGAGCTGATGGGCTTCCCCGTCGGCGCGCCGCTGCCGCCACAGCGGCCGCTGGACGAGGCGGGCCGCGCCGAGGTGGGCAGGGCGATCGCCACTGCCCGCGGGGGGGCGTAATGCCGGACGCATTCGATCTGATCCTCCGCGGCGGGACGTGCGCCCTACCCGGCGGGCTTGCCGAGACCGACGTCGGCGTGCGCGCCGGACGGATCGCCGCCTTCGGCTCCATCCCGGCGGAGCAGGCGCGCGAAGTTCTCGACTGCCGCGGCCTGCACATTCTCCCCGGTGTCATCGACAGCCAGGTGCACTTCCGCGAACCCGGGCTCGAGCACAAGGAGGACATTGCCACCGGCACGGCGGCAGCGGCACTCGGCGGCGTCACCGCCGTCTTCGAGATGCCAAACACTCGGCCGCCGACCGTCTCGGCCGTGGACCTGGCTGACAAGTGCCGCCGGGCCAAGGGCCGGGCCTGGGTCGACATGGCCTTCTACATCGGCGCCACGCCGGAGAACGCGGGCGATCTCGGCGAGCTCGAACGCCTGCCGGCCTGCGCCGGGGTCAAGATGTTCATGGGCAGCTCCACCGGGAACCTGCTGGTCGCTGACGATGCCAACATCGCCAAGGTGCTAGCCAACGGCAGCCGCCGGATGGCCGTGCACGCCGAGGACGAGCAGCGGCTGCAGGAGCGTTTCACCATCGTCCGCGGCGGCGCCGACCCGGCGCTGCATCCCGAGTGGCGCGACGCCGAGACGGCGGCGCGGGCGACGAGCCGGCTCCTGGGCTTGGCCGAGGGCCTGCGCCGGCGGGTGCACGTCCTGCACGTCAGCACCGCCGAGGAGATGGTGATCCTCCGCGACCACCGCGACCTCGCCACCATCGAGGTGACCCCGCAGCACCTGACGCTGGCCGCGCCCGGCTGTTACGAGGAGCACGACACCTTCGTCCAGATGAACCCGCCGATCCGCGACGCCCGCCACCGGGACGCACTGTGGCAGGCCCTGCGCGACGGACTCGTCGACTGCATCGGCTCCGACCACGCGCCGCACACCCGCGAGGAGAAGAACAAGCCCTATCCTGAAAGCCCGTCGGGGATGCCCGGCGTGCAGACGCTGGTGCCGCTGATGCTGGATCACGTCGCCAGGGGCCGGCTGAGCCTGGAGCGGCTGGTGGACCTCACCAGCGCCGGACCGGCGCGCATCTTCAACGTCGCCGGGCGCGGCCGGATCGCGCTCGGCTACCGTGCCGACTTCACCGTCGTCGACCTCGACGCCAGGCGGATGATCACCAACCGCTGGATCGCCAGCCGGTGCCGCTGGACGCCCTTCGACGGCATGACCGTCACCGGCTGGCCGATGCTGACGGTGGTCGGCGGCCGGGTGGTGATGCGCGACGGTGCGCTCGTGGGCGAGCCAGCCGGGGAGGCAATCAAGTTCCTCGAATGCCTGTGACGCAAGGCGCGACTCCGGCCTCGCGCCGCCCGCCTCCCTCTCCCGCGCGCGGGACGCGCAAGTGGGAGAGGGTCGGGTGAGGGCATGACCGCGCGTGACGCCCGTCCGCGCGACGACGGACATGAGTTCACGCAATCTCATCGTCCGCGCTAGTAGATCGGGAAGGGGAAGTACTTGGCGTTCAGCTCCTCGTAGGTGCCGTCGGCGATGATCTCGGCCAAGGCCGCGTTCAGCCGGGCGAGCAGCTCGGTGTCGCCCTTGCGCACGGCGATGCCGACCCTGTCGCCGATGTCGATGGGCTCGCCGAGGAAGGCGAAGCTACCGCCCGCCTGCGAGTTCAGCCACTCGTAGCTCACCAGCATGTCGGCCAGGATCACGTCCACCCGCCCGGACACCAGGTCCAGGTAGGCGTTCTCCTGGGTGTCGTAGAGCTTCACCTTGGCGCCCTTACTCGGATGGTCCTCGAGGTAGCTGGCGCTGATGGTCGCCCGCTGCGCCCCGATCACTTTCCCCTTGAGGTTCGCCGGATCGAGCTTGGCGCCCTCGGCGGCGACGAAGCCGAGCTTGTTCGAGTAGTAGGGGTCGGTGAAGTCGGCCGCCTGCTTGCGCTCCTCGGTAATCGACATGCTGGCGACGATTGCGTCGTACTTGCGTGCAAGTAGCCCCGGGATGATCCCGTCCCAGTCCTGGCGGACGAACTCGCACGTCACCTTCATGTTGTCGCAGAGCGCCTGGGCGATATCGATGTCGAAGCCGATCAGCTCGCCCGAAGGGTCGATCTGGTTGAACGGCGGATAGGCGCCCTCGGTTCCGATCCTGAGCACCTCGGCGCGCGCCCCGCCCATCAGCATGAACGCGAGCAGCATGCCGGTGGCGATAGTCTTGCGGCTCATTTGGGCGCTCCCTTGTTGGTCCCGTCTGCGTGCAGCGGTTCCCCGCCAGCCTAGGCGTCTACAGGTTGCTCGCGAGGAACTGGCGGCAACGCTCCGACGCTGGCGCCTGAAACACCCGTGGCGCTTCTCGGCGATGCCAACCTTGGCCAGCAGCGCCTCTGCGCGCTCGATAGCCTCTGCGCGCGGGATGCCGCAGACGTGGATCGGCGCCTCGATGACGTTGCCGAGGATGGTCAGGTGCGACCAAAGGTTGAAGCTCTGGAAGACGAAGCCGATCCGCGCCCGCATCCGGCGACTCCAGCAGGTTGAGGCAACGCAGGAAGGCGCTCTTGCCCGAGCCGCTGGCGCCGATGATGGAGACGACGTCGCCATCGCGGGCGGAGAGCGAGATGCCCTTCAGCACCTCGATCGAGCCGAAGCGCTTGTGCAGGTCCAGCACCTCGAGCGCCGCCTCGCCCGCCTCGCCCGCCTCGCCCATCCGTCCTCCCGGCGTCCGCCTTCGCTATCCGTGATGCGGCCGCTCGCGTCCTGTTGTTGCGCGGCGCAGGCGCGCGCGTCCATTCTTGCGCGGAACTGGGTTGCGCCCGAGGCGCAAGTCAAGGCGCCCATGGCCAGCCCCGAGCCGGGCCGTGGCGAGGCGACGGGTGTGGTTGGCCCGCGACAGGGACGAGCAACGGCGACGCAGACGGATGCTGCCGATGGTTGTATTTTCTGCGGCTTAGGAACGAAACTTGTGCTACAATGCGCGCAATACGGGATCACTCCGTGGGAGGCGAGGCGGTGGCAGCGTCATGAGCATGCAGGTCGACAGGGCGGCGAGTGGTTGGTGCGCCGGCGTCCTGCTGATGCTCAGCCTCGCCGGCTGCGGCGGCTACGAGTCGGCCTACGAGCGGGCCGTCTACGACGCCGAGCCGGTCTACTGCTACCGCACCATTGCTGATCCCGATTGCTATCCGGCAGCCGACCCGGCCTCAAACCGGAGGCTGGTCAACCACTACGGGCCGTCGCCGCGGCGAACGAGGCCGCCGCGGAGAGGCGAGATCCGGCTCGATCCGCCGCCGCCGGCAGAGGCCGACGCGTCGGTGGCGGGACCGCGTGCGGGACCGTGTGCCGGACCGTGTGCCGGACCGCGGGAGGAGGCGGCCGGGGCCACGGGACGAGAGACGGCGCAACCGCGGATGCCGCTCGCGGGAGCGGCTTCGGCCGACGCCGCTCGTGCGGGAGGTGGTCTGGGAGGGGAGGGGCCCGGGGACGAACGCTGAGCCGGTCGCCGACGAAAACGCCCGCAAGGGCAATCAGAAGCGGCGCCGGCCAGCGCTCCCCCGGGTCTAACTTTCCAGGTCCGGCAACCTCGTGAGGCAGCCGCGAGGCGGTGGCCCGTCGCCGTCACTTGCGCCGCGCCAACGTCGTGGGAAGCCGCATCGGCATCGTCATCGCCGCGCTCGCTGTGGAAACCCGAAGCGGTTGCCGAGGCCGAAGCCGGACACGCCGCAATGCGGCCCGCCAAGCCTGGCCGTCGTTGCCGCGCCCGTCGCGGCAAGCCATACCGGCGACCGTGAGAAGACGGGCCCAGCTCCACCCGGAGGCACTGCGACCTAAACCGTCCTTGCCCCGCCCGTCGCGGCAATCATGCCGGCGCGTTGCGCCCGCTCTGGACCGGCGACGCCGGCGGCACCGACCTTGACTTCCGCGGCATGGGGGCGATATTGCGCACGGTCGCGGCTTGGGCGCGGTTCGCGCGCGTGCCAGCACCCTGGGGCGGAGTAGCTCAGCTGGTTAGAGCAGCGGAATCATAATCCGCGTGTCGGGGGTTCGAGTCCCTCCTCCGCTACCACCCAAAAAACGATGCACCACGCGTTCATCCCATTTGCAGCTGCCACGCCGGCTATGGACGCGAAGCCCACCTTGCTCCGTAGCGGCCTGGCTTGCGTCGTCGGCAGCAGAGCGCGCTAAGATAGATATCCCCCCCATCTGGGGTGCTATACGGCACCTTCCTCTGCTGGAGCCTGATCATGAAAGATGGGGAGCTGCCGCCTACCGTCTAAGCGTTATGGCATTCACGCGCGAGAGCGCTTTGGGAAGAGGCACTCTCTCAATACTGGTTGTACGTTAACCCTAGGAACCGGGTCTGGAGCTAGGGCTAGATGAGTTGCCTATTGCACTTACAGCCTCGTTAGTGCACGTGGATGATGATCTGCAGCACCGTCTCCGCCACGGTGCCCAGGAAATTGCCGTCATGGGCCTTCTGGATCGCCTCGATCAGAGCCATCGACCGCGATCTGGCCGTTGTAGCCGGTGATGAAGCCGTCCCGGGTCGGCTGGATGCGGCTGTCCGGATCGGTGAAGTTGCGCTGGGCCTTGTCCGGCACCACGGCGTCCGCGCCGCGCTTGCGGTTGCCCCGCGCCTGCATGCCCGAGGACGGGCCGGGTCCATCGGGATCGAGATCGGACGGATCGGTCTTCGCCTCGGCCTCGATCTGGGCTCTGGCTTCGCGGATGCGCTCCAGCCGCTTCTGCTTGTCGGCCACCCAGTCCGGCATCTCGTCGCCGCGAAGGTCCACGCCGTGCTCCGCGTCCTCCGCCCGATCCGCCGCCTCGGCCTGGCGCAGCCAAGCCTCCACCTCGGCCTTCAGCTTCGGCTCGGCCTGCTTCATCCGCCCATAGCTCATCGCCTTGTGGCGGCTGGCGTTGGCCTTGAGCTTGGTCCCGTCCACCGCCACATGCCCGAGCTTCACCAGTCCCGCCGCCTGGCACAGCTTCAGCACCTGAGCAAACAGATCCGCCAGCGCCGCCAAATGGCGCCGCCGGAACTCGCTGATCGTCCGGAAGTCCGGCTTGTTCAGCCCGGTCACCGCCATGACGTCCACCCGCTCCTCGCACGCCTGCGCGATCCGCCGAGACGAATAGACACCGCGGCTGTAGGCATAGAGCAGCAGAGCCACCATCATCCCAGGATGATACGGAGGATAGCCCCGCTCCTCGACGTAGCGCCCACGGATCGCCGACAGGTCCAGCCCCTCGCGCACCGTCTCCCGTACGAAATGCGCCAAGTGCCCAGGCGGAACAAAATCATGAACCGACGGCGGCAACAGCCACTCCTGGTCCACATCCCAAGCTCGAAAGGTCTTGCTCATGACTGCAGTAAATCAAGGTTCATCCCCGACGTCCACCCCGTTACTCGGACAGGCTCCTAGCCGATCAGCCGGTACTCGATCTCGGCGCTCTTCTTCTTGAACCGGGCGCCGACCCAGCGGCCGCTGTCGTCGTAGGCGACCTCGCCGTTGAGGATGCTGCTGATGCTGTACACGGTCACCGCGCGCCTGTGTCCGCGCACCTCCCATGCCGTGCGCTGGCGGCTGTGGACGACCTGCTCCTCCAGCACGCCCTTTTGCGGATCGAGGAGGAGGGGCCGCGACATCATCCTGGAGGTCCAGTAGCTGCCGACCATGATGTCGGCGGGCGCGAGGATGGTCCCCTTGCGCCCCTTCACCTCGAAGCCGCCGCTGATCGCGCGGCCGGCGACGCTGTCGGTCCGCTCGTCGCCCTTGCTCTCGCTCTCAAAGGCGACGAGGCGGTCGTTTCTCCAGGTTTCCGTGCCGCTGTGGCGGTAGGTGAACAACGGGATGCCAAGCGGGCTGACGTCGATCTCGACGTCGCTGCGGACGACAAATGCGCCAGGAGAACCCTCGATCCGGACCTCGTGCCTGCCGATGGTCCGGCCGAGACCGAGCACGTCGAAGCGGAGCCGCCGCTCGGGCACGGTCGAGAACAGGGTGGGCTCTGCCGCAAGCCCCGGATGTGCAGCAACGACCATCGCCCCGAACACGAGCCTGCCGAAACCGCGCCGGCTGAGGCGAGATGAAGATGCAGTAGTCATCGGCTCGTCGGCTCCTGCTGAAAAAGCCATTGCATTCGAGGCGGTCGCGTCGGGCGCGAAAGCAGGCTACATCTATTACCCAACGGCTTGCCCACCCGAAGACGGCGTTGTCTTGCAGGCGCTGGCAAAGCCTCCCGAACCGCCAACCTCCGGTCCTTCCAAGGGATCATTCTCGTCGATGGCCATGACTGATTGGATGATCCACGGCGGCATGCTGGATGCGGCGTCGGAAATCTACGGGATCGCCCGCGACCGCTGGCTTGATCTATCGACGGGCATCAACGCCAACCCGTACCCGCTCCCCGAGCTGGCCCGCGAGTACTGGTACCGCCTGCCGGACGCCGGCCTCGACGCCTGGCTGCGGGAGTCCGCCGCCCGCTGCTACGGCGTAGCGGATCCCGCGCAAATCGTCCCGGCTCCCGGCACGCAGGCGCTGATCCAGATGCTGCCCCGTCTGTTCGCGCCGCAGCCGGTTTTCGTCGTCTCCCCGACCTACCGCGAGCACGCACTGGCCTGGATCAATGCCGGCCACCCGGTTCGCACCGGCGAGCTCGAGGACGCCGGCCATGCCCGGATCGTCGTCCTCGTCAATCCCAACAACCCGGACGGACGCATCTTCGATCCGCAGCACCTGCTCCGTCTGGCCCGCGAGCGCCTCGTCATCGTTGACGAAGCCTTTGCCGATACCGTTCCCGACGTCAGCGTCGCCGGCCGGGTCGCTGACACGAATCTGATCGTCCTACGCTCGGTCGGCAAGATGTTCGGTCTCGCGGGAATGCGCCTTGGCTTCGCCGTCGCCGGGATGGAGCTGTCGCGCCGCCTGCGCGACGCGCTCGGACCGTGGGCGGTCTCCGGCCCGGCGGCGGCCGTCGGCGCGGTGATGTTGAGCGACGAGGCCTGGATCAAGGGCGCGCGCGTGCGGCTGAAGGCGGCAGCGGGCCGGCTCGACGGCCTTCTCGTCCGCTCGCGCTTGTCCATCGTTGGCGGTACGCCGCTCTTCCGCCTCGTCGAGACCACGTCCGCAGCCGCGTTGTTCGAGCATCTTTGCACCAGCGGCGTGCTCGTTCGCCGCTTCGCCGACCATGACCGCTGGCTTCGCCTCGGCGTCCCCGGGCGGGAGGAGGACTTCGAGCGGCTGGGCAAGACCCTCGCCGCGTGGCGGCCGGCCGTGGGTCCGGCTCTGGGTCATGTTGTGGCGAGAGGCTGACCGCGATGTTCGAGACGGCCGTGCGCGCCTTCACCACTTTCTTCGCCACCGTTGGCCCGGTCGACGTCGCCGCGTTCTACGCAGTCCTCACCGCCTCGGCCGCGCCCGCCCGGCGCCGCGCCATGGCCATCAAAGGCACCGCCGTCGCCACCGGTCTCCTGCTCGCGTTCATTGCGTTTGGCCGGCCGCTGCTCGACTGGCTGGGTATCAGCCTGCCCGCCTTGCGCACCGCCGGCGGCATCCTGCTGCTGCTGCTGGCGATCGACATGGTTGCCGCGCCGCCGTCGCACTGGTCTTCGGCGACCAAGGAGGAGGCCGACGAGGCCGGAACCCGGGAGGATATTGCCGTCTTCCCGCTGGCGACGCCGCTGATCGCCGGCCCGGGCGCGCTGGGGGCGGCGGTGCTGCTGTCAGCCGAAGCGGCCGGCAACGTCGTCCACCAGCTCGTGGTCGCCTCGATGATGCTCGTGGTCATGGCCTTGACGCTGGGCCTGTTGCTGGTCGCGGCGCGGGTGCACAGGCTCCTCGGCGTCACCGGCCAGAACCTGATCTCCCGGGTCGTCGGGATTCTGCTTGCCGCCCTGTCCGTCCAGTTCATTTTCGACGGGATCCGGGGCAGCGGGATCCTCGCGGCGCACTAAAGCATGAGCTGCCACCGGCGCTCGCCGGGCGCTAGCCGCGCCATCGTTTGCGTCTTCACTCACCCCGGGGTATCCACTGGTCCATCAGGACAAGACAGCGCCGTGCGTCGGCGGGAGGATTGATTGGCGGATCCCGTACAAGAGAACCTGTTGAGGGAGATTTAGGAGGATCTTCGCCGGGAGAAATTCGAGAAGCTTTGGAAGCGCTATGGCGCCGCCCTCATCGGCGCGGTCGTTGCGCTCGTCGTCGCGGTGGGCGCGTACCAGGCGTGGAAGGCTTGGGAGCTGAACCAGCGCGAGGCCCGGAGCGCCGCCTTCATTGCCGCGGAGACGGTGGCGGCCGGCGATCCCGCCGCGGCGGTGAACGCGTTTTCGGCCGTGGCCGACGAAGGCTCGGGCGGCTTCCCGATGCTCGCCGGGTTCCGCGAGGCGGCTTTGCTTGCCGATCAGGGGCGGGTGGACGAGGCCGCCGCCGAATACGAGGCTCTTGCCGCCGAGCTCGATCATCCGCTTTACCGCGATCTTGCCCAGTTGCGCTGGGTTGCGGCGCGCTTGAGCAGCGACCCCGCGGCCGCCGAGGACGCGCGGCTGAGCGAGGCACTTGCGGCGCTCAGCGGCGACACCAACCCCTGGCGGTTCTCGGCTCGGGAGCTCGGCGCGGCGGTCGCTTTGCGGAAAGGGGACGGAGCGCAGGCGCGCGAGCTGCTCGGCAAGCTCCAGGCCGACGTCGAGACGCCCCAGGGGATACGGGCGCGGGCGGCGGAGATGCTTGCCCGCCTCGACGGCAAGTAGGGGACAGCGATGGCAAAGCGCCGCGCGCTCGCGCTTCGGCGGCACGTCGCCAACTTCGCCCTGGCGCTGGCTGCCGCCGGCCTCGTCGCCGCTTGCTCCTCCGACGAGAAGGAGCCTCTGCCGGGGGAGCGGATCTCGGTGCTGGCCCACGAGCGCAACGTCGCGCCGGATCCGGGCGTGCGGCTCGAGCAGATTCAGCTTCCGCCGGCGCAGGCCAATCTCGAATGGCCAACGGCCGGCGGCTCGCCGAGCCACTCGATGCAGCACCTGGCACTGGGCGAGCGGCTGAAGACCGCCTGGACGGCCGACGTCGGGACCGGCGCATCCCGCGAGCGCCCGCGTCTGCCCTCGCCGGTCGTCGGCGACGGCAGGATCTACACAATGGACGCCGAGCACGTCGTCTCCGCCTTCTCGACCGCCGACGGCGAGCGGTTGTGGCGCGTGAGTGTTGCCGATGGACAGAGCGATCGCGACGCGATCGCCGGCGGGATCACCTACGAGAATGGCCGAGTGTTCGTCGCCAGCGGCTTCGCCAGGGTGATCGCGCTCGACGCGGCGACGGGAACCGAGCTCTGGCGTGAGCGGGTGGCGAGCCCGATGCACGCCGATCCGACCGCAAGTGGCGGCCGACTGTTCGCGACCACACTGGACAGCAGGCTGGTCGCGCTTGACGGCGCCAGCGGCGCCGAGCTGTGGAGCCACCAGGCCATCGGCGAGACCGCCAGACTGATCGGCGGTGGCGGCCCCGCGGTCGACGCCGGCGTGGTGGTGGCGCCGTTCTCATCGGGCGAGCTGGTCGCCTTGCGTCAGGAGAACGGCCGCGTGCTCTGGACCGACTCGCTGGCGACCACCCGCCGCCTGGACGAGCTGGCGACATTGGCGCAGATCCACGCGGCCCCGGTCATCGACCGCGGCGGCGTCTTGGCCATCAGCTATGGCGGCGTGCTGGCCGCCATCGACCTTCGCACCGGCAGCCGCGTCTGGGAGCAGGACCTGGGCGGCCTGATCCGACCGTGGGTTGCGGGCAACTTCATCTACCAGCTTACCAAGGACAACGAGCTCGTCTGCCTGTCGCGCAACGACGGCCGGGTGTACTGGGTGACGACCCTCCCGGTGTACGAGAACGAGAAGAAGCAGGAAGATCCGATCCTCTGGGTCGGGCCGGTCGTCGCCGGCGACCGGCTGATCGTCGCCGGTTCCACCGGCAGGCTCTTGAGCGTCTCGCCGTACGACGGCTCGATCATCGGCCGCGAGCAGCTCCGGCGCGGAACATCGGTCGCGCCAATCGTGGCCGAGGGGACGCTCTACGTCCTGCAGAACGACGCCACCCTCGTCGCCTACCGCTGATGATGCCGCGCCACCGACCGTGATGCGCTTTACCCTCGCCATCGTCGGCCGCCCCAACGTCGGCAAGTCGACCCTGTTCAACCGCCTCGTCGGCAGGCGGGTGGCGCTGGTGGACGACGAGCCGGGCGTGACCCGCGACCGCCGCGAGGGCGAGGCGCGCGTGGCCGACCTTCGCTTTCGCGCCATCGACACCGCCGGCTTCGACGACGCCCCCGGCGAGCACCTCGAGGCGCGGATGCGGGCGCAGACGGAGGCGGCCCTGGCCGAGGCCGACGCGGCGCTGCTGCTGATCGACGCTCGCGCCGGGATCACGCCCCTCGACGCCACCCTGGCGGAAGTCCTGCGCCGCGGTCCCATCCCGGTCATCCTCGCCGCCAACAAGTGCGAGGGCCGCGCCGGCGAACCTGGCCTGCTCGAGGCCTATGGCCTGGGGCTGGGCGACCCTTTGCCGCTGTCGGCGGAGCACGGAGAGGGTCTCGGACATCTCTACGACGCCCTGGCCCCGCTGATGGCGGACGCCGAGGTCGAGCCAGCGGAGGCAGGCGAGGACGGGCCGGCGGAGGTCGAGGAGGCCGGAGAGGAGGCCGGAGAGGCGAACACCGGCCTTCTCCGCCTTGCCGTCATCGGCCGGCCCAACGTCGGCAAGTCAACGCTTATCAACCGCCTGCTCGGCGCCGAGCGGCTGCTCACCGGTCCCGAGGCCGGCATCACCCGCGACGCCATCGCCGTTGGCTGGACCTACGAGGGCCGCACAATCGAGCTGGTCGACACCGCCGGGTTGCGGCGGAAGGCGAACGTCACTGGCCGCCTGGAGGCCATGGCCGGCGGCGATACCCGCAGGGCCGTCCGTTTTGCCCACGTCGTCGTGCTCGTTCTCGACGCCACTGCGGGGCTGGAGAAGCAGGACCTGACCATCGCCCGAATGGTGGTTGACGAGGGGCGGGCGCTGGTTCTCGCCGCGAACAAGTGGGACAAGGTCGAGCGGCCGGGGGAGGCCGACCGCGCCATCGCTGCCCGGCTGGAGCGGTCGCTGCCGCAGGTGCGCGGCGTTCCCGCCATCCAGCTTTCGGCACTGACCGGGCGAGGGGTGGATCGGCTGATGCCGGCCGTGCTTGCCGCCTACGAGCGCTGGAACCTGCGCGTCTCAACGCCCCGACTCAACCGCTGGATCGAGCAGATCCAGCAGCAGCATCCGCCGCCGCTCGCGGAGGGCCGGCGCATTCGCCTGCGCTACCTAACCCAGGCCAAGACCCGTCCGCCGACCTTTGTGCTGTTCGCCAGCCGCATCTCCGCCCTGCCTGACAGCTACCAGCGCTACCTCATCAATGGCCTGCGCGACGCCTTCGGCTTCGAAGGCCTGCCCATCCGCCTGCACCTGCGCAGCAGCAAGAACCCGTACGTGCCCCGGCAGGGCTCTTAAAAAACGTTCGCAGCAATCGTAGGGCGAGAAGACCAGGCGCTCAAGGTAACCCCATCGCCATCTCGGCCGGCCCCACGCCGCAAAACCCAGATAGAGCCGCTAAAATCGCTTGTGAGTTGAACGCCAGCGGTCGCGGGGGTACGATTACTGGCCCGAAGACCGGCCATCCGGGACATGCTGGCTGAGAGCACAGTCAGGTCGTGCAGTCGGCGTATGAAGGAGGGGTATGCAATCATGGCCATTGTAAACGGAACAGCAGCAAGTGAGACCCTTTCCGGCACGCCACGGGGCGATTTCATTTTTGGAAGAGGAGGAGATGACTCCGTCTTCGGCAATGGCGGGAACGATTTCGTTCTCACTCAGAGCGGCAACGACCGCATCGTTACCGCTCTTGGAAATGACGTTATAATGGCCGGCAACGGCGACAACCAGATTAATGCTGATAACACGAATCCAGAAGACCCCTTTGCCGGAGATGACAGTCTCGGCGGAAACGATTGGGTAAGTACTGGCAGCGGCGCTGATCTCATCGGAACGTGGGGCGGGCGAGACTATATCATCTCTAGTGATGGCAACGACAATATAGAAGCTGGCGACGGCCGTGATTTTATCGATGCCGGTCTCGGTAATGACGAGATCGGCGGCGGCAGAGGTGCCGACACTGTTCTGGGCCGCGATGGCGATGACGACCTAGAAGCGGGTGAAGGAAACGATTACATGGATGGCGGCGCTGGCGCCGATAGACTTAGGGGAGGTAGCGATAACGACATCATTCGCGACGGCTCGGGTGGCGACCGGATTGAGGGCCGAGCCGGGAGCGACAAAATCTTTCTTAGTTCTGATTTAATCACAGATGACATACGGTTCCGGTTAGACGATTTCGGCGCACCCGAGTTTGGAGTTGATACGATCCTACGCTTCGATACGAGCTCTCCGGGAGCTGACCGAGGTCAACCCGGCGGCGACCGCCTAGACTTGGCAGACTACGACCTTCAGGAACGGGAGCAGGTTCTACTAGAGAGCACTAAACGCGGCACGGAACTTTCTGTAGATCCAACGGGAGAAGATCCTGGCGATGCCGTCGAACTGGCGGTTCTTGTCGGTATTTCTCCCGATTATTTGACCGCAGAAGATGGTTTGATAAACCAGGACGTCATTCTACTCTGAACGCAGCGTGAGGGTATTTTGGGGGACCGTTAGGTCGCCCTGAACGTTGGGCTGTCTCCCGACCGGTGACTTCCGCCGGTCGTAGAGCTGCGTCGTCGCATGTCGGCGTGACGCGCTTTTTCCATGGTCACAGGCAACTCGTTAACTTTCCATGTGTATGGCGTGTAGCCCGGATAAGTAGCCGCGAACAGGTCGGCTAGAACGTGTATTGCAGAGTGGCCAGGATAATGTGCGCGTCGATGTCGGCCTCGGTCGATGGTTCCCCGGGCTCCTCGCCTTCATCGCCGATGTCGCGAATGGCGAGGAAGCGGTGCGCCACGCCGAAGTCGACGTGCTTAGTGATGGCGTAGGTTATGCCCGTCTGCACGTTCCACACGAACCCAACGTCGTTGCCGTTGGTTGTAGCGAAGTCGTGCATGTCCGCGTACGTCGCGCCGATGCCGCCGCCAGCATAGAAGGTCAACGCGT
>CAVVAX010000032.1:0-75590 GCA_963746275.1 uncultured Alphaproteobacteria bacterium
CCGGGAGATCCTGCAGACGCTCGCCGATCGCGCCTTTCCAGCCGATGAGGTTTTTGCCGTCGCCTCCGCCCGCTCCGCCGGGGTCGAGGTGTCGTACGGCGAGGACGAGACGCTGAAGGTCCGCAACCTCGACAGCTTCGACTTCCGCGGTATTGATATCGTGCTGTCCTCGCCGGGCGCCAAGGTTTCGGCCGTTTTCGCGCCAAAGGCGGCAGCCGCAGGCGCGGTGGTCATCGACAATACCTCGAAGTTCCGGATGGAGCCGGACGTGCCGCTGGTAGTGCCGGAGGTCAATCCGGGCGCGATCGCCGGCTACGGCAAGCGGGGGATCATCGCCAATCCCAACTGCTCGACGATCCAGATGGTCGTGGCGCTAAAGCCGCTGCACGACATCGCCCGGATCAAGCGGGTCGTGGTGTCCACCTACCAGTCGGTATCGGGCGCCGGCAAGGAGGCGATGGACGAGCTGTTCAGCCAGACCCGCGGCATCTACGTCAACGAGTCCACCCACCAGCATCGGCGTAAGTTCACCAAGCAGATCGCCTTCAACGTCATCCCGCACATCGACAGCTTCATGGACGACGGCTCAACTAGGGAGGAGTGGAAGATGGCGGTGGAGACGCGGAAGATCCTCGATCCGTCGATCCAGGTGACCGCGACATGCGTGCGCGTTCCGGTGTTCGTCGGCCATGCCGAGGCCGTCAACGTCGAGTTCGAGACGCCGCTCGGCGAGGCCAAGGCGCGCGCGGCGCTGCGGGCGGCCCCGGGGGTGGTCGTCGTCGATCATCGCGCCGACGAGGGCTACGTCACGCCGGTGGAGAGCGCGGGTGAGGACGCCGTCTACGTCAGCCGCATCCGCAAGGACCCGACGACCCCCAACGCGCTCAACCTGTGGGTCGTTTCCGACAACCTGCGCAAGGGCGCGGCGCTGAACGCCGTCCAGATCGCCGAGGAGCTGGTGCGCACCTACCTCCGGGTGGCCGCGTAATGGCCGGCGCGGCGGGATAAGGGCGGAGGGACCTATCGGCGGAGAAGCAGACAGGCGAAGGGCAGGCGAGGCTCCCGTCCCGCGGCTGACGGCACTCGCGACAGCCGTTCCGCCGGTGGTCCTGGACCAGGCCGAGGTCGTCAGCCGCGCCGCCGAGATTTTCGGCACCGTCGACGGCGGCTTCTACCGCTTGGCCCCCGTCTACCAGAACGCCGCCATCGAGCACCGGCGGGCGTGCACCCCGATCGACTGGTTCCTCGACCAGCACGGCTTCGCCGAGCGCAACGCCCTGTTCCTCGAGAACGCGGTCGCGCTCCTGGCCGAGGTCGCGGCGAAAGCCCTGGCTGAGGCGCGGCTGGAGCCGGCCGACATTGACGCCATTGTCACCATCTCCTCGTCCGGGATCGCCACGCCGGGTCTGGAGGCGATGGTGATGGAGAAGATCCCGTTTCGCCCCGACGTCGAGCGCCTGCCGGTCTTTGGCCTCGGCTGCGCCGGCGGTGTGCTCGGCCTGTCGCGGGCGGCGACGATGGCCAAGGCCATGCCGGAGGGGCGCGTGCTGCTCCTGGTCGTCGAGCTGTGCAGCCTGACCTTCCGCCGGCAGGACCGCTCGAAGAGCAACATCGTCGCCACCGCGCTCTTCGGCGACGGCGCGGCCGCGGCGGTCGTTACCTGCCGCGACGACGACCCGGGCGCGGCAGGGGCGCCGCGGCTCGGCCCCTGGGGCGAGCACACCTGGCCGAACAGTCTCGACGTGATGGGCTGGGACGTCGCCGACGACGGGCTGAAGGTGGTCTTCTCGCGCGATATCCCGACCCTGGTGCAGACCGAGCTGCGCCCGGTCATCGACGCCTTCTTCGCCCGCCACGGCATTCGGCTTGGCGACATCGACGAGTTCGTCCCGCACCCGGGTGGCGCCAAGGTGCTGGATGCGCTGGAGGACTGCTTCGAGATCCAGCGCGGCAGCCTGACCCACGCCCGCGACGTGCTGCGCGACTACGGCAATATGTCGGCGGTGACCGTGCTGTTCGTGCTGCGCGCGGCGCTTTCGGCCCGGCACACGGGCCGGCGGCTGTTGACGACGCTGGGGCCGGGCTTCACCGCCGGCATGATGATCCTCGAGGCGGCGTAAGCGTGGGCGAGGCGCTGGCGGCGCTCGGCCGAAGCCCGCTCGCCTGGATCCTCGCCTTCGTCATCGTCCAGCGCTTGGGCGAGCTGGCCCTGGCTCAGGCGAACACCCGCCGGCTGCTGGCGCGGGGTGGCCGGGAGGTCGGCCGCGGCCACTACCCCTTGTTCATCCTGCTGCATGCCTCGTGGCTGATCGCCATCGCCTGGACGACGCCTCTGGATACGCAACCGAGCTGGCCGCTGGTGGCGGTGTTCTTCGTCTTGCAGGGGCTGCGCGTCTGGGTCATCGCGACGCTCGGCCGCTACTGGACGACGCGGATCGTCACCATCGACGACGCGCCGCTGGTCCGCCGCGGCCCGTTCCGCTTCGTCCGCCACCCCAACTACTGGATCGTCACCGGCGAGATCGCCGTCCTGCCGCTGGCGTTCGGCGCCTGGGAGATCGCAATCGTCTGGTCGATCCTCAACGCCCTGCTGCTGCGCCACCGGATCGCGGTGGAAAGCCGGGCGCTGGCGCCCCGCGAGGCGGTCAGCGAGCGAGCGTGAGCGGGCGAGCCGGGAACGTCCGCGGCGGCGAGGTCAACGCGTCCTGAGCGCCGACCAGCGCCAAATCCCGCACGCCGGCGGCGAGCGTCGCTTCGACGACCGCGAAGGTCGAGGCGACCGCCCGCTCCAGGGCCTCGGCCGGCGGCAGCCCACGCAGCAGGTGGGCGAGCAGCAGGGCGCTGAGGACGTCCCCGGCGCCCTTGGCGTCGATGCCGAGATGCGGGGTCGCGACCAGCCATGCCCCGGCCCCGTCGACGAGCAGGGTGCCGAGGCCGCCTTCGAGTTCGGGGACCTCGAGCGAGGTGACGCAGACCAGGCGCGGCCCGCGCCGGCGAAGATCGGCGGCGGCCGCAGCCGCCTCGGCCAGGGTCGGCAGCGGCCGTTCTGCCAGCACCTCCAGCTCGAAATAATTGGGAACGACGATGTCGGCCGCCGGCACGGCGCGATCGCGAAAGAAGCAGACCAAATCGGTTGGGACGTAGAGCCCGGAGCCACGGTCGCCCATGACGGGATCGCAGCAGTAGGGCGCCTCCGGCGAGGCGGCGCGGACCTTCGCCACCGCATCGAGGGCAGCCTCGCCGGCGCCGGCCGTGCCGAGGTAGCCGCTGAGGACCGCGCGAAAGCGCGCCAGCACGCCGATCTCCTCCAGGCCGGCGACCAGTTCGGCGATGTCGCCAGCGGCTATGGCGTCGCCCCGGCAGCGGCCATAGCCGGGGTGGTTGCTGAGCCGGACCGTGTCGATCGGGCAGACGTCGAGCCCGATGCGGCGCAGAGTGAACTCGGCGGCGCCGTGGCCGACGCAGCCATAGGATACCCGCGACTGGAACGAGAGGATGGTCACCCCGCCGGTCGCGGTCGAAAACTGTTGCGCCGCCTTGCCATCGACCGGGCTCCAGGATTACGCTTTCGCAAGCGCGAAACATAAACGCAAACCTTACCGGAGGGGAGATCGCCAGATGCCGAAGACGGCCCGCCCGCGTCGCAGCGTCCTGTACATGCCCGGATCCAACGCAAGGGCGCTGGAGAAGGCAAAGTTGCTCCCCGCCGACGGCCTGATCCTCGACCTCGAGGACGCGGTCGCGCCCGACGCCAAGGAGACGGCCCGCAAGCAGGTCTGCGAGGCGGTGCAGGGCGGCGGCTACGGGATGCGCGAGATCATCATCCGCGTCAACGGCTTGGCGACGCCCTGGGGCTACGGCGATATCGCCGCCGCGGCGCGCACCGGCGCCGACGCGATCCTGCTGCCGAAGGTCGAGAGCGCCGACGCCATCCGCCACATGGAGGCGATCATGAAGGCGAACGGCGCGCCGGAGACCATGGCCATCTGGGCGATGATGGAGACGCCGCGGAGCGTGCTGGAGAGCCAGCGCATCGCCGAGTCCTCGCCGCGGATGACCTGCCTGGTGATGGGCACCTCCGACCTCGCCAAGGAGCTGGACTGCGCCCACACCCATGAGCGGCTGCCGTTCATCACCTCGCTTAGCCTGTGCATGCTGGCCGCGCGCGCCTCGGGGCTCGCCATCGTCGATGGCGTCTACCTCGACCTCAAGGACGAGAGCGGCTTCGAGTTTGCCTGCCGCCAGGGCGCGGAACTCGGCTTTGACGGCAAGACGCTGATCCACCCCAACCAGATCGCCGCCTGCAACCGTGTCTTTACGCCTAGGGCGGAGGACGTGGAGTGGTCGCGCAAGATCATTGCCGCCCATGCGGCGGCGGCCAAGCGCGGCGAGGGCGTGGCGGTGGTCGATGGCAAGCTGATCGAGAACCTGCACGTCGAAAGCGCCCAGCGGCTGGTGAAGATGGCCGAAGCGATCACGCAGATGGAGCAGTCGGCCGCAGCGGCGGAGTAGGCCGAGCAACCAGCGGCTAAGATCGACCGGGACATCCGAGCGAAGGAGAGCGTCTATGCTGGCGACCGCAGTGCCGGCCGCCGGCAGCCTGGGCTTGCTGCCGGCCGATCGGGACGCGCAGTCCGGCCGCGCCGTCGGCACCGGCGCCTGCGGACGCTGCCGGGCCGAGATCGCGCAGGGAACGCGGCCTGAGAGCCAGCAGTGCTATGCGTTTAGTGGCGCCTTCGAGGGCGCCTCCGTCTGCCAGACCTGCGGCCACTCCTGGCACGACCATGGGTAGAAAAGGATTGCCAGCAAATCCGCCGCTCCCTCTCAGGGGCTGCGGCTGCCCGCGGTTATGCTGGATGGACGCGCGGCCGCCAATGTGCACGCGCGGCGAGATCGTCCGCGTGCTGCTTCTGAGCGTCCCTACGCTCTAGGTCGGCCCGAATGTTGAGGTCGATGTCGGCATGGTAGGAGTTACGGGGCAGCGGGCTGGCTCGAACCATGCGGCCGTTCGCCGACGCGTCAGCCACGGTAAGAACCGCCCAGCCGTAGAACTTGCGGTCCGGCCCACGGCCAGCGGCGGCCGCATCGGCGATGATGGTCATACATTCATCGGACGCCATATCCAACCTGTCGACGGAAAGCGACTCTCGGTGTTCCGCTTCCAGGAAGGTGTCGCGCACGCGCTTCCCCTGCTCCCACCGCTTCGCCTCCTTTGGCCGGAAAACGCCGCGGCCAAGGAAATCGTCGTTCTCGAGCGGCGGCAGCAGGTGATCAGCCTGCAAGACGGCTCAGCTTTAGCAACTCGCTCTGCACGAACGCGTCCGGCAGCTCGCTCACGTCGCCGTACCGCGCCCGTCGTAGCCCGCCTACGTTCGAGAAGCACGCGCCACCACCATCCGCATCGACGGACAGCGATACCGCTGCCTTTGCGTCGCCTTTGCAAAAGAACAGCACAATCTCGTGATCGGAAGAAGGATAGACGCTTGGTTCAGGCAGCCCGCTACGCAGGCGCGCGATCCGCTTCAAGATTGCTTCGGCCGTGGCCAGCGCTTTCTGGGTTGGCTCCAGATACCCTTCTTCACGCGCTTCCTCTGCGCATTCGCCGAGTTCGTCCAAAGCTTCAGAGAGCCAGGGCTGTACGCGCGTTGAAGACAAGGGTTGCGAAGCGATCTCAGCGCTCTGGCTGAGGGAGGACAGAACCTGAGGTCGAAGCAACGATCCGCCGCGCATAGACCCTACTCGTGCTCGGAGCAGATGTTCTGGCTGATCCAGAGCGGCAAGAACGCCATCCAATCTACAGACCCTCCTCGAACCCGAACTGAAGAAGCAATCTTCCGCTCACCGCAGAAAGGTGAACACGCCGCATGTCAATGCTGTCGTACCGTGACCCAGCCGGGTACGTCGCTTGGCAAACCAGATAAAGATCGTAATCGGGAAGGAGCGAGGGTTCCAGGCCGAACCCGAGGCTCCATCCCTCTTCATCATTCGTGAGTTGGCCGCGGACGATGAACCGGGCCTTCTCAGCGCCAACGGCGACCGGGTCGAACTGAACCTGCTGACGCGCAGACAGAAGGTCCGCTACCGCATGGCTGTCTCCATCGCATGTCAACCAGGACATGACGTTGATGGACGTCGAGGCAACGGCAAGGTCTGGGAAAACGTCATTGACCGCCTGCTGGCACTGGCTCACGAACCGCACCGCTTGATCAGCCTCTTCTTCTGCGATCAAGCCCTCGAACCGGCCGACAACCCGGTCGACGCGAACTTCCATGCCGCCCCGTAGTCGCGGATAGCGAACCGCAACCACGAGGTCTGCATAAGTCTCTCCTCCAGGAGCCCTCAAGTTCCCCAGTTCCAGGGGGAAGCTCTGCTCTGTCTTGCGGAAGCAGGCCTCAAGGACCTCCGTCTGGCGCTTAGCAAGCGCAAATATCGGCTTATCGAACGTAGCCGCGTACTCGATAATCCGAAGGGCGAAGCGGCAGCGCATGTCAAGTTTCCCCCAGCTCGGCCAGCTCGGCGGTGGCGGTCATGGCGGTGCGGCCGTCGGGGCCGTGGGCTTCGAGGCTCACCTTGCGGTCCTCCGGCACGCCCAGCAAGCGGAATGGGGCGAGGTCAAACAGCGGCGCCTGGCCGCGGAAGGCGTAGCTCGTGACGGGTCGCTTCGCGTTGCGGCGGACCAGCTCCATCAGCAGCACCGCCGTCAGCGGCCCGTGGACGACGAGCCCGGGGTAGCCCTCGACGGTGGTGGCGTATGGCCGGTCGTAGTGAATGCGATGCGCGTTGAAGGTCAGCGCCGAGAAGCGGAAGAGCAGGCGCGGGTCGGGCGTGACGGTCTGGGCCCAGGCACCGTCCGGCACCGGCGGCAACTCCACCGGCGGGGGCGGCGGCACCGGCGCGCCGGGCTCGCGATAGACGACGTCCTGGTGCTCCTCGATGCAGAGCGTTCCCGCCTGCTCGATGCGGTAATCGACGCCGACGAAGGCCAGCGTACCGCTTTTGCCGGACTTTTCCGACACCGAAGCGATCCGCGCCGTCCGCCGCGCCGGCCGGCCGATGACGAGCGGCTGGTGGAAGCGGAGGGCAGCACCGGCGAACATCCGCCTGGGCAGGGCGATGGGCGGCATGAAGCCGCCGCGCTCGGGGTGGCCGTCGGGGCCGAGGCGGGCCTGCGGCGCCGGGCTGAGGAAGAAGAACCAGTGCCAGAGCGGCGGGAGCGGGCAGCCCTCAGAGAAGGCTTCCGGATCGTCGTCCAGCGTCGCCGCCGCCGCACGTACCGGCGCCAGCGCGATAACGTCTTCGCTAACTTCCTCTCGGCCGATCCACTCGGCGAACCGGTCTTGCGCCTCGTTCATGACGTTCTCCCGGTCGCTGCTTCACACGCAGCCGATGCGGGCAGCGCCTGCGGCCATGACGAAGCGGCAAACCGCGGCAGAAGATGATCAGAAAAAAGCACTGTCATCGCGAGCCGCGCGGCGGCGTGGCGATCCAGATTACAACTGGATTGCTTCGTCGGCATGCGCCTTCTCGCAATGACGACTTCAAGATTTTGGTTCCACTTGATGAGATTCCCCTATCAGCCCGTTGACGATGTGTGCTTCGTGATCAGGCGGGATCGGCGCTGACGATCACGACGAGGATTCCGAGGCCGGCTTCGTCGATGGCGAGAATGACGAACACCGCCGTTTTCGCCGTTTGAATGACGAGCAGTAACCTTTTTCCGCGGGCGGCGGCTTCCTTCGGCGTTCCGGCGCCGATCAGCAGGCGCATCAGGATCCCGAGGTTGTGGCCGGCGACGTGGATCAGGTAGCGCTTATGGACGTTCTCCCGCCCGCGGAGCCACGTTCGGCGCATGCCGCCGCGCTCGAGATTGTGGGCGAACGAGCGCTCGACGATTTCGGCCCGTTTTCGCATTCCCGCCTTGCCGACCTCGGAGCGAAGCCGGTTGCGGTTGGCGTAGACCGCGGCGCGTGCGTCTTCGTCACCGTGCCAGCGAGAGAAACTCTTGCGCTGCGGCTCGGCGATGCGTGTCTTCCAAGCGCCGCCGTCGAGATCCTTCAGCACCGCACGGGAGTGGTATCCTTTATCGGCGACGAGCTCGATGGTTTTGGCCGCCGTCGGCACCTGGCCGATGGTCCCCAAGTTCGCCGCCGCTGCCTTCAGCGTCCCCGGCAACGTCGTCGTGTCCCCCTCGTCCGCTGAATGGACCTCCGCCGCCACGACGACGCCGGTGTCCAGATCAACGGCATGTTCAGGCTTGTAGGCGAGATGGGTGGTGCCATCCTTCATCTTGGCGATCTTCGCCTCAGGATCGATCGTGCTCATCCAGTCCGCATTGGACAGCGTCTTGCCCTTCCGTTTCCGGTCCAGGCGAACAAGGTCCTCGGCCGAGGGCGTCTCAATGCCGCTCTCCTTGGCCATGCGCTTCAGCATTTCCCGGTAGGTCTCGCCCGAGTCCCGGCGCACGATCGCGCGCAGCGCCGCGTTGGCCTCCATGGTCGAGGCGTCCACCCCGATCCGATCGCCCTTCACCAGACCGCGCTCCGCGATCAGCGACAGCACCCAGCCGAAGACCGCCTCGTGGACCTCATGCGGCAGGCGGCTCCGCGTCTTCGACAGCCACGAGTGGTCCGGCACCCGGGCGGTTGTCTCAAGGCGCAGAAAGTCCCTCAGCGAGAGCGAGTCCGCACAGCGCCACTCGATCCCGCGTTCGGAGTCGATGCCCTCGAAGTAGCCGACCATGTGCATCCGGAAGTACCGCCCCGGCGGGATCGACGGCGCCCCCATCTTCGCCGCGTAGTACGGCTTGCACGCCGTCTCGGCGAAGGTGTCGAAGCCGGCATCGATCAGAACCGCCTGCAGCCGATCGTAAAAGACGTGCCCGGGTGATCGCGGCATCTCCCGCCACGTCACGACCAGATCACCCTGCCGATCCCCTTGCCGTCCCAGCGCCATGTCGATCAATCCCTCGAACCGCTATGGGTGCAGGGAGTCAGAACCAGCCAACTTCGTCAACGGGCTGCTATGGCGAGCAGTAGGCACGGATCAAGTATAGCGCTCGATAAAGAGCAACGGCGGAGGCCAGCGATGACCTCCGCCGCGCAAATCGAGCGGCGAGACGCCGAAAACTCCGTGGCGCAAATGCCTTACTTCTTGGCGGCCTTCTTGTAGGCGGCCCAGGCGTCGTCCATGCACGATTCGCGTGCGTCGGTCTTTTGCTGCATCTCACATTTGTCGATCGCTTCCATCAGCGCCTTCTTGGCCGCCGTCATCTCGGCCGCGTGCGACGCTGGCGCGGACAAAGCAGAAACACCTAGGGTTAACAAGCCCAGCGCGATCCCGACGACGAAGCTCTTCTTCATATTGACCTCCTTGCAAGAAGCAACATTGCAACCAACACCCTCTGCTTCTACCACGGGCGCCCGAAGCAATAAAGCGCGCGATCAACGCAATTCTACTTTTCCTGTCCTCATGGCCAACTCCAGGGCAGAGTGGCCCGATGCGTGCCAGCGTCTCGATTTTCGGGTGGCTTGCTACGCCATTTCACCGCCGTGGACACTGCAAAACCAGACCTCAAACCAACCTTAGCGCCGGAAGTCCACCCGAACAGACCATCACCGGCTATTCAGCAACAGTCTCTAAAGTATGCATTCATAGCGACGTTAAAGAGGCAGGACATTCTGGTGGAGTAGCGGGCCGTCCCCGTGCGAAGACAGCCCGCAAGCTTTGTGACGGAAGTCCATCCGACAATTACTTCACCTCGGCGATAGCGGGCGGCTGCCAAGTGCCGTTGAGGATCGTCGGATCGTCCTCCTTCGGCCAGTACATCCGCAACATCGGGAGGAACTCGCCCTTTGGCGCCGGTAGCCAGTTGGCTTGCCTGTCCGCGCCGGGGGACTCGTTCTGGAAGTAAAGCGTCAGCGAGCCGTCCTCGTTATACTTCAGATCGTTACGCGGACTGACCGTGAATTTGTTCAGCGCGTTCGGCACGAACCACCAGCCCTGATCGATCTCGTACATGGTGATCGACCAGAACCCATTGACAGGTGGCGCTTTGCTCTTTGGAAATGTAAGCGTGTACTTGTTGGCGCCCGTGAGCTTTTGCCCGGCATCATCGACTTCCGTATAGGGATAGACGGCATCTTTCTCGAGGTTCGCGGGCCAGCCGAAGGCGGCCACCACCGCGCGCTTCATATAGTCCGTCCCGTACTTGCCGAGGCCCTTCGTGACGACCCAACCGTTGAGGACCTCGCCCATGGCCTCCTTGTTGGCTTCGATCTTCTTGAGCGCTTCCTGAGGAACCTCTTTCAAAGCCGCCTGAACAGCGGGATCTAGCTTGTTAATCTCGAATGGCTCGCCGGGAACGATGCCAATTTTGGTCATTCGCGCGAGGATTGGCGCATCCTCCTCAGCTGGAGGAGCGGCGCCTCCCATCAGTTTCGCCATCATCTCGAAGTAGTCGGCGGTGGCCATGCCGAGGATCGCTTCCTGAGGCTTGTCGGTCATCGAAAAGCCTGGGTCGGGGTTCACCGGCGGCGCCTCGTAGGTGTAGTCCTTGCCCACGGCCGATAACGGCCTGAGATCGTAGTGCGCCTGCAGCGCGTTCACCGCCTTGTAGTCGGCCTCCGTGCCGTCGGCGTAAGTGCGGCCGATGATGACCAAGTGGCGCGTCGGCGACTTGATCTCCGTCATGCCGTCGGGTACGTCGCCCTTCCAGCCGGGGCCGGTGATTAGGTAGCTGGCGGCTTTCTGGCCGGTCGTGCGACTCCCTGGAGACTCGATCACAGGCATCCACAGACTGTATATCGGGAACATGAAAAAGCGCTCGCCCATGTCAGGGTGCGAGAAGACCATCGGCTCCTTACCAAGGTCGAGCCAAGCGATCGAATAAAGCGTGTCGGCGTTCGGTGCAGAAACGCCGCGGAAGTCGGCCGGAGGATAGCGCTTGATGCTGAGGAGCTGCCCCATTGGCATGTGCAGGCCCTGCATCTTGGGCACGTTGGTCATCTGCACCCGCGTGACCTCGGTCGTGATCAGCGAATAGCCGTAGATGTAGGCTTCAATGGCAATCGCCTGGGCCTCCTCCGTCGTCAGCGCCTGGGCGCGGCTGGGAACCGCCGTGGCAAAGATCGCAGCAGCAACAAAGCCGCCGAGCAGTGCCCGCTTCAGGGATTTGTGTCTGTATAATCTCATCTTGAACTCCTACCGGCGCTGTCCTGTAAGTGCTTGGAAAACCGTAGAGCTGGGCGAGCCTGTCTTGGCTATAACTTCCAACTGAGCGTGGCGTTAAAGAAGTGTATCTCGTTGGTCGAGTAGTCGCCCTGAAGAGTGCCCGCGAGTGGCCGGCTGCGCTCCAGGTCGGCATCACCCAGATTGAGGTATTCGTAGGCTGCCCCGAGCGTGGCGCGCTCATTCAGCGCGTACTGTACGCCGGTGCCGACACGGATCTGTCGGTCGAGCGGCATCGCCGGCGTTCGCTGGCTCTTCGACATCGGCGATGTGTCGTAGGCGAATCCCACCGACCATAGCCAGTCTGGGGCGAACCGGTACCGCCCGCCGATAGATAAACCCCAGGTATCGTTGTAGTCCAGATCAGTGGTGGCGTCACGGCTGGTCGTCGACGTGACTTCCAAGGTCGGCTGACCGAACTGGCTCCATTGCTGCCACACAATGTTCCCGACGATGGCTATTGTGTCGGTCACGTCGTGATAGGCACTAACCATGACCTGGTTAGGAATGGTTAAGCCCAGATCAACCTTGGCTCCGGTCAGCCCGGAGATCTCGAACGCATCGCTCAGCAGAGGACCGAGGTTATTGCTTTTCGGCCGGTCCTTGAAGTCGAGCTCGACCTGTGACTGGTAGGTGACGCCAAACCGCGTCCCCTCGACCGGTTCGATGAGAATCCCAGCCATCCCCCCGTAGCCCACGTCGGTGGAGTCGAGGGCGATGGCGGCGTCACCGCCGTCGAGCACGTTGTTGATCCCTGTTTTGGAATCCTGCCTGCCGTAAATAATCTGCGCGCCGGCTCCGATTGACAGCCAGCGGTTGATCCGATAGGCGGCGACGGGGAAGGCGCCAACAGTGACCAACTCAGACTTCTCACTGTAATAGCGGCCGGACCAGTTGCTCTGGTACTGGGCGGAGAGGCCGAAGTTCGAACCGAGGGAGAGGCCGAATTTGACATCGGGCGACGCGCTGTAGACGAAGTAGGCGCCCAGTCCCGGAATGAAACCGAGGGCGTTGCCGCCGTTGCCACCGGAAATGGTGGAGTCGCTGCCCCTGTCGAAGTTACTGATGCCGTATCCGGGTTGGATGCCGATCAGCATTTGCGATCGATCGAGCCGAGTCATGCCGGCAGGGTTTCCGAAGGCTGTAGCCGCATTGTCCGCCGTCGCCGCCCGTCCGGCGGCAGCGGTACCGAGATCAGGGGTCGCCATTTCGTAGAGGAACAGCCCAGCCGCATCGGCGGGGCCTGCTAAACCCACCGCGACAAGACCAGTTACCGCCGCAAGGCTCTTTTCGCCGCGCATCTCTCCGGCCTCCCTGCGCTATCCTGACCTTCGGGCGCAGATCTAACAAAAAATCGAAGTAGCAGTCGCGCAGAGCGCTCTTTCGCGACACCTCCGAGCCCGACGGCCAGCAAGAGACGCAAGCTCAGTTCCGCACCCATCCGTGCTTGACGAACAGTGTCTTGAGGTTGTCCGCCAAATCATCGCCGAGCCGGGCGGCCTCGGCCTTGACGTTGGCGCTGAGCTCCTGATTGGCGAACTGGGCGCCGGCGGTGATCGCCGTCGAGACCAGCAGGTGGCCGGCGAGAGCGCCGACGCCCATGGTCTCGGCCGCGCCCGGCGTCAGCCCGCTCTTCGCCGCCCCGCTCATGCTCTCGATCTCAATCTGCTTGCCGGAGACGGTCTCATACACCTGCGCGTGCGCCTCAACCTGGCTGCGGCCGGCGCCGAGGCCGATGATCATCCGCTCCGCCTCGTTGCCCTGGTCGATCGAGATCAGCTGGCCCATGATCAGCACGTCCGTGCCCGTCGTCGGGACAGGCGCGGATGCGCGCTCGGCGGTCAGGCCCATGCCCTGGATGCGAGAGACGAGGTGCTTGGACAAAGCGCTGGCAACGGCACGGCCCGTCTTCTGCTCCTGCGCGCTCTTCGCTGTCCCGTCCAGCTTCTGCGCAATCGCCGAGCCCACCGGATCCAACTGGATCTCCTCAGGCGTCACGGCGAAGTCGTAGACCAGGACGCGGCTGGGCTGCGCCAGCTTTTGACCCGCTCCGGCGTCCGGCGTGACCTCGACGCTGGTGCATGAGGTCAGCAGCCCCGCCGCCAGCACAAGGACTGCTAGCGGCCGGCCCTGGGTTAACCAAGCCGAGTAGCGCGAGAACATCGTTGTGACTCCGTCATTAAGAACCGCGTGAAATCCTCCACGGCGGGGACCGAGCCGGCATGACCGCTCCCCGTCCTCGAAGCAGTCCGTCTCCCGCTCTTTAACGACCCGCGCTTGCTGGTTCCTGTCATCCTATGCCAATTTGCATCTCGCTGGCATATCAGCAAACGAATAAAAGCACCTGTCCCGCCGCCGGCAAATAGCGAGTCAGCAAGGTGGCGCGGCCAGGCACGCGGGGAGGACATAGACATGAACGCGATACCGTTGGCCCGAAGCGGGGCCATCCTGCCCTTCGTCGGCTTTCTTGACGACATCGGCGCTCCCGGCGAGCGGCTGCTTGAAAACGTGGGCTTGTCTCCGGTCATACTTGCCCGCCAAGACGCGCTGTTCCCGCTCAATCAGGGGCTGCGATTCCTCGACGCGGCCGTACGCAGCGAAGGGATCAAGGATCTCGGGCTGATCGTCGGCCGGCGCACACGCATTACTGACCTCGCCGACCTGGGGCAGCTTCTTTCTCCATCGAAGACGCTCGGCGAAGCCATCGCCTTGCTGGTCGAGGCGATCCGGTTCTTCAGCTCGTGGCAGCGGCTTTCGCTCAGGTGGCGCGGCGAGAAGGCGTGCTTCAGCCATTGCCTCGCCCACTCGCCGCACCGGCACTCCGATGTGTTCACCCTGATGCTGATGATCGACGTCGTACGCCTGGCCGCCGGGCCGCGTTGGCGCCCGAACGCGATCCATGTTCCGGCCCACGAGGCTCACAACAGGAAGGCGCATGAAGCGGCGATGGAAATTCCCTGCCAGAGCGGGACCGACCGCTGGACCGTCGTCTTCGATGGCTCGCTGCTGAACGAGCGGCTCCGCTACTGCGCCCCCAACGCCCATGCGGCGGATGCTATGGGCGAGCTCCGCAGAGCGGCTCCGGCCGATGATTTCGCCGGTTCGCTGCGCCAGGTGATCGGGTCGTTGCTGCCCGCGGGCAGTTCTGGTCTGGCCGCGGCCGCCGAGGCGGCGGGGCTGAGCGCCCGCACCCTGCAGCGCCGGCTCAACGCATCAGGATGCACCTACTCGGAGCTTCTCGAGGACGCGCGGCGTCAGGCGGCGCTGCGCCTCCTGCGCGACAAGAAAATCAAGATCCTCGACATCGCCCTGGAACTCGGCTACTCGGACCCTGCGAACTTCACGCGTGCCTTTCGCAAGTGGACGGGCGCCAGCCCGCGGACTGCGCGACGCGGCGGCTCCGCCGGCTAGCCGCGCTAGCCGCACCCGGGCGCCTCCGCAACCGTCCAACCTATGAGGGTGAATCGCCGGCGCGGTCGTGTTCATTGCGCCGCAAGATCGGCTACGCGGGGATGAAGACAATGGCGGCTATCAACTACTCGATGGGCTGCGAGCTCGGCTACCAGGTGAACGGGCCTTCGACGCTGATCCTTAACATCGAGGCAGCGCGGACTGAGCGGCAGACGATCCTTGCCGAGCAGCTCGACATCGAGCCCGGGTGCTCGGTCGAGGCCTACGTGATGCCCGAGAGCAGCAATCGCTACCTCAAGCTGCAGCCGGCTATCGGGCCGCTCACGGTCCGCTACCGGGCCGAGGTGGCCCTGGCGGCCGAGCTCGTCGATCCGACGACGGTGGCGGAGGTGCCGCCCAGCAACCTGCCGTTCGAGGTCCTGCCGCATCTCTACCCCAGCCGCTACTGCGCCACCGACAAGCTGATGCGCTGGGCGACGAAGGAGTTTGCTCATCTCGCCCCCGGCCATGAGCGGGTGACGGCCATCTGCAACTGGATTTACGAGACCATCGAGTACCGGCCTGGCGCCAGCGATGCCGGCACGTCCGCTTACGACACGCTGGCCGAGCGGGCCGGCGTCTGCCGTGACTTCTCCCACCTCGGCATCTCCTTCTGCCGGGCGTTGGGAATCCCGGCACGGTTCGTCAGCGGCTACGCCCTGGGGCTGGAGCCGCCGGACTTCCACGCCATCTTCGAGGCCTATCTCGGCGGCCGCTGGTACCTGTTCGATCCGACCCGGCAGGCGGCGCTCAACGGCATCGTCCGCATCGGCGTCGGCCGCGACGCCGCCGAGGTTTCGTTCGCGACCATCTTCGGCGCCATGAACCCTGGGGTGATGTCGGTGCACATCGCCTCCGCCGACGGGTCCGCCGAAGCCGCCCCGCGCACGACGGAGGCTGTCCACATCTCACCGCGCTAGCGGTTGTCGTGTACCGGATCTTCGTATGACACACATCGCCGGCTTGTTTGGTGGAGTGGCGCGATGCGGACGAACATCGAGATCGACGACGATCTGATGCGCGAGGCCTTGGAGGCAGGTGGCTTGCCGACGAAGCGCGCCGCCGTGGAGGAGGGACTGCGTCTGCTCATCAAGCTGAAGCAGCAGGGGGCCGTCCGCTCGCTGTTCGGTCAGGTGCCGTGGGAGGTTGATCTCTACGCCAGCCGCCTCGGCCGTAGCTCGACCGGGTGATCGTCGTCGACAGCTCGGTTTGGATCGACTTCTTGAACGGGCGTCCTACGCCTGAGGTCGATCTTCTGCGCGATCTGCTGGGCGCCCAGCCGCTCCTGGTCGGCGACGTGATCCTTCTCGAGGTTCTTCAGGGTGTGCGGTCAGAAGCCGAAGCCAGGAGGGTCGAGGCGGCCCGGCGCCGCTTCGAGCTCCACTCCATGCTCACTCCAGACCTCGCCGTGCTGGCAGCCGTGCACAATCGCCGCCTGCGCGCCCTCGGAGTGACTATGCGGAAGACCGTGGGCCTGATCATCGGCACCTTCTGCATTGCCTTCGATCATGCGCTACTCACTGCGGACCGCGACTACGTTCCGATGGCGCGCCACCTGGGCCTCAGACTGGCCTGAGCATTCCCTAGAACGCCAGCGCCTTGGCGCGGATGACGTTGGGGATGGCGCGGATCTGGTCCAGCACCGCCTCGCTCGGCTCCTCGTCCACCTCAATGAGGGCAATAGCGTCGCCGCCCGCCCGGTTGCGGCCGAGGTTGAAGGTGGCGATGTTGATCCCGGCCTCGCCCAGCACCGTCCCTAACCGGCCGATGAAGCCCGGCCGGTCCTTGTTGGTGATGAACAGCATGTGCGGGCTGAGCCGGGCGTCGATGGGGATGCCCTTGACCTCGACGATGCGCGGCTGATCGCCGTTGAACAGCGTCCCTGAGAGGGTGCGGGTCTGCACCTCCGTCGTCACCGTCAGTTTGATCATGGTCTGGTAGGCGCCGCCGCGCTCGTGCTTGACCTCGGCGACGTCGATGCCGCGGGCCTGCGCGATCGACGGCGCGTTGACCATGTTGACCAACTCCATCTGCGGCGAGAGCAGACCTTCCAGGACCAGCGCCGTCAGCGGCTTGCAGTTCAGCCGCGAGGCATGGCCGTCAAACTCGATGCTGACCGAGGTGACGGCGCTTTCGACGAGCTGGCCGGCGAAGCTGCCGATCTGGCTGGCAAGGCCCATGTACGGGCGCAGCTTCGGCATCTCCTCGGCGCTGACGGAGGGCAGGTTCAGGGCGTTGACCACCGCGCCGGAGAGGAGGAAGTCCGCCATCTGCTCGGCGACCTGCAGGGCGACCTTCTCCTGCGCCTCGGTGGTCGAGGCGCCGAGGTGCGGGGTAGCGACGAGTTGCTCCATGCCGAACAGCACGCTCTCGCGCGCCGGCTCCTTCGCGAAGACGTCGAGCGCCGCGCCCGCCACCTGGCCGCTTTCCAGCGCCGCCTTCAGGTCGTCCTCGACGACGAGGGCGCCCCGGGCGCAGTTCACGATGCGCACGCCGCGCTTCATCTTGGCGATGTTCGTGGCGTTGATGATCCCCCGGGTCGTGTCGGTCGCCGGCGCATGCAGGCTGATGAAGTCCGAGCGGGCGAACAGGGCTTCGAGATCGACCTTCTCGACGACGAGATCCTCGGCCCGTTCCGGCGAAAGATAAGGATCGTAGGCGATCACCTTCATCTTCAGTCCCTGGGCCAGGTCGGCGGCGATGGAGCCGATGTTGCCACAGCCGATGATGCCCAGCGTCTTGCCGGCGAGCTCCACGCCCATGAAGCGGGACTTCTCCCACTTGCCGGCGTGGGTCGAGGCGTTCGCCTGCGGGATCTGCCGCGCCAGCGCCAGCATCATGGCGATGGCGTGCTCGGCGGTGGTGATGGAATTGCCGAACGGCGTGTTCATCACCACGATGCCCCGCGCCGTGGCGGCCGGGATGTCGACGTTGTCGACGCCGATGCCGGCGCGGCCGATGACCTTGAGCCGGTCGGCGGCAGCGATGATCTCGGCGGTGACCTTGGTCGCGGAGCGGATGGCGAGCCCATCGTAGTCGCCGATGCAGGCGGCGAGCTCGTCGGGGCTCATCTTGGTCTTGACGTCGACGTCGAGGCCGCGGCCACGGAAGATGTCGGCGGCCTGCGGGCTCATGCTGTCGGAGATCAGCACTTTCGGCATGCTTCTGCTTCTTTCATCGGTTCGAGAGGAAAGGTGGAAAGCCGGCGGTCAGGCGGCGGTCGTTGCGCTCGTCTGGCGTTCGTCCAACGCCGCCGCATAGGCCCACTCCAGCCAAGGAAACAGCGCCTCGCAGGTCGGCGGTCTCGACGGTGGCACCTGCCCAGATGCGCAGGCCCGCCGGCGCATCGCGGTAGGCGGCGATGTCGAAGGCCACGCGCTCGGCGTCGAGCAGGGCGGCGATCCGTTTCGCCACCGCCCCTTGCGCCGCGTCGTCGAGATCGGGGTTGACGAGCTTCAGGCAGACGGACGTGCGCGAGCGGATGGCCGGATCGGCGGCGAGGAAATCGATCCAGTCGGTGCGCGCGACCCAGTCGGCGATGGCGCCGGTGTTGGCCTTGGCCCGGCCGACCATGGCGTCGAGCCCGCCCGTGGCCTCGGCCCACTTCAGCGCATCGAGCGCGTCCTCGACCGCCAGCATCGACGGCGTGTTGATGGTTTCGCCGGCGAAGATCCCCTCGATCAGCTTGCCGGCCTTGGTCATGCGGAAGATCTTCGGCAGCGGCCACGGCGGCGTGTAGCTCTCGAGCCGCTCGGCCGCGCGCGGGGAGAGGATGATCATGCCGTGCTGGCCCTCGCCGCCCATCACCTTCTGCCAGGAGTAGGTGGTGACGTCGAGCTTGTCCCACGGCAGCTCCCAGGCCAGCACCGCCGAGGTTGCGTCGCAGATGGTGAGGCCCTGCCGGTCTCCCGGGATCCAGTCCGCGCTCGGAACGGCGACGCCGGAGGTGGTGCCGTTCCAGGTGAAGACGACGTCGCGGGCGAAGTCGACCGCGCCGAGATCGGGCAGCGCGCCGTAGTCGGCCTTGAGCACCCGGGCGTCCTGCGAGCTTGAGCTGCTTTAGCGCGTCGGTGGCCCAGCCCTGGCCGAAGCTCTCCCAGACAAGGATGTCCGTGCCGCGCGCGCCGAGCAGCGACCACATCGCCATCTCGACGGCGCCGGTGTCGGAAGCAGGGACGATGCCGATGCGGTAGTCGGCGCGGCACCCGGAGCAGGGCGCGGGTGCGGTCGATGACCTCCTTCAGCCTGGCCTTGCCCGGCTTCGAGCGGTGCGACCGCCCGACCAGCGCCGAGGCCAGCACCTCAGGCGACCAGCCCGGCCGCTTGGCGCAGGGACCCGAGGAGAAGCAGGGATTGTTCGGCCGGACATTCGGCCGCGGGTGTGTCGGCATCGGCTTGGAACTCCCATCCTTGCAGATGGGTCGCGACCCGTTGGGGGGTCGTGGCCCGCGCGCCTTATAGGGGCCGCCCCGGGCCTGCGTCAATCACCTCCGCCGGCCTCATCGCCGGCCTCGGCTCCGGCGCCCGCGCCGGCCCCGCCGCCGCCTGTGGCCTCGATGACCGCAAGCTTGCCGCCCCGCACCGCCAGCCCGATCCTGCCGTCGCGCAGCCGCAGCGCGTCCTCGCCGAACAGCGACCGCCGCCAGCCGTGCAGCGCCGGAACGCCTGCCGCCTCGCCCAACGCGGCCAGTGCCTCGAGGTCGTCGGCGGAGGCGACGAGGCGCTGGGCCACGTCCTCCTCCTCGCACTTGAGCTTGAGCAGAACCTTCAGCAGGTCGGCGATGGGCCCCGTCCCCCGCGGCGTCTCGCGCCTGACGGACGCAACGGGAAGCTCGGCCTCGGGCAGCTCCAGGCCGCGGCGCACCGCCGCCAGCACCTGCGCCCCCTGCTGGCCATCGGCGAACTTCCGCCCGAGGCCGCGGGTGCGGGCCAGGGCGTCGATCGTGGCGGGCGCATGATGAGCGATCTCCATCAGCGCCTCGTCGCGGAGCACCCACGCCCGCGGGGCGTCGCGATGCTGCGCCTCGCGCTCGCGCCAGGCGGTGACCTCGCGGAGGATGGCAAGGAACCGGCCATTGCCGACGCGGGTCTTCAGCCGCCGGTAGGCCTCCATCGGATCGACCCGGTAGGTGGCGGGATCGGTCAGCGTCGCCATCTCCTCGGCCAGCCACTCGCTGCGCCGGCTGGTCTCCAGCTTGCGCTTGAGCTTGCGGTAGATCTCGCGCAGGTGGGTGACGTCGCTCAACGCATACTCGATCTGCCGCTGGCTCAAGGGCCGTACCGACCAGTCGGTGAACCGCGAGGCCTTGTCCAGCTTGGCCCGGGCAAGCCGGGCGGCCAGCGTCTCGTAGCCGACCTGGTCGCCGAAGCCGCAGACCATGGCGGCGACCTGGGTGTCGAACACCGGCGCCGGCAACTCGCCGATGAGCTGGTAGAAGATTTCCAGGTCCTGCCTCGCCGCGTGGAAGACCTTGACGATGTCGCGCCTGGTCAGAAGTGCAAGCAGCGGCGCGAGGTCGATGCCGTCCGCGAGCGGGTCGATAGCCGCGGCGGCGCTGGGCCCCGCGACCTGAACCAGGCACAGCTTCGGCCAGAAGGTCCGCTCGCGCATGAACTCGGTGTCGACGGCGAGGAACGGATCTTCGGCAAGCTGCGAGCAGAAGGCGGCGAGCGCGCCGGTGTCGGTGATCAGCTGCATCGGCCTATGGCTATAACGGCTATTCCCGCCGACGCAAAGGCGCGCGGCTATGGTCGTTCGGTCCAGCAACGGCCAGAGAGCAAGAATAGCGTCATCGCGAGCCGCGCAGCGGCGTGGCGATCCAGTTGAGGTGAGCGTGGATTGCTTCGTCAGCTTCGCTTCCTCGCAATGACGAGCCTAAAGAAAGCTGTAGGGGTCGATGTCGACCTGGACGCGGACGCTGCCGGGGAGCTTGGTCGCCTGGAGCCAACGGCGCACCAGCGGCGAGACCGCGACGCCCCGCGCCGCGTGCAGCAGCAAGCGGCGGCGGTGGCGGCCCCGGAGCAGCGCCAGCGGCGCCGGCGCCGGCCCCATCACCCGCACGCCGCCCGCCTTCGGTGCCGTCTGCGCCAGAGCATTGCCCGCTGCCTCGACCGCACCGGCGTCGGCGCCCGAGACGATGAGCGCGGCGAGCCGCCCGTAGGGCGGCATGGCGGCCTCCCGTCGCTCCGCCTCCTCGGCAGCGAGGAAGCGGTCGCGATCGCCCGATGCCAGCGCGGTCATAACCGGATGCTGCGGCATCGTCGTTTGCACCAGGGCGCGGCCGGGCCGCTCGCCGCGCCCGGCGCGGCCTGCGGCCTGATAGAGGAGCTGGAAGGTCCGTTCCGCCGCGCGCAGGTCGCCGCCGCTCAAGCCCAGGTCGGCATCGACGACGCCGACCAGGGCCAAATGCGGAAAGTGGTAGCCCTTGGCGATGATCTGGGTGCCGATGACGATGTCGATCTCGCCGGCCTCCATCCTCCGGACCAGGTCTGCCGTCGCCGCCGGCCCGGGTAGGGTGTCGCTGGTCGCCAGCACGAGACGGGCGTCGGGAAACACGTCTGCCACCTCCTCGGCCAGCCGTTCCACCCCCGGGCCGCACGCGGCCAAGGTGTCGGTGCCGCCGCAGGCCGGGCAGCGGTCGGGCAGCGATGCGGTGTGGCCGCAGTGGTGGCACATCATCCGCCCGGCGAGACGGTGCTCCACCAGCCAGGCGCTGCACCAGGGACAGGGCAGGCGATGGCCGCAGGCCCGGCAGACGGTCAGCGGCGCGTAGCCGCGGCGGTTGAGGAAGAGCAGGACCTGGCCGCCGTCGGCAAGGGTGGCGGCAATGGCGGCGCGCACGCCCGGGGACAGCCAAGCGCCCTTGGCCGGCCGGTCGCGGCAGAGGTCGACGAGTTCAACCACCGGCATGGCCGCGCCGCCATGGCGGTCGGGAAGGTGCACCGAGCCGTAACGCCCGGCGCGCACGTTGACCACCGTCTCCAGTGATGGCGTTGCCGACACCAGGCAGAGCGGGATCTGGGACAGGCTGGCGCGAACTACGGCCATGTCGCGGGCGTTGTAAAAAACGCCGTCCTCCTGCTTGAAGGAGGGGTCGTGTTCCTCATCGACGACGATAAGGGCCAGGTCCGCGAACGGCAGGAACAGCGCCGAGCGGGCGCCGACGACGACCTTCGCTCGATTCCCCGCAACCGCCCGCCAGGTGCGGCGGCGCTCGGCCTGGCCGAGGTCGGAATGCCACACGTGCGGGTGGGCGCCAAAGCGGCCGCGAAAGCGTGAAAGCCACTGGGCGCTGAGCGCGATCTCGGGCAGCAGCACCAGCACCTGGCGATGCGCCGCCAGCGCCGCGGCCACGGCCTCGAAGTAGACCTCGGTCTTGCCCGAGCCCGGCACGCCGTCGAGGAGCGTCACCGAGTAGCCGTGACCCACGGCCTGCGTGAGCCGCTGAGCCGCCGCAGCCTGCTCCGGTGACAGCGTCGGGCCGGCCCCGGCGGGAGCGGATGGCTCTGCATCAAACGCTTCTTCCTTCGCGGCCATCAACGGGACGAGGAGCCCCGCGCCGGCCAGCGCCTTGACCACGCCGGGTCCGACACCGGCCTCCCTCACAAGCTCCCCGGCAGCGCGCGGCCGGCCATCGGCGAGCACGGCCAGCACCTGCTGGCGCGCCGGCGTCAGCCGCCCGGGCCGCTCATCGGCGGCCAGCGTGTAGGCCACAAGTGGCCGCGGCGGGCGCAAGGCTTCGGGCACGCTCATCACCATCTTGAGCACCGCGCCCGGCGGATGGACCGTGTAGCCGGCCACCCAGTCGACGAACCGGCGCATCTCCGCTGAGAGCGGCGGGACCTCGAACCGCTGGAGAATCGGCCGCAACTTTGCTGCGGGAACGCCGTCGCTGCCCGGGCCCCAGACCACCCCGGCCAGCCGCCGCGGCCCCAGCGGCACCTCGACGAAGGCTCCGTCCTCGATCGCCACGTCCCCCGCCGCGTCCCCTTCGGCCTCCGGCGGGACGAGATAATCGTAGGATCCGGGCAGGGCGAGCGGCAGCAGCACCGCAACCCGATCGCCGCCCGCGTACAGGCGTGTTGTTTTGGACACGATCGAGTTGCCTTGTTACATCACGCTCATCATTCACATTAACAGCGCGTAACGGCCTCTGGTATAGGCCAATTCATGAGACATCCGGTTGACCCCACAGTGCTGGGCGGTTCCGCAGGCGAAGCGGCATGCGCCGAGGCCACGACCACGGCCGAGCAAGTCGTTCGGTTCCTGCGCAACAACCCCGACTTCCTGCTGGTTCAGCCGGACCTGCTCTACGACCTGGCGGCGCCCCTGCGCTGGACCGGGGACAAGATCGTCGATTTCCAGCGGTTCATGGTCGACATGCTGCGCGGCGAGTTGGCCGGCATCCGCGATTGCGCCACTGCGGTGATTGAGACCAGCCGCAACAACATGAGCATCCAGGCGCAGACCCATGCCGCCGTGCTGGCATTGGTCGCGGCCGGCGACATGGAGGAGCTGGTGCGGGTTGTGAGCGAGGACCTGCCCGACCTGCTCGACGTCGACACGGCGGTTCTCGCCTTCGAGCCCCTCCCGGCGGTGGACGCTGCGGTGAGCGCGATCTGCCCGTTGGCCGCCGGCGACGTCGAGGCCCTGCTCGGGGCCGGCCGGGAGACCCGGCTGATGTCGATCCTAGGCGACGAGGACCTGCTGTTCGCGGGCAGCGGCCAGCCGATCCGCTCCGCGGCGCTGGCGCGGGTGAGCCTCGGCGAGGAGCGCGTTCCCGGGCTTCTGGCGCTCGGTTCCTTCGATGCCAAGTTCTTCCAGCCCGGACAGGGGACGGAGCTGTTGATGTTCCTCGCCCGAATCGTCGAGGTCTGCCTGCCACGCCTGCTTACGCGCGCGAGCTGAACGAGCCTCCCGTCGCCGCCGATGTTGCCGCGGCGACCGCGGCTTGGCGGGAGTGGCTGGTGGCCGAGAGGCGTGCTTCAGCGCACACGCTGGACGCCTACGACGGGGACGTTCGGGTCTTCTTCGCCTTCCTCGCCGGCCACCTCGGGGGGGCTCCGGGGCTAGAGGATTTGTGCCGCCTGAGCCTTGGAGATTTCCGCGCCTACCTCGCCCAGCGCGCCGCGGAAGGGCTCGCCGCCAGCTCGCGCTCCCGCGGCCTTGCCGCCGTGCGCGGTTTCTTCCGCTTTCTTGAACGCCGCGGGCTCGGCACGAACACCGCCATCCGGCTGGTGCGGACGGCGAAGGTGGCGCGCCCGTTGCCGCGCCCGCTCGATGTCGATGCGGCCTTCGCCGTCATCGATGCCGCGGGCACGCTCGGCCGCGAGCCGTGGCTTGCGGGCCGCGACCAGGCGCTGCTGCTCCTGCTCTATGGATGCGGTCTGCGAATTGGCGAGGCGCTGGCGCTGAACCGGGGCGACGTCCCCGCCGGCGACACTCTCGTCGTCACCGGCAAGGGCCGCAAGCAGCGGCTGGTGCCGGTGCTGCCCGTCGTTCGCGAGGCGATCTGTGCCTACCTGGCGGCTTGCCCCTACGCCGGGGCGGCTGATGCGCCGCTGTTCATCGGCGCCCGCGGCGGCCGGCTCGACCCGGCGGTCGCCCAGCGGCAGGTCCGCCGGCTGCGAAGGGTCCTTGGCCTGCCGGAGACGGCGACGCCGCACGCGCTCCGCCACAGCTTCGCCACCCATCTGCTCGCCGACGGCGGCGACCTCAGGACCATCCAGGAACTGCTCGGTCACGCCTCGCTGTCGACGACCCAGCGTTACACCGAGGTCGACGCGTCCCGCCTCGCCGCCGTCCACCGCCGAACCCACCCCCGCGCAAGAGGCTGATCAGCGGATCCGCGCTCGCTCAGCAGTCCGATCTTTCCCCCTTTGGGTTCGCCGCCAGGCGGTCTGTACTGCTCGGTACGAAATGGCCCATCTGGCTTGGACCCACAGCGTGCTTACGGAAGAGGAGACCGAAGATGCTGCGATTGACCGCAACGACACTTGGCTTGCTCGGTCTGCTGGTGGCCGCCCAGCCCGCGCTTTCGGCGCCGCCCGCCGCTGCGAAGCCGCTTTCTGAAATCGTCAAGATGCTCGAGGACGGCGGCAGCGTCGCCTACGTCGCCGAAATCGAGTGGGACGACCGCGGCTACTGGGACGTCGAGTACATGCGGACGGAGGGCGGCAAGGACGAGGTGAAGCTTGATCCGATCTCCGGCCAGCCCAAGCGCTGACCCTGGTCGTGCCGCGAACGTCCGGTCGTCCCAGGGCGGCCGGCCAACTCGCGCCGTCCCGCGTCGCCCTGAGCGCGGATCCGGAAGAGCGTGACGCGAAAACATCGTCGCGCATGAAACCGTGTGCGGAAAAGATCCAAACCCTGTCAGGACGCGAATGAAGAGCGTACGGTTTGCGCCGACCCGGCCGAACTGCTTGTAAAGAAAAGGCAACAGCCGCGTTCATCAACTTCTCCAACCGGGCGGAACTTAATCGCGGCGCGGCTGTTCCTGCGAGAACCAGCGCGTCCACTCACATCATCGGGAGACTTCATGCTGAGCAAGATCGACCTCAGGGACTTTTACGAGATCAATCAGGGGCTTTATGACGAGCCGGCGTCGGCGCGTCAGCTTGCCCTGCTGCAGGACCTCACCCAAGCGCTCGAGCAGGCGGCGGCGAACCGCCGGCCCGGCGCCGGCCGCGAGCACGACGCGACGCGCTGAGCGAAGCCGATACCAGCGAAGCCGATACCGCCGACGGCCGTGTCGGCCGTCGTTTAAGCGAGAGGCCGGCCGGTGGCGCCGGGCGGCCTCGAAGCCCTGGTTTCAGAACTCGGCGCCGATGGTGAACACGATTTTGGCGTCACCCTGGTTGTTGCCGATGTCGCGCGCTCGGTAGTTGGTGTCGGTGTAGGCGACAGCGAAATCGACGCCTTTGACCGAGACGGCCGCACCCGCGCGCCAGTCCGTGCCATTGTAGTCGTCCTCGATGTGCTGGTAGCCGACGCCTGCGAAAAGTTGCAGGCCAACGTAGGGAACGGGGATATCGTAGTAGACGTTGCCGGTCGTGTAGTTGGCTAGGCCGGTGTTGAACTGGTTCTCCCAGGCGAACAGGTTGGTCAGGTCGAAGCCGAGCCGGTCGGTGGCCTGATAGGTCAGAACCACCGGAATCTCCCAGTAGTTGAAGTTGTCGGCGCTGCGTGTGCTGGGATAGTAGAGATAAGTGCCGCCGACGTCCCATTCGACGTCGCCAATTTCGCCGCGCAGGCCGAAGAAGGCATCGATCTCGAGGTTCGCCGTGTCCCGGTCGCCCTCAAGATCCACATTCGACGACCAGAAGCCGACGTAGCCTTTGGTGTCGCCAAGGCCGGTGGGCACCGCATAGTCGAGCGACCCCTGGATCGCCGGATCGTTGCTGGTGTTGGTGAGCCCGCGATCGACGTAGTTGGACGTCAGCGCGACGCTGCCGCTGACCTGGGGACTCGTCCTCGCCCGGCAGCCACTCGTCCTCGCCGGGTGCCGCGTTCGTCTCGCTTCCGGTTTCGCCCATCTCTTCGCCTTCGCCGCCGCGCGCGGGCGCTGCGTCCTCCACCTTCGTGTTTTGGGCAAAGGCGCCGGCCGGCGCGAGCACGAGCGCCATGAGGGCGAGGGCCGGGAGGGCGCGTACCTGCACGGGCGACACGTCTCCGGCAGGGTCGGTCAGGCTTCGCATGATCTTTCCTTATTCTTGAGTTTCTGAGGGTGTCCCGCCCCGCCGGGACGACGTTCGGCTGGCGCCGCAGCTATGCCTATCATTCTCAACACGTTTCCCCACTTTCTTACGGGCATGGGGCTTGGGTGTGGCTCATCGGGCGCGGGAAGGCTTAGCGCCCGAGGCAGTCACGCAGTGAGCTGGCCAGACGCGTCAGCAGGATGGGGTAGGCATCAGGCCCGGGCGCGATCTCGGCGCCGATGGGGTCGAGGACGCCGACGCGGGCGAAGCTGCCGGCGACGACGGTCTTGACCAGGTCAGGCTCGAACTGCGGCTCCCGGAAGACGCACACGGCGCCCGACGTCTTGATCCGCTCGCGGATCTCGCTCAGCGTTCGCGCGCCCGGAGCGCGCTCGGGGCTGAAGGTAATGGCGCCGGCGGGGCTTAGCCCGTAGCGGTTCTCGAAATACTGGTAGGCATCGTGGAAGACGATGTACGGCTTGTCCACGACGGGAGCGAGCTGGCCGCGCAGCTCGCCGTCGAGCGCATCGAGGCGCTGGTGCAGGGCTTCGGCGTTCGCGTCGTAGGTCTCCGCATGCTCGGGATCGGCCTTCGCCAGCGCTGCCGCTGCGGCCGTGGCCATCGCCTTGGCGTTTTCCGGATCGAGCCAGATGTGCATGTCGGCGGCCTCGCCAGCGCCGTGGCCGGCACCGCCATGACGGTCGGCGTGTTCGTGTTCGTGAGCGGCTTCATGCTCGTGCTCGCCGCCATGGCCCTGCTCGCCCCAGTCGCCGCCCTCGCGCGCCGCAAGCAGGCGCACTCCGGGGGCCGAAGCCAGGGCCACGACCTCGGCGCGTTCGGGCAGTGCGGCCAGCGGCTTGGTGAGGAAGACCTCCAGATCCTCGCCGATCCAGAAGACGACATCCGCCCGCTGCAGCGCCGCCGCATCCGACGGGCGCAGGCTGGCCGTGTGCGGCGAGGCGGCGCCTTTGACCAGGAGCGTCGGCTCGCCCACGCCAGCCATCACCGCCGCGACCAGCGCGTGCACCGGGGCGATGCTGACGACGACGGCGGGTCGTTCCTGATCCACCGCGCGAGCGCCCCCCGGGCAGATGCCAAGCCCGATGCCGACGATCAGGACCACTGCTCTGCCGATTGTGCTCATCGCGCCGCTCCGCCAGACTGGACGGCGGCTACCGGTAAATGTAACTTTATAACATGTCAACACCATCCCCGCCGGGCGTGGCCGGTGACGCCACCCACGATCACCACCTCTGCCTTGCCCGCACGCTTGCCGCCGCCGAGCAGGTTTGCGGCGAGCGGGGGGGCCGGCTGACGCCGCAACGTCGCCGCGTTCTGGAGGCGGTCGCCGCCGGGCACGCCGCCATCGGGGCCTATGACATCATCGACGCACTTGCCGCCGACGGCCGCCGGCCGGCGCCCATCTCGGTCTATCGGGCGCTGGACTTCCTCGTTGCCCAGGGCCTGATCCATCGCGTCAACAGCCTGAGCGCCTTCGTCCTCTGCGCCTCGCCCGGGTCGATCCATCGGGCGCAGTTCCTGATCTGCCAGCGTTGTCGGAAGATCGCCGAGCTGCGCAGCGACGCCGTCGACGCGGCCATCGCCGAGGCCGGCGCCGCGGTCGCCTTTGCCGTCTCATCGGCGGTGGTGGAGGTCACCGGCGTATGCCGCGCCTGCAACCGGGCGTGAGCGGCATGCCCGATGCCGCTCGCGATCCCCGCCCGCCGGAGGTCGTGGCGCCGGTGCTCCTCGAGGGCCGGGACATCTGCCTCCGGCTCGGCCGGACAGCGGTGCTGGAGAACGTTAGCGTTGCCGTCGGCGCGGGCGAGATCGTCACCGTGATCGGGCCGAACGGCGCCGGCAAGACCAGCCTGCTGCGCGTCCTCCTCGGCCTCGTGCCGGCGACGTCGGGTAGCGTCCAACGCCGCGGCGGGCTCTCGCTCGGCTACGTCCCGCAACGGCTGGTCATCGACCCGGTGCTGCCGCTCAGCGTCAAGCGGCTGATGACGCTGACGGCGCGCAAGCCGGTGGCGGCCGTCCGCTCAGCCCTCGGGGAGACCGGCGTCGCCGGCCTGATTGACGCGCCGGTGCAGACGTTGTCGGGCGGGGAGTTCCAGCGGGTGCTGCTCGCCCGAGCGCTGCTGCGCGAACCCGACCTTCTCGTGCTCGACGAGCCGGTGCAGGGCGTGGACTTCGCCGGCGAGGCGGCGCTCTACCAGCTCATCGGCGCCATCCGCGACCGGCACGGCTGCGGCGTGCTGATGGTCTCCCACGATCTGCACACGGTGATGGCCGCGACCGACCGGGTGATCTGCCTCAACCGCCACGTCTGCTGCGCAGGCCGGCCGGCGGCCGTCGGCCGCGATCCGGAGTTCGTCCGCCTGTTCGGCCCGCGCGCGGCGGCAGCGCTCGGCGTCTACGCCCATCGCCACGACCATGCCCACGATCTGGCGGGCAGCGTCGTTGCCGCGGGCGCCGCCGGCGATCCGCTGGCGACAGCACCGCCGGCGGGAACGGACGGTGACGAATGATCCTCGACGATTTCGTCATCCGCGCCTTGGTTGCCGGCATCGGCATAGCCATCGTCGCCGGCCCGCTCGGCTGCTTCATCGTCTGGCGACGGATGGCCTACTTCGGCGACACCATGGCCCATTCGGCCCTGCTCGGCATCGCGCTTGGCTTCCTCCTCGCCCTCGACCTGACGCTCGGCGTCATCGTCGTTACCGTCACCATCGCGGCGCTTCTGGTCCTGCTCCAGCAGCGCCGGCCGTGGCTCGCAGCCGACACCCTGCTTGGGATCCTGTCGCACGCGAGCCTCTCGGTCGGCCTCGTCGCCATCGGCTTGATGACCTGGCTGCGCGTCGATCTGCTCGGCTATTTGTTCGGCGACGTCCTTGCTGTGACGGCGGCGGACATCGCGCTCATCTATGCCGGCGGCTTGGCGGCGTTGACCGTCCTGGCGTTCATCTGGCGGCCGCTGCTTGCTGCCACCGTCCACGAAGATCTGGCTCGGGCCGAAGGCATCCCGGCCGGCAGGGTCCGGCTCGCCTTCATGGTCCTGATCGCGGTGGTCATCGCGCTGGCGATGAAGGTGGTGGGCATCCTGTTGATCACCTCGCTCTTGATCATCCCCGCCGCGGCCGCTCGTCGCTTTGCCGGCACGCCGGAGGCCATGGCGGCGCTCGCCGCGCTGGCCGGCTGCGCTGCGGTCGGCCTCGGCCTCTTCGCCTCGCTGCGGTTCGATACGCCGTCTGGCCCCTCCATCGTCGTTGCCGCTGCGGCGCTTTTTGCCGCCAGCCTGCTGCCGGTCTCGCGGCTCCCGGGGCTGTTCGCCCGCCGGAAGGATGGTGGCGAGCAAAAACGCGGCCACGCCGCGCGATAACGATGCACGCGGCGGTTTACCGCCTGTATTGTCCGGCGCGTCTCGACCCCTTTCCCGTTGCCAAGGTGCGCCAATGCCGATCGTCAACGTCACCGCGCTCTACGCCGCGGCCCTCGCCCTGATCCTAGTTCTCCTGTCCGTGCGCGTGATCGCCGTGCGCCGCCGCCTGCGCGTTGCCGTTGGCGATGCCGGGGACGACATGCTGGCGCGGCGCATCCGCGCCCACGGAAACTTCACCGAGTACGTCCCGCTGGCCCTGATCCTGATGCTGACCGGCGAGATCGGTGGCGCCCCGGCGTGGATGCTCCACGCGCTCGGCGCGACCCTCGTCGTCGGCCGGATCGCCCACGCTTGGTCGCTCTCGGCGCACAGCATCCCAGGGCGCACGATCGGGATGACGCTGACCTTCGTCGTCCTCGTCGGCGGCGCGGTCGTGGCCGTCGCCGCCGCGGTGGGGGACTTCGCCACCTGACCCGCCGCTCGCGAGAGCCGATTTGACGCGGGCAACCCATTTGGGGTAGTTATTCCCGGCACGCCAAGCATCCCGCTCGTGCGGCTTGAGAGAAAGGCGTCCGGTCGTGCGAATCAGCCCGCTCGAGCAGACCGCGAGGGTCATGGCCCTGCCGCGGCTCCTCGTCCTCGGCGACCTGCCGCCCAGCGAGCCCCGCGGGCTCCAGTATCGCCTCGTCTATGATCCCGAGGCAGAGTTCGACGCGATCGTCGTCGGCGAAGGCGGCAGCCATCAGGATGCGGTAGCCGCCGCGGAACTTCGGCCGCTGGCGCCCCTGGCCGCCGTGGCCAGCCCGCCCTGTGCCGGCGCCGAGCTGCGCCTTGGCGCAGCCCGGCCTGCCGACGGCCTCCGCCGTCCTCGCTGAGACGCTCGAGGTCGTCCGCCGGGTTGCCGCCCTTCCCGAAGCCGTCCGCAGCAGCGCCGATCCGGCGCTGCTGCTTCTTGCCCGCTGCGCCACCCGCGCCGGTGGATTGGCCGCGGCCTACGATCCCTGCGCGCCCGGGTTCGTGTCCTACCCGTCCGCCGGCCCGCATCAGCGACGTCCACCGGCATGCCGAGCGCCTGGCCGAAGCCGGGCTGCTCGCCCGCAGCTTCTTCGACCGCCTGCACGTCTGCCCCGCATGCCGGTCATCGCGGCTCAATGTCCGCGAGGAATGCCCCGCCTGTCGAGGCTCCAGCATCGCCGAAGAGGCGACGGTGCATCACTTCGCCTGCGCCCAGATGGCCTTGGAGCGCGCGTTCCTGAGCGGGGACGGCTTGGTCTGCCCCAAGTGCCGCACCCGGTTGCGCCACTTCGGCATCGATTACGAGAAGCCGGGCGTCGCCACCGTCTGCAACGGCTGCGGACACGTCGACGGGGAGCCCGCGGTCGGGTTCCGCTGCGTGGACTGCGGCGCGCATCACGACGCCCAGACGATCTCGCTCCGCGACTGGTTCTCCTACGCGTTGACGCCCGCTGGCGAGGAGGCCCTCGCCCGCGGCGCGCTGGTTGCGGGTAGCCCGACGCCGCCGGCGCAGACGCAGACTTTGCTCCTGCTCCTCCGCCAGGGTCTGGCCTCGGCCACGCGGTCGCGGCCGATGGCCGCGATCGGCGTGAGCTTTGCCGGCAGCCTCCGCCGTCGCGGCCGAGCATGGCGGCCGTCTTGCCGGCCGAGCCCGCGCCCTCGCGGTCGAGATCCTCCGCGGCGCATTACGCGATGTCGACTTCGCCGCCGACAGTGATGATGGGCTCATCATCTACATGCCGGAGACGGAGCCGAAGGTGGGCTTGGCCAGGGTCGAGTGCACCTTGCGCCGGGTTCGCGCCGTTGTCGCGGCCGAGCTCGGCGCCGAGGCGAGGATCCTCGATCCCGCGTCGCTTCTTGTCGACGCGGCGGACTGCCGATGACCCTCGCCGAGCCTATCGACTATCTGGCCAGCCTGGATGCGGCAACGCTAATCGCGGCCTTCTCGGTGTCCATCCTGCTGGACCTTCCCCGCTATACGTTCGGTTTCCTCGCCGTGCTGGTGGCGGAGATGAGCAGCGGGAGGCGGCGCCCGGCGCTGTCGCGTCTGCCTTCGATCAGCGTGATCATCCCCGGCCACAACGAGGCTCACAGCATCCGTCGCTGCGTCCTGTCCCTGCGCGAGCAGCCGGTCCGCGGCCTCGAGATCATCTGCGTCGATGACGGCTCCACCGACGCAACGGCGGAGGAAATCTACCGGCTGCGCGCCGAAGGTCTGATTGACGTCGGCCTCGTCTGCCGGATCCGCAGCGGCAAGTCGAGCGCCTGCAACCTGGCGCTTTCGCGCGCGCAGGGCGAGGTCGTGGTCATCGTCGACGCAGATTGCACCTTCGACCGTGACGCCGTCGAAAACATCGTCCGGCCGCTGCTCGATCCGCGGGTCGGCGCGGTTTCCGGCAACATCGCCGTCCGCAACGCGCAGGCCTCGCTGGTTGCGGGCGTCCAGTCGGTCGAGTACCTGATCGGGATCTCGCTGGGCAAGCGCGCGCTCGACTTCCTCAACGTCGTCGCCTGCGCCTCCGGCGCGTTCAGCGCCTTCCGCAGAAGCGCTCTCGTCGCCATCGGCGGCATGGACATCGGCCCCGGCGAAGACCTGGACGTCACCTTGCGCCTGCGGCAGGCCGGCTGGCGCATCCGCTTCGCCCACGATGCCTGGTGCCTAACGGACGTGCCAGTCACGCTCGGCGCCTTCGTCCGGCAGCGGCTGCGCTGGGAGCGCGACGCCCTGCGGCTCCGCCTGCGCAAGCACCGCTACATTCTCGACCCCCGCAATCGCGGCGCCTCTGCCACCGATCTCGTCCACCAGTTCGACTATGTGGTGACCAACCTGCTCGTCACGCTCGTTTTTCCCGTCTACGTCGTCTGGCTCATCCTCACCTACGGTGGGGCCGCCTGGCCGATCCTGGGCAGCGTGACCGTCGGTTACATCGTCCTCGATCTGTTCGCCTTCCTCGCCGCGCTGATCGTCGTCGACCGGCCGGGAGCCGTCCGAGCGCTGCCGTACGCGCTGCTGTCGGGGACGTTCAACGCCTATCTCCTCAGGCTCGTCCGGCTCGCCGCGTTCGCCCAGGAGTGGATCTTCCGCCGCTCCTACGACGACGACTACGTGCCGGCGCGCGCACGCAGAAGGGCGCCCTGCCATTGATCCGCCGCCTGCGCCGCCATAACCCCGTCGACACCCTGCACAGCGATCCGCGCGCGACCCGCGGTCGGATCGGCCGCTGGGTATATCTGGCGCTGATCGTCGGCTTTTTCGTCTGGCTCGGCGATCTGTTCATGGGCTCGCTGCTGCGCCTCCGGGCCGATGGCCTTGTCGTCGCCGATCATGTTTCCGTCGCCGTACCGTTTTCGGCCCAGGTGATCGAAACGGCGGTAACGCCCGGAGCCACCGTCAGCGCCGGCGAGCCGCTCGCCCGCGTCAGCTCGGTCGACCTCGCCCAGGACATCGCGCTTTTGACCGCGCGCAACGCCGACCTGCTGGTCCGCCGCCTGGAACTGGAACGGGACAGCCGGGTCGCCAATGCCGTTCTCCCTGTTGCCCGCCACCGGGCCGGCGAGGCCGAAACGGCGCTGAGGAAGATCGAAAACTATCGCGGCGAAGGCACGGTCGCCCTATCGCTGTGGATGCAGACACTTCGAGACCGGTTCGAGACGCGCGAGCGTGTGGCGGAGCTCGGGGCCTCGCTGGAAAGCGCTGAGGGCAGTCTTGCCGCGGTTGGCGAGGCCATAGGAGATGCCGCGTCGGCACTCGATGATCTTCGCGGCGCCTACGGCGGCGGGGTCGTCCGGGCACCGATCACCGGTACGGCTGGACTGGCGGTGGCCCGCGCCGGCGAAGTGGTCGAACCGGGCCACCCGCTGATGGTTCTCTATCGTCCGGAGCGCTACGTCCTGGCCTACATCGAGACCGGCGGCCTCTACAAGATCGGGCCCGGCGACCCGGTCGAGCTCACCACCGGCTTCGCCCAGACGACGGGCACGGTGACCGAGGTTCTGCCCGTCGCCGACCAGCTCCCACCGGAATTCCAGAAGACGTTTCAGCCGCGCCAGCGCGGCCAAGTCGTCCGCATCGCGCTCTCGGAGCCGAGCAGCCTGCCGCTGTTCACCAAGGTCGCGGTTACCGGGAGGGGCTGGATCACGCTGATCGCCTCCGCCTTGGCCGCGGGGCCGGCTGCGCAATGATCGAGGCAATGGCGCATGCACCTCGTGCGACAGCATGGTACTAGGGGTCGAGCATGAAGCCACCGGACGAGGGGATCGCAATGGGTCAGTTCAGCAAGCGTGTCCAGGCGCTCGTGCCGCCGGGAGCCAAACGCGGGCTGCAGGCCCTGCGCTACTATGCCGGCGACCGCTCTGCGCTGAAGGCCGCACGGCCGGTGCCGCTGCCGGAGGGCTTCGTCCGCGTCTACCACCACCATATCCGCCGGAGCGGCGGCACCAGCGTCAACGCCGCCTTCTTCAACACCGGTGGCGACGGCTTCCGCGCCAAGGAGCCGCTGCTTGCGAGCCGAGGCTGGATGGCCCACGGCGGGCGGGTGTTCGTCGCCCACAACAAGTTCCTGATCGAGCGCGGAGAGTATTTCTTTGCCCGCTCGCACTCGCCGGCACACGAGCTGCGCCTCCCGCCCGGCACCTTCACAATCACCGTGCTACGCGATCCGGTCGAGCGCGTCATCTCCCACTACAACCTGCTGGCCGACTGGGAGACGAAGGACATCCGCCATCCCTCGCGGACGGTCGAGGGGCGCTGGCTCGGCGCGTCCTTCACCGACTTCCTCGCCCGGATCCCGCGCGAGCACCTGTTTCGCCAGCTCTACACCTTCTCCGCGCGTTTGTCGGTGGATGAGGCGCAGGCGGCCCTCGCCAAGGTGAACGCCGTGCTTTTCTTGGAGCGGCTGGCCGAAGGCCTCGGCCTGCTCGGCCGGCGCCTCGGCCTCGATCTCGCCCTGTTCCACGAGAAGGCCAGCTCGCCGGTGCGGCCCGTGAGCGACGCCGACCGGGCGACCCTCAGGGAGTTGCTGGAGCCGGAGTACGCCCTGCTTGCCGGCGCCGGTGGCGGCCAGAACCTCTACCCGCGGCCCGGCGCGCCGCGCACTGCGGCGGCCGCAACCTCGTCGCGCTGACGCCCGTCCGCCGATCGTCACTCCCGGCGCCGGCGGATGAGCCAGCGCGGGGTCTTCGCCTTGTAGCGCGCGTAGGCCTCGCCGTGATGGGCCTCGAGGTAGCCTTCCTCGAGGCGCGCCTGGGCATGAATTGCGGCCATGCCGACGACCAGGCAGACCAGCGTGAACAGCGACGGCAAGGAGAGAAAGAACCCGAGCTGCGCCGCCTGGATCAGCAGGAACATCGGGTTGCGTGAAAAGGCGTAGGCGCCGGTCGTGATCAACGGGCGGACGTCGGCGTCGGGGATGCCCGAGCGCCAGTCGCTGCCCATGGCCCGGTGCAGCCAGATGAGGGCAGCGAAGCTCGCCAGCATGACCCCGTTGCCGGTGAGCAGGATGGCCGGCAACCACAGCGGCCCGATCGGGACGAGGTAGCGGTCGATCCCGGGGTAGGGCAGCCGGATTAGGCAGACCAGCAGGATGGCGGCGCGGAAGACGCGGAAAGTTGTGTGGACCAGCCAGTGGCGCGCCGGAAAGCGGCCGAAGGTCACCGGCGAGACGCCGGTCCGCCGGGTCTTGAGGCTGATCGAGACCGTGTAGAAGAGCGCGACGGCGACGAAGAAGATCGCGAGAAACCAGCGCGATAACGCCTCCGCCTCCACAGCGTCCCCCGAGCGCGGTTGTTGTTGCGAACGATTGTGAGCGCGCTTGCAGCGCGCCGCAAGCAGTAGGCGGGCGTTGCTGGCTCCAACGTCCGCCATAGCCGCCGTGTCCGCGGCGTCGACACCGCGGCGCGCCGTGCCCAAAATCCGCTGAACATCTCTAAGGAAGAGCGTATCTGTGGACACTCGCCTAGAGGATCCGCAGGACGGCTGCCGACCGCGACCGGCCTCAGCGATCTGGCGCGCGGGAAGTTCCTAGCGCGGCTGTTGCGGCCGCCCAAAGAGTTCACGGCGTGGCTGTCTCGGCAACCTGAAGAGTTCGGCGGACCGCCGCGGCAGGCCGGTACGACGCTGGCGTATCGGCCAAACCGCCTCGCGCTCAAGGCGGCGATCCTCACGGGCGAGGATCTGATCGAAGCGGTGCGCACGGCGCGCGCTGAACGCCTCGAAGTGGAGCGGCAGCGGCGAAGCCCTCGCAGGACATGGGCCTTGCGCAAGAGCTAAAGGCGCTGGGCCGGAAATGCGCCGCTCTCCGCGATCTCGACGACCGGACCGCCGATGAGATTATCGGCTACGATGAGTTCGGCGTACCGCGTTGATGGTGATCGACACCTCTGCAATCCTTGCAATTCTGCTCGACGAGCCGGAGGCGGACGCTTTCGCGAAGCTTGATCGAGGCCGACCCGCTCCGACTCGTCTCCTGCGTTACCCGCGTCGAGGCGGCGTTCGTAATTGTGAGTCGTAAGGGAGAGGGTGGACGTGCGGAGTTGAACCGCTTCCTTGAGTTGCTTGCTGCCGAGGTGATGGCAGTCACGGCCGATCAAGCAGAAATCGCTTGCGAAGCATTTCGAGGATTCGGCAAGGGGCGCCATGCAGCCGAGCTAAACTTCGGCGACGTATTCGCTTATGCACTTGCAAAGGCCACGAGCGAGCCGCTCCTGTTCAAAGGTAACGACTTTAACAAGACTGACATCGTCTCAGTCGCCGGCCTGTAGGAGTGGGATATAGCTCGCGTGCCGCTTCCGTCCCTCCCGCCCGGCAGCCTGCAGGATCGGCTGCTTGCCTGGTACGACCGGGAGCGGCGGGCGTTGCCGTGGCGGGCGCTGCCGGGCGAGCGTCCCGACCCCTACCGGGTCTGGGTCAGCGAGATCATGCTGCAGCAGACGACCGCTGCGGCCGTAGCCCCCTACTTCACCCGGTTCATGGGCTTGTGGCCTCGCGTCGAGGATCTGGCGGCCGCGGACCTCGACGCCGTCCTGCATGCCTGGCAGGGCCTCGGGTACTACGCCCGGGCGCGCAACATGCATGCCTGCTCCCGCGCCGTCGCCGCCTCCGGTGGCCGCTTCCCGGAGCGCGAGGACGAGCTGCGCCAGCTGCCCGGCATCGGCGCCTACACCGCCGCGGCGATCGCCGCCATCGCCTTCGACCGGCCGGCGGTGCCGGTGGACGGCAACGTGGTGCGCGTCCTGGCCCGCCTGCACGCGCTCGACGAGCCGCTCCCGGCGGCGCGGCCGGCGATCGAGGTCAAGGCGCGTGCGCTCGCGCCTGCGGCTCGTGCCGGCGATTTCGCCCAGGCGCTGATGGACCTCGGCGCCACCGTCTGCACGCCGCGCCAGCCGCCGCTGTCCCGCCTGCCCGTGGCGGGAGGCCTGCGCCGCTTTTGCTGGTGGCGAACCGGAGACCTATCCCCGGAAGGCCGCGAAGAAGGACCGGCCGGTGCGTCACGGCGCCGCCTTCTGGGTCCTCCGCAACGACGGCGCGGTCCTTCTGCGCCGGCGGCCGGCGAAGGGGCTGCTCGGCGGGATGATGGAGGTTCCCTCAACGGAATGGCGGGCACGGCCGTGGACCGAGCCTGAAGCGCAAGCGAACGCGCCGGCGCCGGCGCCGGCGCACTGGCTGCGGCTGCCCGGCTGCGTCGGCCACACCTTCACCCACTTCCACCTGGAGCTCATGGTGCTGACTGGGCGCGCCCCCGAGGGCGCCGCGTGCGATGGCATCTGGGTGCCTCCGGACCGGCTCGGCGAGCACGCCCTGCCGACGCTGATGAAGAAAATCGCCGCCCATGCCTTGGGTAACGGCAGCCCGGCGGCCGGCGGCCGGCGTTACTCGTCGTAGGCGACGAGGGAGGCGAAGGGGACGTCGAGCTTGGACCGGCCGTTGAGGAAGGTCAGCTCGATGATCGTCGCGGCCCCGACCACATCCGCCGCAGCTCGCGGAGCAGCGCGCAGGCAGCGGCCATTGTCCCGCCTGTCGCCAGCAGATCGTCGAGGACCACGACCCGCTGCCCCGGCAGGCAGGCATCCTGCTGCACCTCGATGATGTCGGAGCCGTATTCCAGCGCATACTCGTGCGGGACCGTCCGCCCGGGCAGCTTGCCGCGCTTGCGGACCATGATGAAGCCGAGGCCGAGCTTGAGCGCGAGCGGAGCGGCGACGAGGAAGCCCCGGGACTCGATCCCTGCCAGCACGTCGGGCTTGTGCCGGCTGACGATCTTGGCGAGCCGGCCCATGGCCACCGACCAGGCGTCGGCATGGGCGAGCAGGGTGGAAATGTCGTAGAACAGGATGCCCGGCTTGGGGAAGTCGGAGATCGTACGGATGTGGTCCTTGATGTCCATGTCGGCGACGGGCATGCGGCGCAATCCTTTGCAGGTGCTACGACAGCGCCCTCTTTAGCCGCCCCCACCGCCCCCGGCAACGCGCGCAGTCGCCGAACCTCGCCAGAACCTCGCCAGAACCGCCCTCTCAGAACCTTTCGGTGAGCGCCCTCCTCACGCCCCGCCGGCTTGCCGCGCCATCGGGGGCTCAGTCGACCGGGGGCTCAGTCGACGCTCAGCACCATCTGCTCGCGCACGACCACGTTGCCTGACCATGTGGCCCGGGCCTCCTCCTCCAGCCGGGCCATGAACTCGTCGTCGTGATCGGGTTCGTGGTGGAAGATCGCGAGCTGCTTCGCGCCGGCCATCCGGCAAAGCCGCATGCCCTCGTTCCAGGTGGAGTGGCCCCAGCCGATGTGCTTGGGGAACTCCTCCTCGGTGTAGGTGCTGTCGTAGATGACGAGGTCGGCGCCCTCGATCAGGCCGAGGATGTTCTGGTCGGGCTGCCCGGGGACATGCTCCGTGTCGGTGACGTAGCAGATGGCCTTGCCGGCGTGCTCGATCCGGTACCCCGTGGCCCCGTTGGGATGGTTCAGCGGCGCGGTGCGGATGGCGACGCCGGGATAGAGGGCGAAGCCGTCGCCGGCCTCGAAGTCCTCGAACTCGACGATGGCCTTCATCGCCTCCAGCGGCACAGGGAACACCGGCTCGTGCATCTGCTGGGCGAGGATGTTGTGCACGCCGCCGTAGCTCTTCAGATGCCCGGCCTTGATGTGCAGCCGGCGGCGGCGGTCGTAGGCGGGGCGGAAGAAGGGAAAGCCGTTGATGTGATCCCAGTGGGAGTGGCTGAGCAGGAGGTGGATGGTGCGCACGTCCGCCTCCAGGAAAACCTTGCCTAGGCAACGAATGCCGGTGCCCGCGTCGAGGACGAAGCGGTGCTCGCCGGCGCTGACCTCGATGCAGCTCGTGTGGCCGCCATAACCGACATGGCTCGCAGACGAGCAGGCAATGCTCCCGCGCACCCCCCAGAACCTGACGTTGAACATCCGCGCGGCGTCCTCCCTTGTCCTCAGGCTTCGCCTGGAGCTTCCCTGCGTATCATCGGGCCTCGCTCAAGCCGCGTCTGTGAGCGTGATCACATTTGCTCCATGCCGACGGCCGAGCCCGGCTGGAGCGCCAGCGCATCGGCCGCCCGGCCTTGGTTGGCGGCGATCTCGATCAGGCCGTTGGCGTTCTCGTAGTAGAGAAAGGTCCCCGCCGGCACATCGGAGAAGGTCCGCCCGCGCGCGATCTTGGTCCCACCGACGCTGAGCGCCGCGTCCGCCGCAACCGCTGCGGCGCGCAGGCCGGTGATCGCGTTGCCATAGCCATCGACATAAATAATCTCGGCCAGATCGTTCGGCCACTCCGGCCGGCGCAAGTCGCCTGCGTTACACTCAACCCCCGGCACCGGCCGGCCCTGGGACAGCGCCGCGGCCACGGGGGCGAAGAGGTCACGGCCGTGGAACGTGGCGGACAGGCGGGGCGGCGTCCAGGTGATGTGCCAGGCCCGCGGCCCCTCGCTTCGCCGCAAAACCAGCTCGAACAGGCCGTTGTCGGGGCCGACGAACCACTGCCCCCGGGCGTGTACGACCACCGGCAGGCGCGCGCTGCCGACGCCGGGGTCGACGACGCTGAAGAAGACCGTGCCGGGCGGAAAGGCCTCGCTGAGAGCGGCGAGCAGGTAGGCCGCGCCCTGGACGCGGTAGGGGGGCACGTCGTCGAGGAGATCGATGACCGGCACGCCCGCAGCGTCGCGCGCGAGGACCCCATGCACCTGGCCCGTGTACAGCCGTGTGACACCAAAATCCGAAAACAGCACGATCATCGGTGAAGGTCCGCGGCCGCGGCGCCAGTCATCATTGGCCTAGTGGTTGCATCGCAAGTTGCAGGTGACGTCGAAGGGGCGCGCACATCGTTCCGGGTAAGTCAGGAGCACGTTATATGGTCCGCAGTGAGGAGCGCATCATCCCGTATCGGCTGACGACGGCCGAGATCGTCTATCATATGCCCGACCATCCGAACGTCTTGCAAAACTTCATCTGGCAGGGACTGGACATCGACCCGGACTATCCGGTGCTGCACCGGTTCTTGCGCTTCTGGCAGGACAACATCGAGGGCCGGCTGCACACGGTGACGGTCGCCGCGACCTCGCTGATCAAGCCGGGCGAGTTCCGCTTCGCGCGGAGCCTGCTGCACATCCATTAGCGGCGAGGGGGAGCGGAGCCGGCGGCTCTGCTCGCCCCTTTCTCGTGGTTCGAGCGGCGCTGAGCGCAAGGAGTGCACGCTCGCGCTTATCCCTCCCCGCCGCCGGGTGTATAACCGGATGGGGGTGTCAGAGGAGGGCCATCCGATGCATCGAGGCGTCAGCGTCACGTTGCCCGAGGAGACGGTTCGCCTGCTCAACAGGATCGCCGAGCGCGGCGAATGGGCCAACATCATCGACCTTGCCGTCCGCCGCTACGCTGAACACGCCGGACCGGCGGATCTTCGCCGCCGGTTGCTCGGCGATGGCGCCGGAACGCACGGACGCCGCCGTGCGGACGGGCCGGAGGCCGCGGGCGGGCTGGACGATGAAGCCTGGAGCCTGCGTGACGGCTGAGGCGCCGCTGGCCGTCCCGCGTCGAGGCTAGATCCGCCAGGCCGAATGGAGCGCGGCGATGCCGCCCGACAGGTTGCGGTACTTCACCAGGTCGAGGCCGGCGCCCGTGATCATCCGCGCGAACCTGTCCTGGGGCGGGAAGCGGCGAATGCTCTCGGCGAGATAGCGATAGGCGTCGGCGTTGCCGGTGACGACGCGGCCGATGGCGGGCAGGACGCGGAACGAGTACTCGTCGTAAACCCGGTCCAGGAGCGGCAGGGCGACGCGGCTGAACTCCAGGCAGAGGAAGCGCCCGCCGGGCCTCAGCACCCGCCGGGCCTCGTCCAGCACCCGGTCGATGTGGGTGACGTTGCGGATGCAGAACGCGATGGTGTAGGCGTCGACGCTGGCGTCCGCGATCGGCAGGCGCTCGGCATCGGCGCAGAGCCATGACAGCCCCGCCCCTCGCCCGGCGTCTTCGGCCCGGCCGCGGCCGACCTTCAGCATCTCCTGGTTGACATCGGCGACAATCACGGGTCCGCCGCCGGCGTCGAGGAAGCGGAAGGCGATGTCGCCCGTGCCGCCGCCGACGTCCAGCAGTTGCATCCCCGGGCGGGGCCTGAGCCAGTCGATCATCGCGGTCTTCCACAGCCGGTGGATGCCGCCGCTCATGAGGTCGTTCATCAGGTCGTAGCGGTCGGCGACGCTGTCGAACACCTCGCGGACCAGCCCCGCCTTGGCGCCGGCGGCGACCCGGCGAAAGCCGAAGTCGACGCTGTCGCCACGCTTCTCGTCGGCTGGGACTGGGGTTGCGGGCGGTTCATGATCCGGCATGGCGCGGACCATAGCCGATGGCCACGGGCCACGCTACCTTACGCCCATGCCCGAGCTTCCCGAGGTCGAGACGGTCCGCCGCGGCCTGATGCCGGCGCTTCTCGGCCGCAGGCTCGCCGAGGTCAGCGCGCACAGGCCCGACCTGCGCTTCCCGCTGCCCAAGGGCTTCGCCGCGCGCCTTCAGGGGCGGCGCGTTGAAGCTCTGGGCCGAAGGGCGAAGTACCTGCTGATCGGGCTGGAGGGGAACCTGACGCTGCTGGTCCATCTCGGCATGTCGGGCCGCTTCCAGGTGGCGAGCGGGAACGGGCCGCGCTGCCTCCATGACCACGTCTGCTTCGTCACCGACGACGGCTGGAGCGTGCGCTTCAACGACGCCAGGCGCTTCGGCTATATGGACCTCGTCGCGACCGACCGGCTCGCTGACCATCCGATGCTGGCGAGCCTCGGTCCCGAACCCTTGGGCGAGCACTTCACCGGAGCCTATCTGGGTGCGCGCCTCGCCGGCCGGGCGATGGCGCTGAAGGCCGCGCTCATGGACCAGCGCATGGTCGCCGGGATGGGCAACATCTACGCCAGCGAGTTGCTCTACCGCGCCCGCCTGTCGCCGCTGCGCGCCTCCGGCAGCGTCAGCGCCGCCGGCGCCCGCCGGCTGGTCGAGGCAATCCAGGCGGTGCTGAACGAAGCCATCGAAGCGGGCGGCTCGACGCTTCGCAACCACCAGCGGCCCACCGGCGAGCTCGGCTGCTTCCAGCATTCGTTCGCCGTCTACGACCGCGCCGGCAAGCCCTGTCCCGACTGCCGCTGCGACCTCGGCCGGACCGGCGGGATCCAGCGCACCGTCATCGCCGGCCGCGCGACTTTCCACTGTTCGAAGCGTCAGCGCTGATGCTATAGCGGCCAGGCGAGCTCGCGCGCAAATGGCGGAAATCGCCGGGGCAGAAGGGGAGCGGCCATGGCCTACGAGAACATCATCGTCGAGACCCGCGGCGCCGTGGGCCTGATCACCTTGAACCGGCCGAAGGCGATGAACGCGCTGAACGCGGCGCTCATGGCCGAGCTTGCCGCGGCGCTGGACGGCCTTGAGGACGACGATGCGATCGGCGCCATCGTGATTACCGGCAGCGACAAGGCCTTTGCCGCCGGCGCCGACATCAAGGAGATGAAGGACAAGTCCTTCATGGACGCCTTCCTCACCGACTTCCTCACCCGCGGCTGGGAGCGCGCCGCGTCCTGCCGCAAGCCGGTGATCGCCGCGGTCGCCGGATATGCTTTGGGCGGCGGCTGCGAACTGGCGATGATGTGCGACATCATCATCGCCGGCGACAACGCCCAGTTCGGCCAGCCGGAGATCAGCATTGGCGCCATCCCCGGCCTCGGCGGCACCCAGCGGCTGGTCCGCGCCATCGGCAAGTCCAAGGCCATGGAGATGTGCCTGACCGGGCGGATGATGAGCGCCGAGGAGGCCGAGCGCAGCGGCCTCGTCACCCGCATCGTGCCGGCGGCGGACCTTCTCGACGATGCGCTGAAGACCGCAGAGAAGATCGCGAGAATGTCGCGGCCGCTCGCGATGATCACCAAGGAGGCGGTGAACCGGGCGTTCGAGGCGCCGCTGGCCGAGGGGCTCCGGTTCGAGCGGCGCATGTTCCACGCGATCTTCGCCACCGACGACCAGAAGGAGGGCATGGGCGCCTTCGTCGACAAGCGCAAGCCCGCGTTCAAGAACCGTTAGCGGAAGCGCCTCGGTAAGCTGGACCAGCTGGGCGTTTCACGGTCTTTGCGAACCGCTGGGTCTCATGGCCAGCTCCTTGCCGTCTCCTGGCCAGCTCGTGCCCAAGCTCCTGGGCTCCGGGAGTTGACGCGGGCGGGCTGCGTGGATAAACAGGCAGGCTTCAGCCACAAACTGCATCGCGACCACGAGGTTTAAGCGGCTCATGGCCCATCACGCTTCCGCGAAAAAGAGGATCCGGCAGATCGAACGGCGCACCGAGGTGAACCGGATGCGCATGAGCCGGATCAGGACCTTCCTGCGCAAGGTCGAGGACGCCATTGCCAGCGGCGACAAGGAGCAGGCCCGCTCGGCATTTCAGGCGGCCCAGCCTGAGCTGATGCGCGGGGCCAAGCGCGGCGTGATCCACCGCAACACGGTGGCTCGGCGGCTGTCGCGGATGTCGGCGCGCATCAAGGCCATGGCCTGAGCCGACCGGACTTCCGCCGGCCGCCCGTGCCGGCGCCCTCCGCGCTCTATGTTCTCCTGCTAATGCAATCATAGGATTAGGCCCGCCGCTTCGGCTTGGGCCAGTCTCGGCGACCGGCCGCTAAGCGCTGGAACGTTCGCACTATTCTGACCGTCCGCGGCAGCGCTATCTGTCGGCTAATTCTACTACCATTGGTGGCGGCACGCGGCGGTTGTTCTCCAGATTGTCAAGGGATTTTTTTTAGTCGTTCTGCTTTCGACCACGTTGCGCCTGGCGGTTCCGTTCAGTACAGTCTCGGCCTCGCCCATAACACCATTGTGGAGAAGTCGTGCAGCACAAGTTAAGTTTGTGATTGACATGACGAAGGGCGAAATACGGGACCATAAATCTCCGTGTAAGACTTCCTGACGACTTGGCCTTTATTGGCTTTTGCGCGGGACAGCGCCAACTATAAGAAAAACTCGACGGGACGTGATTTGTGGGGTGCGCCGCAGATGCGGGTGTTCTGGATGAGCTTGGACGACGTGTGTGTTCGTCCAGAACAAGGCCTCGCCTCGGCGGCCGACCCGAGCATGGAAGGGGCTCGTTGCCCGGCAGGCCGCAGGCGCGGCCGGACGTGCGGCGTCAGACCTCACCGTGCGCGAGGCCGACCGGTGGGCGAGGAGCCGGTCGGTTCGCCAGCAATCATCATCCCGTCGGCCCGATGTCGGGAGGCGCACGGAAGCAGCAGCGGGATGATGACGCGTGGTGGAGAACGGAACGTTCCTTGACTCCCAATGGCAGCGGGTCAGCGGCCTGCTCAGGGCGGAGATCGGCGAGGCCGCTTACCGCAGCTGGCTGAGGCCGATGGCCGTCTGCGGCGAGTGCGACGGCTTCGTCACCCTGAAGGTGCCGACGCGGTTCATGCGCGACTGGGTGGTCGCCCACTACGCGGATCGCATGCGGGCCCTGTGGGGCGGCGAGAACCCCAAGGTGCAGGGGATCAACATCGTCGTCGAGGCCGAGCGGGCGGCCGGCAACGGGCGGGAGCTTAACCTCGTCGCCAGCGCCGCCGGCGGCGCGGAGATCCGCGCCGCGGCCGTGGCCTGTGAGCAGGCGCCACGGGAGGAGCAGGATCCGCGCGACATCGGCGCGCCGCTTGACAGCCGCTTCACCTTCGAGAATTTCGTCGTCGGCAAGCCCAACGAGTTCGCCTATGCCGCGGCGAGGCGGGTCGCCGACGCCGGCAAGGTGTCGTTCAACCCGCTGTTCCTCTACGGCGGGGTGGGCCTCGGCAAGACCCACCTGATGCACGCCATCGCCTGGCACATCCGCCGCCGTGAACCCGCGCGCAGCGTCGTCTATCTGTCCGCCGAGAAGTTCCTCTACCGCTTCATCCGCGCTCTGCGCGAGCAGAACACCGTCGACTTCAAGGCGCAGTTCCGCTCGGTGGACATGCTGATGATCGACGACGTCCAGTTCATCAGCGGCAAGGACTCGACCCAGGAGGAGTTTTTCCACACCTTCAACACCCTGGTCGACCAGGGGCGGCAGATCGTGCTGTCCGCCGACAAGTCGCCCTCCGACCTGGAAGGGATGCAAGAGCGGCTGAAGTCGAGGCTGAGCTGCGGCCTGGTCGCCGACATCCACGCCACCACCTACGAGCTCCGGCTCGGCATCCTCGAGGCCAAGGCCGAGCGCCTTGGCGTCGAGATCCCGCGCAAGGTGATGGAGTTTCTCGCCCACCGCATCTCCTCCAACGTCCGCGAGCTGGAGGGCGCGCTCAATCGGGTGGTCGCGCACGCGCAACTCGTCGGCCGCGACATCTCGCTGGAGACGACCCAGGAGGTCCTCCACGATCTGCTTCGCTCCAACGACCGGCGGGTCTCCATCGAGGACATCCAGAAGCGGGTCGCCGAGCACTTCAACATCCGCATCTCGGACATGCATTCCGCCCGCAGGGCTCGGTCCATCGCCCGGCCGAGGCAGGTTGCGATGTATCTCGCCAAACAGCTCACGACGCGGTCGTTGCCGGAGATCGGCCGCAAGTTTGGCGGCCGCGACCACACCACCGTCATGCATGCGGTCCGCAAGGTCGAGGAGCTGTGCACCCAGGACGCGGGCTTTGCCGAGGATCTGGAGCTTCTGCGGCGTATGCTGCGGGCTTGACACCGTGCGCTGCGGCACGCCCCGCGCCGAAATGTCTGCCGCTGCCCTGACCCGGCTGCTATAGTAGGCGAGGCCGCGCGGCAACTCGCAAGTGCGCCGGGTCGGCCGCCGCGGCCACCTTTTCGGCTGCGGCAGAAGAACACTCGCTCGGATCGCAACCACGATGAAACTGACACTCGACCGTGCGGCTCTGCTCAAGGCGCTGGCGCACGTGCAAAGCGTCGTCGAGCGGCGCAACACGATTCCGATTCTGTCGAACGTCAAGCTGGAGGCGGAAACCGACGTCCTTCGGCTGACCGCGACCGATATGGATCTCGACGTCGCCGAGGCCGCCGACGCCGATGTAGCCGGCATCGGCGTGACGACGGCGCCGGCGCATACGCTTTACGAGATCGTGCGCAAGCTGCCGGACGGCGGCCAGATCGAGATCGAGGCGGCCGACGGCGGCCAGCAGATGGTCCTGCGCTGCGGCCGGTCGCGCTTCACCCTGGCCTGCCTGCCGGTCGAGGACTTCCCGGTGATGGCCGCGGGCGATCTGCCGCATGCTTTCCGCCTGTCCGCGCACGAGCTGCGCGGCCTGATCGACCGCACCCGCTTCGCCATCTCGACGGAGGAGACGCGCTACTACCTCAACGGCATCTACCTGCATGTCATCAACAAGGCCGGCGTCGACGTTCTGCGCGCCGTGGCCACGGACGGCCATCGCCTCGCCAGCGTCGAGGTGAACCTGCCCGACGGGGCCGCAGGGCATGCCCGGCGTGATCATTCCGCGCAAGACCGTGGGCGAGCTGCGCAAGCTCGTCGACGATGGCGACGAGGACATCGAGATCGGCGTCTCGGAGAGCAAGATCCGCTTCGCCGCCGGTCGCGCGGTGCTGACGTCGAAGCTGATCGACGGCACGTTCCCCGATTACGAGCGGGTGATCCCCACCGGCAACGACAAGACCCTGGACGTCGGCTGCAAGGCGTTTTCGGCGGCGGTCGACCGGGTCTCTGCGATCTCCAGCGACCGCTCGCGGGCGGTGAAGATGGCGATGACCAACGGAACGCTGGTTCTTTCGGCCAGCAGCCCGGACAGTGGCAGCGCCACCGAGGAGCTCGAGGTGAAATACCGCGGCGATACCCTGGAAATCGGCTTCAACTCTCGCTACCTTCTTGATATAACCCAACAAATCGAGGGCGAAGAGGCCCGCTTCTCCATCGCCGACGCCTCCTCGCCGACGATCTTGCAGGAACTGGGTGATTCCGGGGCGATCTACGTGCTGATGCCGATGCGCGTCTGATTGCCGGCGGGCGTACGATCGCAGGGTTGTTCAAGCTGGACGGGCTGAGTTTCGAACACGCGAAGCGAGCCGGACGTCGGGTGCCGGGTCTCCGTGGCGCGGCTGACGCTGAGCGCGTTTCGCTGCTATGCCTATCCGCCGGCTGGACCTGGGGCCCGAGACGGTCGTCCTCACCGGCGCCAACGGCTCCGGCAAGACGACCATTCTCGAGGCGCTGTCGCTGCTGGCTCCGGGGCGGGGCCTGCGCCGCGCCCGCCTGGACGAGTTGAAGCGCCAGGACGTAGGTGGCGGTGGCGGCGGCGAAACGCCGAACGGAGGTGGTCCGTGGGCCGTCGCGGCGCGCCTGAGGACGCCGTCCGGTGACGTCGACGTCGGCACCGGCCTTGTGGCCGCGCCGGCGGCCGCCGGTCGTGAGCGCCGGCACGTGCGCATCGACGCCCAGCCGGCGCGGGCGCAGTCGGCGCTGGCGGCGGTGCTCGGCGTCACCTGGCTCACTCCGGACATGGACCGCCTGTTCGCCGAAGGAACGGCGGCCCGGCGGCGCTTTCTCGACCGGCTGGTCTACGGCCTCGATCCCGACCACGTGCGCCGGGTGAACGCCTACGAGACGGCCATGCACGAGCGCGCCCGCCTCCTTCGCCAGGGCGCGGCGGATCCGGGGTGGCTCTCGGCCTTGGAGGAAACGATGGCCGCGCATGGGGTGGCGGTCGCAGCAGCCAGGCGCGATGTCGCCGGGCGCCTGAGCGCCGAGGCCGCCGTCGCCGGCGCCTTCCCCGGCGCCGCGCTCGAGGTCGCCGGCGCGGTCGAGGCCTGGCTTGCCGAGGACGGCTCCGCCCTCGATGTCGAAGGCCGGCTGCGCGAGGCCCTGGCGCAGGCGCGGCCAGTCGATGCCGAGGCCGGCGGCGCCAGCGTCGGCCCGCACAGGAGCGACCTGGTCGTCCGCCACGCCCGCAGCGGCCGCCCCGCGCGGGCCTGCTCCACCGGCGAGCAGAAGACGCTGCTGATCGCGCTCGTTCTCGCTGCGGCCCGGCTCCAGGAGGCCGAGCGCGGCGCCGCACCCCTGCTCCTGCTGGACGAGGTCGCGGCCCACCTCGATGCCGGCCATCGCGCCGCGCTTTTCGCCGAGGTGGCCGCGCTTCGCGCCCAGGCATGGTACGCTGGCACCGACCGCGGTGTCTTCGCGCCGCTGGAGGGCTACGCCCAGTTCATCTCCCTTGGCCAGGGGCCGTCCGAACGCGGCATCACGTCCGGCTGATCTCGACGAAGGAACAACCAGTCCGATGAGCAAAGCACCGGCGGGATCCGCCGCGGAACAAGCCTATGATGCCAATTCGATCAAGGTTCTGCGCGGCCTGGAGGCGGTTCGGCGACGCCCGGGCATGTACATCGGCGACACCGACGACGGTACCGGCCTGCACCACATGGTCTACGAGGCCGTCGACAACGCAATCGACGAGGCGCTGGGCGGCTATTGCGACGCCGTCGGCGTCAAGCTAAACGCCGACGGCTCGGTCACCGTCTCCGACAACGGCCGCGGCATCCCCGTCGACATCCACAAGGAGGAAGGCGTCTCGGCTGCCGAGGTGATCATGACCCGGCTGCACGCCGGCGGGAAGTTCGACCAGAACTCCTACAAGGTCTCCGGCGGCCTGCACGGCGTTGGCATCTCCGTCGTCAACGCCCTTTCGGACTGGATGGAGCTGCGCATCTGGCGCGACGGCAAGACCCACGCCATGCGCTTTCGCGATGGCGACGCGGTAACGCCTTTGGCCGTCGTCGGCGACGCGCCAATGGCCGGCCGCAAGCCGAAGACCGGCACCGAGCTGACCTTCATGCCGTCGAGCGCGACGTTCTCGATGACCGAGTTCGATTTCTCGACGCTGGAGCACCGGCTGCGCGAGTTGGCGTTCCTCAACTCCGGCGTCCGGCTGACGCTGTCGGACCTGCGCTCGGTGCCGCCGCGCGAGGTCAACCTGCACTACGAGGGCGGGCTGATGGCCTTCATCCGCTACCTCGACCGCTCGAAGACGGTGCTGATCGACAAGCCGGTGATGATCAAGGCCGAGCGCGACCGCATCGTCATCGAGGCGGCGCTGCACTGGAACGACAGCTATCACGAGACGATGCTGTGCTTCACCAACAACATCCCACAGCGCGACGGCGGCACCCACCTTGCCGGCTTCCGCGCCGCGCTGACGCGCACGATCCAGGCCTACGTGACGACGGCAGTCTCGAAGAAGGAGAAGGCGACGATCACCGGCGATGACGCCCGCGAGGGGCTGACTTGCGTGCTGTCGGTGAAGGTGCCCGACCCCAAGTTCTCTTCCCAGACCAAGGAGAAGCTGGTGTCGTCGGAGGTTCGGCCGGCGGTCGAAGCGGTGGTCGCCGAGCAGCTCGGCCGCTGGCTGGAGGAGCATCCGGCGGAGGCAAAGAAGGTCGCGGGCAAGATCCTGGAAGCCGCCGTTGCTCGCGAAGCGGCCCGCAAGGCGCGCGAGCTGACCCGGCGCAAGGGCGCGCTCGACGTGATGTCGCTTCCGGGAAAGCTCGCCGACTGCCAGGAGCGCGACCCGGCGAACAGCGAGCTCTTCATCGTCGAGGGCGATTCCGCCGGCGGTTCGGCCAAGCAGGCGCGCAACCGGGCGAACCAGGCGATCTTGCCCCTGCGCGGCAAGATCCTGAACGTGGAGCGGGCCCGCTTCGACAGGATGCTGGGCTCGGCCGAGATCGGCACGCTGATCACGGCTTTGGGCACCGGCATCGGCCCGGACGACTTCGACATCGGCAAGTGCCGCTACCACAAGATCGTGATCATGACCGACGCCGACGTCGACGGCAGCCACATCCGCACGCTGCTGTTGACGTTCTTCTACCGGCAGATGAGCGAGATCATCGAGCGCGGCTATCTCTACATCGCCCAGCCGCCGCTCTACCGCGCCAAGCGCGGCAACTCCGAGGTGTACCTGAAGGACGAGCCGGCGCTGGAGAACTACCTGTTCGGCGTGTCGATCGACGATGGCGCGGTCATCGAGACGGCCGCGGGCGAGCAGATCGGCGGGCGCGACCTGCGAAGGCTGGTGGAGGAGGCGCGGCTGGCGCGCACCCGCCTGCAGCGCATCGCCCAGGGCGTGCCGCTGCCGTTGGTGGAGCAGGCGGCGATCGCTGGCGCCTTTGAACCAGCCGTGCTCGGCGATGCGGAGAAGGCGGAGGCGCTATGCTCGCGCCTGTCCGACCGGCTCAACGAGATGGCGGTGCTCGGCGACGGCGTCTGGGTGGTCACGTTCGAGCCGGAGGTTGGGCTCGTCTTCCGCCGCACCGTCCGCGGCGTCTCCGAACGCCACGTGCTGGAGCGCTCATGGCTGGAGAGCGGGGAGGGGCGCCGCCTGCACGCCAAGCTCGACGATCTGCAAGGGGTCTATGACCGCGCCGGCACGCTCACCATCAAGGACAAGGTGCACCGCATGACCGGCCCGGTCTCCCTGGTGGACGCGATCATGGAGGTCGGCCGCAAGGGCATCGCGATCCAGCGCTACAAGGGCCTGGGCGAGATGAACCCCGATCAGCTTTGGCAGACGACGCTCGACCCGGAGGCGCGCACGCTGCTGCAGGTCAAGGTGTCCCATGCCGACGAAGCCGAGGAGGTGTTCTCGACGCTGATGGGGGAGACAGTCGAAACCCGGCGCGAGTTCATCGAGGAGAACGCGCTCAAGGTCGCCAATCTCGACGTCTAGAGCCTTGGAGTTGATCCGCGGGCCGACCCGCAGGGAAAGTCGCTGGCCGGCGAACCGGCCAGCGACAGGGCGAGGTTCAGTCGGTCCCGGGGAGGTATTTGATGTACATCGTCATGTTGAAGGGCTGGTCCTCGTTGGCGGGCGCCGCCGGATGGGCGTCAAACCCGAGCGTGAGCTCTGCGCTTGGCTCGGTTTGGGAATGGTCGAAATGGTCGTCGGCTCGCGGATTCACGTGTGCCTCCCGAATTGGCTGTGGCGCTTAAAGGTCCAAATGACCCCCGAGGTTAATAGCGCCTATCACCCGCAGAATGTTCCAAACAAGGTTGCCGGAGCAAGCGGAAAAACGCACGATTGTTTCTTCCAGGGGCCTCGCGTTGCAATTTTGTGACATCCGGCTTCGGGTGGCGCTCCATCCTGCCGGCTTATCCGCGCGAGCCGGCGCCGCGATGACCGCGCTGGCCAAGGCCGACGAAAGGCCCGGGCGGCCCGCCAGCGCCAGAGAGGTCAACACGATCGGCGATCAGGAGCGGATCGATCGGCTGCGTTTGATTCGCAGCGAGAACGTCGGTCCCATCACCTTTCGCCGGCTGGTCCTCCGCTACCGCTCCGCCGCAGCCGCGCTCGACGCCCTGCCGAGGCTCGCCAGGCGCGGCGGCACCCGGATGGCGCCCAGGATCTGCACGGCCGCCGAGGCCGAGGCCGAGCTCGCGGCGCTTGGCGCGATCGGCGCGCGCCTCGTCGCCCTGGACGAGGCCGACTATCCGCCGCTGCTCGCCCACGTCGACGACGCGCCGCCCCTCATAGCCATGCTCGGCGACGCGTCGATCCTGCACCGGCCGGCCGTCGCCATCGTCGGCGCCCGCAACGCCTCGCTGAACGGCCGGCGCATGGCCGCCGATCTCGCGCGCGATCTCGGCGCCGCCGGCTGCAGCGTCGTCTCCGGGCTCGCCCACGGCATCGACGCCGCCGCCCACGCGGCGGCACTGGGGTCCGGCACCGTCGCGGTGGTCGCCGGCGGCATCGACGTGGTCTATCCGCAGGACCATCAGGATCTCTACACCGCCATTGCCGAGCGGGGCTTGATCCTGGCCGAGATGCCGCCGGGGCTGCGGCCGCAGGCCGGGCACTTCCCCAGGCGCAACCGGCTGATCTCGGGCACGTGCCGAGGCGTCGTGGTCGTGGAAGCCAGCCTGCGGTCGGGATCGCTGATCACCGCGCGCCTCGCGCTCGAGCAGGGGCGCGAGGTGTTGGCGGTGCCGGGTTCGCCGCTCGATCCCCGCGCGCGCGGCGCCAACGACCTGATCCGCCAGGGCGCGACGCTGGTCGAAAGCGCAGCCGACGTGCTGAACGCGCTCTCCCGGCCGCCCTCTCAGACCGCGGGGAGCTCGGCCGCTATCGCTCCTGTGGCCGAGGTGGACGTCGACGATGCCGAGGACGGAGCCTCGCCCGATGCGGCAGAACGGATCGCCGCGGCGCTGTCGGCCGCGCCGGTGACGGTTGACGAACTGATCCGTAGCTGCCAATTGTCGCCTCCCCTGGTGAACACCATTTTGCTCGAATGGGAATTGGCCGGCCGGATCGAGCGCCTGCCCGGGAACCGGATCGCAATGATCGCCTTCGCGAAGACCCCCAGCCGATGAACGTCGTCATCGTCGAGTCACCGGCGAAGGCAAAAACCATCAACAAGTATCTGGGGCCGGGGTACACGGTGCTGGCCAGCTACGGCCACATCCGCGACCTGCCGGCCAAGGACGGCTCGGTGCGCCCCGAGGCCGACTTCTCCATGGACTGGGAGCTCGATCCCAAGGCCAAGGCGCGGATCAAGGACATCGCCGACGCGCTGCGCGGCGCCGAGCACCTGTATCTTGCGACCGACCCGGATCGCGAGGGCGAGGCCATCTCCTGGCACGTCCGCGAGGTCCTCGACGGGCGCAAGGCGCTGAAGGGCATCGGCGTCAAGCGCGTCGTCTTCAACGCGATCACCAAGACGGCGATCGAGGACGCCTTCGCCCATCCCCGTGACCTGAACCGCGAGCTCGTCGACGCCTACCTGGCCCGGCGTGCCCTCGACTATCTCGTCGGCTTCACGCTGTCGCCGGTCCTCTGGCGCAAGCTTCCCGGCAGCCGCTCGGCGGGACGCGTGCAGTCGGTGGCGCTCAGGCTGATCTGCGACCGCGAGAACGAGATCGAGGACTTCCGCACCCAGGAGTACTGGAGCGTCAAGGGCGTCTTCCGCACCAGGCACGGCGAGACCGTCGAGGCGGGGCTGACCCATCTCGACGGGCGCAAGCTCGACAAGATGGCGATCGCGACGCAGGAGCGAGGCGGAGGCCGCGGTCCGCGCGGTCGAGGCCTGCGACTATGCCGTCGACAAGGTCGAGCGCAAGCAGACCCGCCGGCACCCGGCGCCGCCGTTCATCACCTCGACGCTGCAGCAGGAAGCCTCGCGCAAGCTCGGGATGTCGGCGACGCAGACGATGCGCACGGCGCAGCGGCTCTACGAGGGCATCGCCATCGACGGCGAGACGGTCGGGCTCATCACCTACATGCGGACCGACGGCGTGCAGATGGCGGGCGAGGCCATCGCCGCCTGCCGCGACCTGATCGGCGGCGACTACGGCGAGAAGTACCTGCCGGAGAAGCCGCGGATCTACAAGACCAAGGCGAAGAACGCGCAGGAAGCCCACGAGGCCATCCGCCCGACCGATGTCCGCCGCCGGCCGGATCAGGTGGCGCGCTTTCTCGACAACGACCAGGCGCGGCTCTACGCGCTGATCTGGAAGCGGACGCTGGCGAGCCAGATGGAGTCGGCGGTCCTCGACCAGATCGCCGCCGACATCGCCTCTCCCGACCGCCAGGTCATGCTCCGCGCCACCGGCTCGGTCATCGCCTTCGACGGCTTCCTCAAGCTCTACCGCGAGGATCGCGACGACGCCGACCGCGACGCCGAGGCCCAGGTCGAAGGCAAGGTGCTCCCCGACCTGAAGGAGGGCGATCCGCTGGAGCGGTTGAAGGTGCTGGCCGAGCAGCACTTCACCCAGCCACCGCCGCGCTACACCGAAGCGAGCCTGGTAAAGCGGCTGGAGGAGCTCGGCATCGGCCGGCCGTCGACCTATGCCAGCATTATCTCGGTGCTGCAGGACCGCAAGTACGTGCGCCTGGAGAGCAAGCGGTTCGTGCCCGAGGACCGCGGCCGGCTGGTTACGGCGTTCCTGACCAGCTTCTTCGAGCGCTACTTCGACTACGGCTTCACTGCCGCGATGGAGGAGAAGCTCGACGACGTCTCCGGCGGGCGGATCGACTGGCGGGCGGTCCTCAGCGACTTCTGGCGTGATTTCAGCGCCAGCGTCGAGGAGACCAAGGACCTGCGGGTCAAGGAGGTGCTGGATGCGCTGGACCAGATCCTCGGCCCCCACTTCTTCCGCGACGCCGGCGACGGCCGCGACCCGCGCCGCTGCCCCGCCTGCGCCGACGGCCGGTTGAACCTGAAGCTCGGCAAGTTCGGCGCCTTCATCGGCTGCTCCAACTACCCCGACTGCCGCCACACCCGGCCGCTGATCCCGATCCGCGGCGACGAGAGCGACGCGGTCAAGGAGATCGAGGGCCAGGGGCGTGAGCTCGGGCGCGACTCCGGCGAGCGGCCAGCCGGTCGTCGTCAAGCGCGGCCCGTACGGCTACTACATCCAGCTCGGCCAGGCCGGCAATGGCGGCGAGAAGCCGAAGCGGATCACCGTTCCGCGCGGCATGGACCCGGAAAGCCTCGATCTGGATACGGCGGTCGCGCTGCTGGGCCTGCCGCGGACGGTGGGTCCCCACCCCGAGACCGGGGAGGCGATCACCGCCGGCATCGGCCGCTTCGGCCCCTACATCCGGATGGGCGACCTCTACGTCTCGCTCAGGGGCGACGACGACGTCCTGTCCGTCGGGCTCAACCGCGCCGTCGACCTCATCGCCGGCGCCGCAAAGCGGCGCACCCCCGGCAAGACCATCGGCGAGCACCCCGAGGACGGCAAGCCGATCGTGCTCAAGGCCGGCCGTTATGGGCCGTACCTGGAGCACAACAAGCTTCGCGCCACCCTGCCCAAGGACGTCGATGCCGACGCGGTGAGCATCGAGCAGGCGGTGGCCGTGCTGGCGGCAAAGGCTGGGGCCTCCGGCAAGGCCACGGGCGCAGCCAAGGCCAAGCCCGGCAAACCGAAGGCTGCGGCGAAGCCGGCCGCCGGGCGAGGCGCGGCGAGCACCAAGACTGCGCCCGGGGCGAAGGCCGGGGTGGCTAAGGCGACCAGGCGAAGTGCTGCTGCATCCCCGTCCGCTGGCCGAAAGGCGACGGGCCGCGGGGCTGCCCGGCGCGATCCGTCCGCCTGAAGCGCGGGCCGGACTTCGTTTGCCGCTCGCGGCGGCGGGGCCTATGTGTAGCCTGTCGCGCGGGCCGCTCCCGCACCACGCCTCAAGCAAAGCGTCGTCATCGTGACCAAGCCAACCGCCAGTACAGCAGCGCCGTTGCCAAGCCGCGAGCAGGTGCTTGAATACATCCAGTCGAGCCCCGGCCGCGTCGGCAAGCGCGAGCTCGCCCGCGCCTTCCGCCTGAACGCCGAGCAGAAGGTCGAGCTTCGCGAACTCCTGCGCGAGCTGGAGGACGACGGCTCGATCAGCCGCGGCCATGGCCGCCAGTTCCGCCGCCCGGGCCGGCTACCGACGGTAGCGGTCCTCGAGATCCTCGACGTCGACGTGGACGGCGAGATGACCGCCAAGCCCGCCAGCTGGGCCGAAGAAGGCCCACCGCCAAGGATCTACGTCGTTCCCGAACGCCGCAGCCGGGCGGCGCTGGTGCGCGGCGATCGTGTCCTGGCGCGGCTCGCACAGGCCCCGAGCGGCGGCTACGAAGCGCGCATCATCCGCCGGCTGCACGCCGGGCCGGTCCGCACACTCGGCATCTTCGAGCTCGTCGGCGGCCGCGGCCGGCTCCTGCCGGTCGACCGCCGCGTCAAGGAGGAGTTTGAGGTCACCGACGCCATGGGCGCCGAACCCGGCGAGTTGGTCTGGGCCGAAGTGGACCAGAGCAAGCCGCTGGGCCTGCGCCGGGCCAGGGTTGTCGAGCGCTGTGGCCCGGCGCGCGGGCCCCGCTCGATCAGCCTGATCACCATCCAGGACCACGACATCCCGGCGCGGTTTCCCGAGGCGGTGGTGGCGATGGCGGCCGCGGCGGGACCGGCGCCTCTCGAAGGCCGCGAGGATCTGCGCCAGGTGCCGCTGGTCACCATCGACGGCGAGGACGCCCGGGACTTCGACGACGCGGTGTGGGCCGAGCCGGATCCGGATCCCGGCAACCGCGGAGGCTGGCACCTGCTGGTCGCCATCGCCGACGTCGCCTGGTACGTCCGCCCCGGCAGCCCGCTCGATCGCGAGGCCTTCCTCCGCGGCAACTCCGTCTACTTCCCCGACCGCGTCGTGCCGATGCTGCCGGAGGACATCTCCAACGGCTGGTGCTCCCTCGTCCCGGGCGAGGACCGGCCGTGCGTTGCCGCGCACCTGTGGCTCGACGCGGCGGGCCAGCTGCGCCGCCACCGCTTCGTCCGCGGGCTGATGCGCTCGGCGGCGAGGCTCACCTACGGCCAGGTGCAGGCGGCCGCCGATGGCCGCGCAGACGAAACGACGGAGACGCTGGCTGAGGGCGTCATCGCGCCCTTGTATGCTGCCTATCGGACGCTGGCTGAGGCACGGGGGAAGCGCGGCGTGCTCGAGCTCGACGTGCCCGAGCGCCGCGTCGTCATCGATCCCGCCACCGGCGGCATCGACCGGGTCCAGTTCCGCGAGCGCCTCGACAGCCACAAGCTGATCGAGGAGTTCATGATCTGCGCCAACGTCGCCGCCGCCGAGGCGCTGGAGAAGGCGAAGCGGCCGTGCATGTACCGGGTGCACGACCGGCCGCCGGACGACAAGCTGCAGGCGCTTCGCGACTTCCTCGACACGCTTGGGATCAACCTGCCGCGGGGCCAAGTCATGCGCGCGGGCGATCTCAACCGCATCCTTGCCAAGGCCGCCGGCCGGCCCGAGGCCCGCCTCGTCAACGAGGTGATGCTGCGCAGCCAGTCGCAGGCGGTCTACTCGCCCGCCAACATCGGCCACTTCGGTCTCGCCCTTAAACGCTACTGCCACTTCACCTCGCCGATCCGTCGTTACGCCGACCTCATGGTCCACCGCGCCCTGATCGACGGGTTCGGCCTTGGCGACGGCGGCGCCGATCCCGCCGGCATTGACATGGGCAAGGCCGGCGAGCATGTCTCCGGCACCGAGCGGCGGGCCGCTGCCGCGGAGCGCGACGCGCTCGACCGCTTCACCGCGGCCTATCTTGCCGACAAGATCGGCGCGGAGTTCCCGGCGAGGGTTAACGGCGTGACCCGCTTCGGTCTGTTCGTGACGCTGAACGAGATCGGCGCCGACGGGCTGATCCCGATCAGTACGCTCCCCGACGACTACTACGAGCACGACGAAAAGGGCCACCGCCTTGTCGGTCGGCGCGGCCGGCTCGAGTTCCGCCTGGGCGATGCGCTCGACGTCCGCCTGCTTGAGGCCAACCCGATCACCGGCGGCATCATCTTCGCCCTCGCCGGGATGCCGGAGAGCACACGGCGGCGGGCGGCGCCGGCACGGCGCGGCGCCGCCGGCCGCGCGCTCGCGCGCAAACGGCGAAGCTGAGCGCCGAGCGCGGCGGGCTGGCATGGAGGCGGACTTCATCTTCGACGTCTCGCCGGTGCCCTCGGTGCACGCCTCGACGCTTGCAGAGGCGCCCGGCGGCAGCCTCCTCGCCGCCTGGTTCGGCGGCTCATTCGAGGGCCACGAGGACGTCGGCATCTGGCTCTCGGAGAAGCCGGACCGGCACCGGCGCTGGTCCGAGCCTCGCCTCGTCGCGGACGGGGTTCAGCCCGACGGCCGGCGCTTCTCCTGCTGGAACCCCGTGCTACATCGGGGCGGCGACGGGAGGCTTTTGCTGTTCTATAAGGTCGGGCCCAGCCCCAGGCGATGGTGGGGCATGGTCACCCACTCGACCGACGGCGGGCGGAGCTGGGCTCAGCCGGAACGCCTGGCCGACGGCATCCTCGGGCCGATCAAGAACAAGCCGGTGGAGACGCCGGACCGCCTGCTCATCAGCCCGTCGAGCAGCGAGCACGCCGGCTGGCGCATCCATCTCGAGTACTCGCGCGATGGCGGCCACACCTGGCGGGTGGGCAAGCCGTTGAACACGGGCCGCGACTTCGCCGCGATCCAGCCCTGCATCCTGGCCTACGCCGAGGGGTTCCAGATCCTTTGCCGCAGCCGCCAGGGGGTCATTACCGAGTGCCGCTCGGCCGACGGACTGCACTGGTCGAAGATGCGCCCGACGGAGTTGCCGAACCCCGACAGCGGCATCGATGGGGCGGTGCTGGCCGACGGCCGCGGCCTCGTCGTCTACAACCACTCGGCCCGCAAGCGCACGCCGCTCAACGTCGCGGTCAGCAGCGATGAGGGCCGGACCTGGGTGCCGATGCTGGTGCTCGAGCGCGACGCCGGCGAATTCTCCTATCCCGCCGTCATCGTCGACGCGGCCGGCCTTATCCACATCGCCTACACCTGGAACCGGCAGACCATCCGCCACGTCATGATCGACGCGCGCGAGCTTTGCCGTTTGGTCTAAGCTACGAGCATGTGGCGTTGACATGGAACACGAACGCGTGCGGGATGGGGTGCGTCCGGCAGCCCTGACGGGCGGGAAGGCGGCAAGAGGAGATTGGCGATGAAGGCATTCGCGGCCCTGGCGCTGATGATCGCAATCGCGGCCTCCGGCGAGGCGCGCGCCTGGCAGATGGAGTCGGTCGAGCCCCGCCAGGGCCAGAACATCATCGGCGCCGACCCGGCGACACCCGGAATCGGCGGTGGCGCCTCCGGTTCGGGACCGTTCATGCGGATCGAGCCGGTGCAGCCGGGCGGCCGTGGAGGGCTGTTCGAGGGCGACAGGCGGCGACCGCCGCTGTTCGACGAGGGCCGCGACCCATTCTATCGCCCGGGCTCGGGGCGCAACTGTTCCGGCGAGGGGCCGGGCCGGGTCTGCTTCTGAGGGGAGGCTGGGCGCGCGGAAGCCTTGCATGACCTCGCAAAAGGAGAAGATGCTGGCCGGCGCGCTCTACGATCCGGCCGATCCCGAGATCCAGTCTGACCAGGAAGCGACCAAGGCGTGGCTGGTCCGCTACAATGCCAGCCTGGCGGCGGCCCCCGCGGAGCGCCGGCGGCTCTTGGCCGAACGTTTTGCCGCGGTCGGCGACGGAGCCGTGATCCGCCCGCCGTTCTACTGCGACTACGGCTACAACATCAGCCTCGGCGCCGGCTCGTTCCTCAACTTCAACTGCGTCATCCTCGACGTCTGCGAGGTCGTCATCGGCGAGAAGACGCAGATCGGCCCGGGCGTTCAGCTCATCGCCGCCGACCATCCGCGCGAGGAGGAGTTGCGCGACGCCGGCCTGGAGTTTGCCAAGCCCGTGCGCATCGGCCGCAATGTCTGGATCGGCGCCGGCAGCATCGTTCTGCCGGGCGTCACCATCGGCGACGGCGCGATCATCGGCGCCGGCAGCATCGTCACCCGCGACGTGCCCGCGGGCGCCACGGCCTTTGGCAATCCAGCGAGGATCCGGCCCTGACCGGGCGGGATGAGCACGGCGGTGCGGCTATCTTGCGGCCGCGGCCGCTTGTATCGGCAGCAGGCGCGCGGCGTAGGCGCGCAGCGGCGCCTCCAGTGCTTCGGCGGGCGTACCCTCAGTACCTGCCTGCGATGCCGGGCCGGCGCTGCTTGCGTCGATGACGGCAACGTCGGCGGCCTCGCCGCTTGCCGCGTGGATGACGTCCACCAGGATCCTCGCCCGGTCGGGCCCGGCCAACCAGGCGCCGTCATGGTCCTCCCAGCGAAGGATGCTGGGCCGGATCAGGTAGGTGAAGCCGCCGGCCCTCGCCTCGGCCAGCGCCGCCCTCGGCGACTGCTCCTCTGCGGCAACCTCGATGCGGCCGAGGCGGGAGGAGAGGGCATTGGCGATGCGCTCGGCAACGTCCCGGCCGGAGCCGGTATAAACCCTTGTTCCAAAGCGGCCGTCCTCGGGAACGGCGACGTAGGCTGTGGCCGTGGGTGATAGGTTCTGCGCGGCGGCCGCGGTCGCGTCAGCACCCGGCCCGGCGCAGCCGGCGGCCGAGGCGAGACAGGCGAAAGCAGTGGCCGTGGCAAGGCGAGTACGCCCGAGCGTCCGCGCCTTCGTGCCGCGCAACGACAGGCCTTGAAGCGACGGAAATGGGGGCAACGGCAACAAAACCTCCGATGCGCGGGGCTCTCGGTCCCCGCCGGACGGAGGGTATCGCTTGCCGGTGCTTGGCTCAACATGATTAACCCAAATGGGGTCAATAGACGAAGAACACGCCACGGAGACCTGCGGGCTCGGGCTATCGCGCGGCGAAGTGCACCATTGTGGACGCTACCGGGATAGACGGGCGGATTGTGCCTGGGTCCGCCCCGCCCAGGGCAGGGTTACAACGGCATGGTGCCGTAAAGCAGGACAACGAGAAGAAGAGTTGCAATCGCCAGAGGGGCAGCAAATTCCTTGAGGATCGTCTTGAGCAGGGGGCCTCGTGTAACGGTCTTTTCCATCGTGGTTGCCTCTTAAAGTCTCCGACCTCCACCCAGTCCCGCACCTCTACGCATCATCCATCGCCTCGGTTCACTGGTTTCACGATGATGTCTCGGCCCACCGTCCCGGCGGACCCCACGCGCGAGAACCCTCGCGACCGCCGCTGACTTCCCAGGCTGGGAAGCCGCCCCACAGCGCGCCGCAACATCACATAAACCCTGTATCGAGATCACTGCTTGCCGAACCGTTAATGGTCCGTTGCAATGGATCACACTATAAACCTTTAGCGGGAGATTTTCTAAGTCTCCCCAGGGACGGTGTTGCGATTGCGCAGGCCGTGTTGGAAACGCGCAACACCCGCTTTAGCGAGTGAGGCAGACCGTCTGGCTGGGCGGCCGACTATCGACCTGGGCGCGGATGCCACGGGCAGACTGGATAGCCGCTTAATCGATCAGGGGCCTGCAGATCAGGCACGACGGCGTCTCTGAATGGCATCGACGCGCAGGCAGCGCTTGCCCACACCTTCGCGCTGGCCTACGAAGGTCGGTGCCGCAAGGATCAACCCGGCGGTAATGCCGGTGACGGGCCAGCAGCCTGCGCGTTTGCGCCTAATTCCGGAATGGTTGGTGGCACCGGGCGAAAAGCTCCACCTTCAGCGGCTATGCCGTCCCACTTGGTCACCGCGAGGGCGAGCCCTACATGCACCTCCGGCAATGAGAAACGAGGCACACGACGTGATGAGGCCGCGGGCAAGCAGACGCCACTGCGGACGCTTCTCGGACGACGGCACCGCGCAACGGAGTGGATCGCGTGAACTCGCCGCATGAACGTACGTCGACGCTCTCGCGGCGCGCCTCTGCGTTCGCGAGAGAACAATCCGTGGCTCCAGGCCATCTTCCCCTCGACCCTCTCATCGCTGGCTGAGCAACCCGGCCCTGATCAGGTACATCGTGGTCGGCGCGCGCTCTGGCGCCAGCATTGCGGACCAAGGCGCGGCAGCGGCAGTCAGCTTTCTCGCCAGCATCCTCATCGGCCGCGAGCTCGGCACCGAGGCGCTCGGCATCTACGCCATTACCAACGTGTTCGTCTCGTTGATCCGGACCCTGCAGGATTGCCTGGTGCTCGAGCCGATGGCCGTCTACGGACCCAGACGTACGCCCGAGGAGCGTTCTCGGTACACCGGCTTTCTGCTCGGCCTCGAAACAGGGTGGGTCGGCTTGCTGACGACGCTGCTCGCCGCGGGCTCCGCGATCGCCTGGTCGACTCGGAAATGTCGACGCAAAGCTCTTTCACGCGATCGCAGCGAGCTGCGGCTTTTCCTTCATCTTTTGCTTCTTGTACTTCCGCAGCGCCAGTTCTACGTCGAGCTGCGCCAGTTCCGCGCCCTGGCGCAGTCGCTGACCTACCTGTTTCTCGTCGTTGCTGCGTTCGCCTCGTTGTTTTTCTTCGAGGGCTGGAGCGTCGTCCACGTTTACATCCTGCTCGCCCTGTGCAGCGCGGTGGCCTGCATCGTCGGGCGCGATCGCGGAAACCACCGCTTCTCGCGGCCGACGCGCGCCGAGATATCAGACGCTACGGCGGGGAGCACTGGTCCTTCGGCAAATGGATGTTGCTCGAAGTTCCCCTCGGCCTGGCCACGTACCAGGGATACTTCTTCGTCATCGGCGCGGCGGTCTCGACCGAAGCTGCCGGCCTGCTGAAGGCGACGGAAGCATTGGTTGCTCCCTTCGCGCAGATTGCCATGGGCATGCGCTTGATGCTGATCCCAATGGCCTCGCGCGACGTGGATGTGACTGTCGCCTCCCGCAGCAACTGAAGTACGCGCTTCGCCTGTCGGTTCCGCTGATGGGCATGGCAACGGTTTACGCTGTTGCTGTCTTCTTCGGCGGCGAGTTCGCGCTAAAGGCTCTGTTCGGGGAGCAGATCGAAGGGGCGTTTCCCCTGGTGCCGATCATGGCGTTGATGCCGTTCATGATGGCCTCTCCATTGCCAGCAGCCATCATCCTGTCGGTGCTGCGCCGGACCAACATGCGCTTCATCAGCGCCTGCTTCGCTTGCGCCGGGACCTTGCTGATCGGGCCGCCGCTGGTTTGGAAGCACGGACTTATCGGCGGCGCGCTCGCGCTGGTGCTGACCCAGGTCCTGTACACGATCGGCTACTGGGGCTGCCTATTCTGGCTGCTGCGCCGCGAGCGGCGAGCCAGCGCGCTGCATACGGCGCCGTCACATGGAGCATCCAGCGATTGCTCAGCAAGCAACGTTTAGCCTGGGCCGGAACGGGTGCCCTATTTTCTTCCCGCTGCGGCGCGCGAGCAAAGTAGTGTCTGTCAATGATGATGTTCTCTTTCAGTACATCTATAGTGTTCGCTCGCAGCAATGAAGCCTCATTCTAGTGGCACGTTGCATCGTCGTAATTGCTTGCCTTCGCCAGAAACGGACATATCGCTAGATGAATTGCCATTTGATGTGCTGCGGGGATGCCACCGATCTCGATACGTTCAGCAACACACCATACTTCCTGTTGCAAGCGGGCATGCAGTCCGGCCTGTTGCAGGCGGGCGTCGCCCTTCATCCAGAAAAACTCCTCGTCAGGGCGAGGCTTTGGAATTTGATCCAGGTTGCGCGCAGTGGCAAGGCGGGCGGGTTCCAGTATAGCCGCAGCTTCAATGAGACCATAGTGAAGCAGGCACGGTTCGGCGACCAGCCGCTTGCCGTCTTGAGCCTTTTTCCCTTACTGCCGCCGGCGCCATGGCCGCCGAGCTGGCAGGTCGATTTCTACGTTGATGCCACTACGAAGCAGGTTTTTGAAGACTACGGCGCCGGAACGCGCATCGGCGAGCACGTGAAGCAGGCCGCGCTGAAGCGGGAGCAGCAGGCTTATCGGCAGGCCGGCGTTGTGATCTGCATGTGCCAGTGGGCAGCTGATTCGGTGGTTCGCGACTACGGCATCGACCCAGCGAAGGTCCACGTCGTTGTCGGCGGCGCCAACTTCGATGAGGGAAGCCTCGAGAACCTTGCCATTAGCGCCCCCCCCTCTCCCCCAACCGCCGAGCGGCCACTGCGCCTCGGCCTCCTCGGGAAGTACTGGGAGCGCAAGGGCGGGCCGTTCCTCCTCAAGCTGGTCGACGCCCTGGCCGAACGCGGGGTTCCCGCGGTGATCCGCGCCGTTGGCATTGACCCCGCCGTTCTGCCCGCCCACCCGCGGCTGCAACCCCTCGGCTTCATCTCGAAGAAAACGGCTCTGCCCGACCTTGTTCGTGAGCTTCAGAGCTGGCACTTCGGCACACTCTTCTCCGAGGCCGAGGCGTCGCCGCGGTCCAACCTCGAATGCCTCCGCCTGGGCGTTCCCGTCATCACCCACGCCGTTGGTGGGATCGCCTCCACGCTGCCCGATGAGGGCTGCGGCAAGCTGTTTGCGGCCCATCCCGACCCGGCCGACGTGGCCGCGTGGGTCAAGGGGCGCCTGGATCCCTACGATGCCTATTTGGGTTGGCGCGCCGCGCTCGGCGAACGCACGGACGAGTTCACCTGGGCCTCCGCCGTGCAACAAATGGCGCCATTGCTGAAGCGCTGACAATCGATGAAGGCTGCGAAGCGGCGCATCGGCTTCAGCGGCGGCTCGTGAGCCATGGTCCACGCCTCAACGTTCCAGCAGAGCCGCGCAGAACCTTGATGAAGCTAACGGCCTTCCAGCCGCTGGCGCGCCCGAGAGGACTCGAACCCCTAACCTCCTGATCCGTAGTCAGGTGCTCTATCCAATTGAGCTACGGGCGCGTACTGCGTGCCGGCCGGCGACGGAGGCGGGAGCCTACCGCAACACCGTGCGCGGCCGCAAGACCATCGCGCGCCGCCTGTCGAGGAGAACCGGCCGGCGCCCTCGGACGCTGCCGCCGCTCGTCGCCCCGCTCATGGCGTTAAGCCGTCGTTAACGCGTCGCCGGTTCTAATGACCAGCACGCCGGTCCCCAGCCGCGCCGCGAGCAGGGCATCTTCAGCGGAAATGCAGAGTCAGAGGCAATTGAGGATCATGGTCCGCATCAGGAGTACGGCCGTGGCCGCCGCGGCGGTCCTGGCGCTGGCCGCCTGCGGCAGCATCGACGGATCGTCCCCCTGGCCGGGTGATCCCGGCGCCGCGATCGACTATGCAAGGTTTCCGCCTCCCCCTCCCATGCCTCCCATGCCGACCGGCCTGCCGGCAGGGCCGGTGGCGAGCGACGACGTCGCGCGCGAACTCGCCGGCCTTCGCGCGTCGTTGAAGCAGCTCTCCGCCGACATTGACGAAAGCCGCCGACACCTCGCAGACCTTCGAGGCCGAGGTCGACGGCGCCCGCGCCCGCATCGACAGCCTCCTCTTCGGGCAGGCTCCGGACAAGCCAAGCATGGCGCCGATCCCCGAGCAACGACCTGCGGACCGCCGACCGCTGGTGCGCATCAGATGCGACGGCCCCCGCACCAACTATGCCGACGCGCTTGAAGAAGCAGTGGCCACGGCGCTGGCCCGGCTGCCGGACGCCGTCTTCGACCTGGTGGCGGTGATCCCGGCGGGAGCCGGAACTGAGCCGGCCGCGCAGGCCGACGGCGGGGCCCTGCTTTACGCGCAGGAGGTGATGGCGTCCCTGCTCGCGATGGGCATCGAGCCGGACCGGCTGTCGCTATCCTCGGCCACGGGCGACGGCACCACCGTGGACGAGATTCACCTCTACATCCGGTAACGCGCCGACACGCACGCCGCCCGATACGCGGCCATGCAGGCGAAGACCGTTCAGCGACCTTCTCACGCGCAAGAGAGCCGACATCGTGCCAAGCATCACACCGTGCGAACAAGCCTTTCTCGCGCAGTCTATCGAGCGTCTGCGGTCGAAGCTGATCGACCTGAGCAAGAAGAACCCGCTGATTTCGTTCAAGCACAGCGAGCGAGGCGCAAGCTTCGTGCGGGTCGTTGACGAGGATCCGGACGCGCTCTACCGGCAGCTTCGTATGGGCACGATGACGTTTGAGCCTCTTCCCGATCCGGAGGCACAACCGGCGGATGAGCGGACGCCCGAATTCAGGATGGCGCTCGAGCGCGCCAAACGAACTGACAAAGAGCACTTGAAAGCCGTCGCCGAGCTTGGCGAGGCGGAAGTGGACGAGGAAAAGGCGGATGAAATTGATCGCCGGCTGAGGACCCGCGTTCGCGCCGCCTTCGGCCTGCCGGGGCTGCACGCCGGTGGAAAGCTTGACATCCCCGCTTTCGCCAAGGCCCATGGCTTCGATCCCGGCTACGAGCTTGCCTGCAATACCGGGGTGGCGGCAAAGCACCTGACGGACAACAAGATCCGAGTGCTCCACACCAAGTCGAGACTTGAAGCCAGGCTGCGCACAATCGCTGACCGGGCTCGCAGCGATGCCGCCGAGTTCGGCATCCACACGCTGCACATGGCGTTCGGCTTCATCGAGTGGTCCGAGGATGACGCATCCGCGGTTCTTCACCACGCCCCATTGCTGCTCTTGCCAGTTGCCCTCAGCAGGAAGCACGAGCGTGGCCACTATGTTTACCGGTTGTCCGCGGCCGACGAGGAGTTCACGATCAATTTCGCTCTGATGGAGCTCCTCAGGCAGAAATTTGCGGTTGAGCTACCTAAACTCGCGGAAGAGGACACGCCGGGCAGCTTCTTCGATAAGGTCACGGCCCTCCTCTCCGCCCTCCCCCGGCTCTGCCTCAGGCCTTTTGTCACCATCGCCATCGTCAGGTTCCATGGCATGGCGCTGTGGCGGGATCTGGACGCCACATCCTGGCCAGATGCAACAATACTCAACCATGCTACGCTCGCCCTTTTGCTTGGGCTCGTGGTAGCGATCATGGCGAGCGGTCATTTCCCCAGGATTACCCCATAGAAGATGAACAGAAGGGAACGAAGCCGCCGCCGGTCCTCATCCTCCCCGCCGATAGCTCGCAGCACTCGGCACTGGTCGATGCTCTTTCGGGGCAGTCTCTCGCCATCGAGGGACCGCCCGGTACGGGCAAGTCGCAGACCATCGCCAACCTGATCGCGGCTGCTCTAGACGAGGGAAAAAGGGTGCTGTTCTGCGCGGAGAAGCGCGCAGCCCTCGACGTTGTCGCCAAGCGACTGGAAGAGCGCGGCTTCGGACCTTTGATGCTGGAGCTTCACTCGGATAGAGCCTCAAAAGCGGAGGTGATCGCATCTTTGACCCGCAGGGAAAATGCGAGAGCTCCGGATGGGCAGACAGCGCTAAACCAGAAGCGGCAAGCATTCCGGCATCAGCGGGACACCTTGCGGCGCTACCTGAGCCTGCTACGCCAACCGGTAGGCGAGCTGGGCCAGCCGGTAAATGCCCTTCTCTGGCGCGCTCTCAAGCTGCGGAAGAGCCTGACGCCTCACCTTCCTCCTCGGTTTTGCGAACTGTCGGTTGATCAGCCTGCACGGATCACCGCTACCGAACTCGCCAAGGCACGTCAAGCACTGGACACCGTCGAAGAGGGCGCAGCACGGATTGAAGAGTCCTACGGGAACCTGACGAGTTCCCCTTGGCATTCGATTGCGGAACTTTGCCCAACGCCATTCGGGCAAGATAAGACCTTGCTCCAGTTAGGAGAGGTGCTGCGGGCTGCGGACGATCTACTATCCTTCGCCAAGGCCACGGAAACACGGCGCGGCTTCCGATTCCCGCTGTCGTGCCAGGACGCGGAACGGTGGCTCGCGGCATGGGCTGCACTGCCCCGCATCGGCTTGGAGACCAGCCCAGACAGGCTGCGGACGGCGCTACTCGCCCCGGATGACGTTCGGCGCCTGTGCAAGCTTCTGCGCGCCTACCATTCGACGTTCTCCAGCGTCATGGCTGATCTTGAGCAAGGAGCCGTCAGAGCAGCACACCTTGAACAGGTGCTTCGCACCCTCTTGCAATGCACGGATGCCCAGCTTTGGGAACCGGCCGGCGCGCAGGCGTTGAAGCTTCACGCCGCACGGCTTGCGGACGCCGGGCCGTTCGACAGGGTATTCGGGAAAACGTACAAGGCGTCGCGGGGGATCGCGCAAGCCATCTCGCTTGACCGGTCGCTCGAATAGATTCGCACTGGCTGAGCTCATGCGAAAGCTCGCCGCATGGCAAGAAGCAGCAGATGCCTTTAAGAACGACCCCCGGATGCGTCGGCTGTTTGGAGAGCGCTGGGCGGCTCCCGGCATACGTGGCGTCCATAATGCAGCCCAGCTGATCGAGCAAGCAAAGAACTTTCTGCGCACTCCGAACATGACTGGCTTGGAGGCGCTACTTGCCTCAACGGGTGCCGGCGAAAGGACTACTGAGACGGAATTAGAGCAGATCTTACGTCTGCACTTGCAACTTCGTGTGCCTCCAGATGGAAGGCCTTTCTGGTTTTGGTACAGCGGACCGGCCGAGGACCCAGATGCCCTGGAACGCGCGCTATCGTCAGCCGCGGCAATTGACGCAGCCGGCCTTCCAGACGAGGTCCGAGTTGCAGTTCACGCAGCGGATGATCCTCGGTTTGTCGTTGATGACCTGATCAAGCGGGCCGAGAAGGGGCGACCGCTTATTGACGATCTTCATCAGACCTGGGCGATATTCTGCAGCTCGATAAAGGCGGATCCTACCACTTTCATCGGCGGCAGCCCGTTTGACTCTGCTCAATGGGGACACATCTCGGCACGGCTGCGGGCGGCCCGTGAAGACCGCGCGGGCATGCGCCTGCACGCCGAGTTCCTCAAGTACCTGAAGGCCGTGGACGAGGCAGGCCTTCGTTTCGTCTTCGACGCCTTTCTGCCGTTCGAACTGCCAGTCAAGCGTCTGGCTGACGCGTATGAGCTGCTAGTGGTGGAAGGCTTGCTTAAGCAGTTCCTGCAAGCGGACGGCGGCTCCATCCAAGAGATTGGCGGCGCGACCTTGACGCGCGCCCAGGAGCAATTCCGGGAGCTTGATGCCGAGCTTTACCGGCTTGAAGCGGAGAGGATCGTCGGCAAGCGGCTGAACGATACGATTCCCGGTGGCATCGACTACGGGCCAGTCGCCGGGTGGACCGAGCACGCGCTGATCAAGCGCGAGCTGCGCAAGCAGAACCACATACCGCTGCGCCAACTCATCGCCCGTGCGCCTGCCGCGCTGCAAGCGATGAAGCCTGTGTGGCTGATGTCACCGTTGTCTGTCGCCCAGTACCTGGTGCCTGGAGCGGCGTCATTCGACATGGTGATCATCGATGAAGCCTCGCAGATGAAGCCGGAGTTTGCCGTCGGTTCCATCGCGCGAGCTGCCCAAATCATCGTCGTCGGCGATCCGAAGCAACTGCCGCCGACCGACTTCTTCCAAGCGAAGGCGCCTGATCAGGACAGCGACGATCAGGAGGAAGCGGACGATGCGGATATCGAGTCCATTCTCGATCTTGCACTGGCGAGGCTCGATCACGTACGCCGCCTGAGGTGGCACTATCGGTCACGTCATGCCTCGCTCATCGCCTTCTCCAACCGGACGTTCTACGACAGGGAGCTCGTCGTATTCCCTAACCCGGCGGCCAACGACGACCTCCTCGGCGTTAAGCATGTCTACGTCGGCGGCAGTTACGAGAACCGAATGAATGAAAGAGAGGCAGAAGCCGTTATAGACAAGGCCTGCAGCCTTATCTACGCGCGCCCTGAGCTGTCCATCGGTATCGTGACCATGAACAGCGCGCAACGCGACCTCATATTTAGCGCTTTTGAGCGGATTGTCGAAGATGACGCAGAGGTACGGGAGTACGTCGAGAAACGAGAAAAAACCATAGAACCGTTCTTCATCAAGAATTTGGAGAACGTCCAGGGCGACGAGCGCGACATCATCATCATCTCTACGCTATGGGGACCTGCACCCGAGGCGCGCAAGGTTGTTCAGCGGTTTTGGCCGATCAACTCGAAGACCGGGCATCGTCGCCTCAACGTCCTGCTTACCCGAGCGAAGAGAGCGACCATCGTCGTCACGTCGCTGAAGCCAACGGACATCGTCCTCAACGCGACATCGTCGAGAGGGGTTCGCGCGCTCCGGGGCTTCCTTGACTATGCCGCTGGCGGTGCCGTGGTGGACGATGCGGCAGGAGGAGAGCCCGACAGCGACTTCGAAGAGTTTGTGGCCGACAGGCTGCGCGCGGCCGGTTACTCGGTCGTGCCGCAGGTGGGAGTCGAAGGCTTCCGTATCGACCTTGGCGTCAAGCACCCGGACTACCCAGGGAGCTTCATCGCGGGGATCGAATGCGATGGCGCGAGATACCACTCCGGGCTCACGGTGCGCGATCGCGACCGCATCCGCCAAGACGTTCTGGAAGGGCTCGGCTGGCGGATTTATCGGGTGTGGTCCACCGACTGGTTCAACGATGACGATCACGAAACCGAGCGGCTATTACACTGGCTTGACGAACAGCAGCAGGCAGCGGCCGCAGCCTATGCAGCAGCACAGGAACCGGCGTCGGAGGCCTCTTCCGGACCCTATTCTGACGCGTCCAGCGAGCCCCATGCGGAAACAAGGCCGCATCCCGGTGCAGAACCTGAGATGCAGGCGGCCAAATCCGCTGACAAGCATCCCCCGGCGTCCACATCGGCTGATGCTGGCGTCGTAGGAGGCTCGCTCCGACGCCGAGACGGGGTGCCTTCAACCGTTACGCCCGAAGGGCGCCGACACCGCGTCGATGACATCGACTTCTACGAACCGTGGCCGGGGCACTATGATGTCTGGATAAGCGGCCAGAAGGTCGGCGAGGTCGAGCGGATGAAGACCGGTTTGCCACCGTCACACGCACTGAGCCGGCCACAGTATCAGGCGACATTTTGTGCTAGTGACGAGTGGCTCAACTACGAGAACATTTACGATGCCGTTCGAGCGGTCGCTCGAACAGCATGGCAGGTGCTATCTGAAGAGCGTTCCACTGAACGAAAAGCGTTGGGCCTGCCGCCGGCCATGCTGTAAGCATCGGGGCCGCGGCGGCTGGCTGGCGGACAAACCGCAACAGGCGAAGGGAGGGCCGGGATGACCGTAGTGGCGCGAACAAGCGGGCGCATCCACGCGAGTTCCTGGCACGAGACCCATCGCGAGGCGACGGACCTAGCCGAGCGGCTGAAGGCCCTCGGGCCGTGGAGCGGGATGATCGCGATCACCCGCGGCGGCTTGGTGCCCGCGGCGATCGTCGCCCGGGTGCTGGGCATTCGCTTGATCGACACCATCTGCCTCGCCAGCTACGAGCGCGAGGTCAAGGGGCCGGTGCAGACCATCAAGGGAGCGCCGGCGGAGATCGGCGAGGGCGAGGGTTGGCTGCTGGTGGACGACGTCGCCGACAGTGGGGCCACCGCCGAGGAGGCACGGCGGCAACTGCCGAAAGCGCACTATGCCGCGCTTTACGTCAAGCCGGCGGCGCGCCCCTTCGTCGATACGTTCCTGCGCGAGGTCGGCCAGGACGTCTGGATCGACTTCCCCTGGGACCGGGACCCGCACGTCCCCGACCGCTGAGCCGCCTGGGTACTCTGGGCGCACCTGTGGGCGCTACTCTGGGCGCACCTGCGGAATCGCGACGTTGTCGATGAGCCGGGTGCGCTCCAACCACGCCGCCGCGAGCACGCGACCCGGACGCTCCCGGCCGGTCCAGGGCTTGAGCGTTTCGGCGTCGCGTACGGCCACGTAATCGACCCTGGTGAAGCCCGCGGCGTGCAGTTCTTGAGTGGCCTTGGCCTCCGCCTCGGCCGGATCGGCGCCACCGGCGGCGGCGTCCGCAGCCGCCAGAATTGCGGCGTGCAGGGCCGGTGCGATCCGCCGCTGGACGGCGGCCAAATAGGCGTTACGCGATGACAGTGCCAAGCCGTCTCTCTCGCGGACCGTCTCTCCGGCGAGGATGCGGACCGGGATGTCCAGGTCTGCGACCATGCGGCGGATGACTTGGAGCTGCTGGTAGTCCTTGGCGCCAAAGATGGCGGCATCCGGCAACGCCATGAGCAGCAGCTTGGCCACGACTGTCGCCACGCCGGTGAAGAAGCCCGGGCGGAAGGCGCCTTCCAGGTCGTCGCCCAGAACGGACACCTGCACTCGGGTGAGGTGGCCGGGCGGATAGACCTCGGCGGCTCCGGGTGCGAAGAGCAAGTGCGCGCCGGCCGCGGCAATCTTGGCGGCGTCGCCCGCCTCGTCGCGAGGGTAGCGGTCCAGATCCTCGTGGGGGCCGAACTGGGTCGGGTTGACGAACAGGCTGACACAGACCCGGTCCGCCTCGCTTAGCGCCAGGCGGATCAGCGACAGGTGGCCCTCGTGCAGCGCACCCATAGTCGGCACCAGGGCGAGCCGAAGCCCCTCCCGGCGCCAAGCGCCAACCCGGCACCGCAGGTCCGCGACCGTCCTCGCCGTTTCGACGGACGCGGCGCCCACGCCCCCCTCGGGCGCGGTCATTTCGCCTCGGCGTCCGTCGCGGGCTTGACGCCGAAGCAGTGCTCGAGCGCCGGGAAGCGGCGGGCACGGACGTCGGCGGCGTAGGCCTTGCTGGCGGCGGCAATCCCATCGCCGAGCTCAGCGTAGCGGCGGACGAACTTGGGCTTGAAGTCGGAGAACAGGCCGACGAGGTCCTCGGTCACCAGGATCTGGCCATCGCAGGCCGGCGACGCGCCGATGCCAATGGTCGGGATCGCGATCTGCTGGGTGATCTCGCGGGCGACGGGCTCCACCGTGCCCTCGATCACAGTTGCAAATGCGCCGGCTCCGGCAATTGCATGGGCGTCGGCAACGATTTCCGCCGCCTCCTTCTCGCCGCGGCCGAGCGAACGGAAGCCACCCGCGGTGTTCACCGACTGCGGCAGGAGGCCGATGTGGCCCAGCACCGGGATGCCGCGCTCGGAGAGGAAGCGCACCGTGTCGGCCATCTCAAGGCCGCCCTCGAGTTTCACTCCCGCGCAGCCGACGTCCTTCATCACCTGGGCGGCGTTGCGGAACGCCTGCTCGCGCGATTCCTGGTAGCTGCCGAACGGCATGTCGACGATGACGCAGGCCTTTTTCGAGCCGCGCATCACCGCCTTGCCGTGGGCGATCATCATGTCCAGGGTGACGCCGAGGGTGCTCTCCATGCCGTAGAGCACCATGCCGAGCGAGTCGCCGACCAGCAGCAGGTCGATACTGTCGTCGAGCAGTACGGCGGTGAGCGAGGTGTAAGCCGTGAGCGAGACGATGGGGGTTTCCCCCTTCATCGCCCGGATCTGCGGAACGGTGATGCGTTTCTGACGGCTGGCGACGCTCACGGGCTAGCCCCTCCTCTGCGGTCCTGACGCGGCCGCAACTCTAGCCGCTGTGCGGCTGCGGGCAAAGGTCATTCGCAACCGCAGCGAGGGTGGCTGCGGGGCTTTGCGCGCTCGCAGCCCACTCAGAGAGATACGGCCGAAGAGACAGAGTTATGCGTCAGCGCCCGGTCCACTTCGGCGGCGGCTGCTTGGCGACGAAGGCGTCGATGCCGGCCGCCGCATCCTCCGTCAGCATGTTGCAGGTCATCGCCTCACTGGCCATGGCATAGGCCGCTTCCATGCCCTGCTCGAGCTGGCCGTAGAACAGCCGTTTGCCGATGGCCACCGCCGCCGGCGATTTGGCGGCGATGGCGCCGGCGAGTTCCGCCACCGCCTCGTCGAGCCGGTCATGAGCGACCACCCGGTTAACCAGGCCCCAATCCCGCGCCGTCTCGGCGCCGATAAACTCGCCGGTGACCAGCATCTCCATTGCCTGCTTCCGGCCCATAACCCGGCTCAGCGCCACCATCGGCGTCGAGCAGAATAGCCCGAGGTTGACGCCCGACACGGCGAAGCGGGCCTTCTCCGAGGCGACGGCGAGGTCGCAGGTGGCGACGAGCTGGCAGCCGGCGGCGGTGGCAACGCCATGGACGCGGGCGACGACCGGCTGCGGGATCCGGGTGATCGTCAGCATCATCTTGGCGCACTGGTCGAACAGCGCCCGGATGGCCTCCGCGCTCGGGTTCTCGCGCATCTCCTTGAGGTCGTGGCCGGCGCAGAAGGCCTTGCCCGCGCCCTCCAGCACGACCACGCGGACGCTGCGGTTTTCGGCGATGGCCTCCAACTCGACCTGCAGGGCCGCCAGCAGCGCGACGGACAGGGCGTTGAACTTGTCCGGGCGATTCAGCGTCAGGGTGGCGATTCCCGCCTCATCGCGCCGGAGCAGCACGGCCTCGTTGCCCCGAACATCCGGTTGTGCCGCAGTGTCCATGGTCCGCTCTCCCGCTGCTTGAGCTGGTGTAAGAACGCAGGTATCGAAGGGCAAGGGCGCGAGCGGAACCATGGCCGCCATCACCGTCGAGCAGTTCAACGACATCATCCGACACGACCTGCCGTGGGCCTACGAGATCGGCATGCATGCCGACGCGATTGGCGACGGAACGGCGACCCTCCGCCTGCCGTTCGCCGAGAGCATGTTGCGACCGGGTGGGGTGATCTCGGGACCACGATCATGGCCCTGGCCGATGCCTGCATGTACGCCGTGGTGCTGTCTCGGATCGGCGAGGTCAAGCTGGCGGTGACGACGAGCTTCAACATCAACTTCCTTCACCGCGCCGATCCGGCGGACCTTCTCGCCGAAGGCGCCATCCTCAAGCTCGGCAAGCGCCTGGCCGTGGTCCAGGTCTCGGTGCATTCGGAAGGCTTCGCCCGCTGCGTCGCCCACGCCACCGGCACTTACTCCGTTCCACCGGGGCAGGGCGGCGGGAGCGGCTGATGCCGACGTTCAAGATGGAACGCGCCGCGGGCGGTGTGGTCGCCGGCATCGACGAGGCGGGGCGCGGGCCCCTCGCCGGTCCGGTCGTGGCCGCCGCCGTAGTGTTTTCCCGTTGCCGGGCGCCGCGGGCGCTGGCCCGCGAGCTCGACGACTCGAAGAAGCTCGCGCCCGCCGTGCGCGAGCGCCTGAGCGAGGCGGTGCTCGAATGCGCCCATGTCGGCGTGGGTATTGCCGATGTCGCCGAGATCGACCGGCTCAATATCCTCCGCGCCAGCCTTTTGGCCATGGCCCGCGCGGTCGCGGCGCTGGGCATCGCCATCGACCTGGCCATCGTTGACGGCAAGATCCCGCCCGCACTCCCCTGCCCGGTTCGCTGCGTCGTCGGCGGCGACGGGCTGTGCCTGTCGGTGGCCGCCGCCTCCGTCATCGCCAAGGTCAGGCGCGATGCGATCATGACGGAACTGGCCCGCGCCCACCCCGGCTACGGCTGGGAGCACAATGCCGGCTACGCGACCCGCTGCCACCGCGACGCCATCGCCCGGCTCGGGCCGACGCCGCAGCACCGGCGCAGCTTCCGCCCCATCGCCGAGCTCTTCCAGGACGCGCTACTGTAACGGTTGAGGGAGGGTCGATGCCCGGTAGCGTCCCCGTCACATCTGTACCGGACTGGAGCGGAACCAGGCCGAGGGGCGCAAGGCACACCCGACGCAGAAGCCCGAGGCCTGCTTCACCGTGTCATCCTCGCGTCCACCGCGCCGGGCAACCTGATCCTCATTTCGTTCTTCGGCACCGGGACCACCGGCGCCGTGGCGATCCGGCTTGGCCCGCGCTGCCTCGGCATCGAGCGCGACGAGGGCTACGTCCGCATCGCCGCGGCCAGGTTGGCCTCCGCGCCGCGGCCGAAGGAGCCGGAACTTCTGGCGGCCATCGACCATCGGTCGCAGCCACGCATTCCATTCGGCTGGCTGGTCGAGCGCGGCCTGCTTCAGCCTGGAGACGTGCAGATCGGGCAAGAGCCTATTCATGTTCGCGTGGCGTCAATTGCAAGGCGCGAAGCTGACGAAGCAATCCAGAGGCACCATTTGCCATGGATCGCCACGCCGCTTCGCGGCTCGCGATGACGTTGCCAGCCCCACAGTCATGGCCGCGCTTGCCGCGGCCACCATGAATACGCTCGCGGAACTGCGGTTTAGGCGGCGGCGGTCCGTTCCAGCGCGGCGGCAACGGCGAACGCCTCGGCGGCGCCGGCAGCGACGGCGGCTTCCGCCGCCTTGGCCACGTCCTTGCGCCGCGCCG
>CAVVAX010000033.1:0-91452 GCA_963746275.1 uncultured Alphaproteobacteria bacterium
CTTCCGCAACGTCGGCGAAGGCCTGGGCCTGGGCGTGTCTTCGGAGAGCGCGCTCGCGGCCGGCATCGTTATGGGGGTGATGATCATCCCCTTCGTCTCGTCCTTGTCCGACGACGTCATCACCGCCGTGCCGCAGTCGATGCGGGAGGGCTCCTATGGCCTCGGCAGCACCCAGTCGGAGATGATCCGCAGGGTGATCCTGCCGGCGGCGCTGCCCGGGATTGTCGGCGGCTTCCTGCTCGCCATCTCGCGGGCCATCGGCGAGACCATGATCGTGGTCATGGCCGCAGGGCTCGCCGCCAATCTCACCGCCAACCCGCTGGAGGCGGTGACGACGATCACCGTCCAGATCGTCACCCTCCTGGTCGGCGATCAGGAGTTCGACAGCCCGAAGACGCTCGCCGCCTTCGCCCTCGGCCTCGTGCTCTTCTGCGTCACCCTCGTGCTGAACGTCGTCGCCCTGCACATCGTGAACAAGTACCGTGAACAGTATGAGTAACGGCGCCATGACCGCGGCCGGCGAGCAGCCGGTCGAAAGAGCAACAGCGGTCCCGGAGTCCGTCGCCGCGAGCCTGAAGAAGCGCTACGCGGCCGAGCGGCGGTTCCGCCTCTACGGCCTTCTGGCCATCGCCTTCGCCGGGCTGAGTCTCGCGATCCTGCTGTTCACCGTCATCACCACGGGCATCCCCGCCTTCACCCAAACCATGATCCGCCTGCCGGTGACGATCTACCCGCAGCTGGTCGATCCCGATGGCACGCGCGATCCGGAAACGCTGTCGCGGGCGGACTACCAGAAGGTCATCCGTGACGCGCTCGACGACCTGTTCCCGGATGTGACCGGCCGCGGCCAGCGCCGCGAGCTGTTCGCAATGCTGAGCCCGGGAGGCGCTTACGTCCTGCGCGACGAGGTGATGGCGAACCCCGGGCTGATCGGCGCCCGCATCGAGATGCTGGTGCCGCTGTCCGACGACTTCGACCAGTTCGCCAAGGGCGCCATCGACGCCACGACGGCGACCGAGCAGACCCGCGTTTCGGAGGATCAGGCTCGCTGGTTCGAGCGCCTCCAGCAGCGGGGCATGATCGAGCGCGTCTTTAACACCACGCTATTCACCCGCGCGGATTCCCGCTCGCCGGAACTCGCCGGCGTCTGGGGGGCGCTGGTTGGCTCGTTCTGGACCATGCTGGTGACGCTGGTCCTGTCGTTTCCACTCGCCGTCGGCGCCGCCATCTACCTCGAGGAGTTCGCGCCGAAGAACCGCTGGACGCAGCTGATTGAAGTCAACATCAACAACTTAGCGGCGGTGCCGTCCATCGTCTTCGGCCTGCTCGGCCTGGCGGTGTTCTTGAACTTCTTCGGCTTCCCGCGTTCCGCCCCGCTGGTTGGCGGCATGGTGCTGGCGCTGATCACCCTGCCCACCATCATCATTGCCAGCCGGGCGGCGCTGAAGGCGGTGCCGCCGTCGATCCGGGAGGCGGCGATGGGCGTCGGCGCCTCACGACTGCAGACCGTCTTCCACCACGTGGTGCCGCTGGCTTTGCCGGGGATGCTGACCGGCACCATCATCGGCATGGCCCAGGCGCTGGGCGAGACCGCGCCGCTGCTCATGATCGGCATGGTCGCCTTCATTGTCGACATTCCCGCCGGGCCACTTAGCCCGGCGACGGTGATGCCGGTGCAAATCTTCCTCTGGTCGGACGCGCCCGAGCGCGCCTTCGTCGAGCGGGCGTCGGCGGCGATCATGGTCCTGCTCGCTTTCCTGGTGCTGATGAACGTTCTGGCGGTTGTCCTGCGCCGGCAATTCGAGAGAAAGTGGTAGGGTTGGAGACAGCAGAAGTGATGACGATGATCCACCCGCAGCCTCCGCAGACGGCGGCGCCGGCGAGTGTGCCGATGCCGGACCAGGCCGTGACGTTCGCCACGCGAAACGTGACGGTCCATTACGGGGCGAAGAAGGCCCTCAACAACGTCAGCCTCGACATCAACCGCAACGACGTGACCGCACTCATCGGGCCGTCGGGATGCGGCAAATCCACCTACCTGCGCTGCCTCAACCGGATGAACGACATCATCCCCGGTTGCCGGGTCAGCGGCCAGATCCTCCTCGACGGCGAGGACATCTACGCCAGGGAGATGGACGTCGTGCACCTGCGCGCGCGGGTCGGCATGGTCTTCCAGAAGCCCAACCCCTTTCCCAAGTCGATCTTCGAGAACGTCGCCTATGGGCCGCGGATCCACGGCATCGCCAGGGACAAGACCCAGCTCGAGGAGATCGTGGTGACCAGCCTGGAGCGCGCCGGGCTCCTCGGCGAGGTGAGGGACCGCATGCACGAGCCGGGAACCGGGCTTTCCGGCGGCCAGCAGCAGCGCCTGTGCATTGCTCGAGCCATCGCCGTGCAGCCGGAGGTGATCTTGATGGACGAGCCGTGCTCGGCGCTCGACCCTATTGCCACGGCGAAGATCGAGGAGCTGATGGACGAGCTGCGCAGCAACTACAGCATCGTCATCGTCACCCACTCGATGCAGCAGGCAGCGCGCGTGTCGCAGCGCACCAGTTTCTTCCACCTCGGGGTCATCGTCGAGACCGGCGAGACGGAGCAGATTTTCACCAACCCGGTCGATCGGCGAACCCAGGACTACATCACCGGCCGGTTCGGCTGATCCGGCGGTCGAGAGGAGCGGCGACCATGGGCTCGGAACACACCGTCAAGGCGTTCGACGAGCAGCTCAAGAGGCTCGACCACCTCATCGCCGAGATGGGCGGCCTGGCCGAGACCCAACTGGCCAACGCCATTGAAGCGCTGATGAAGCGCGACAGCGAGAAGGCGGCCAGGGTCGTCGGCATCGACATGCGCCTGGACGAGCTCGAGCTCGAGGTCGATCACCACACGGTCATGCTGCTGGCGTTGCGCCAGCCCATGGCCAGCGACCTGCGCCAGATCATCGCAGCGCTTAAGACCGCTAACATCCTCGAGCGCATTGGCGACTACGCCAAGAACGTCGCCAAGCGAACGGGAACCTTGGCGGAGATGCCGCCGGTGCCGCCGTCGATGACTATCGGCAGGCTGGGCAGGCTGGCGCAGGAGATGGTCAAGGACGTGCTCGACGCCTACCTCGCTCGCGACGTCGACAAGGCGAACATGGTCCGCGAGCGCGACAAGGAGCTCGACGCCCTCTACACCAGCCTGTTCCGTGAGCTCCTGACCTACATGATGGAGGACGCGCGCAACATCACCGCCTGCACCCACCTCCTCTTCGTCGCCAAGAACCTGGAGCGGGTCGGCGACCACGCCACCAACATCGCCGAGATCACCCACTTCCTGGTCAAGGGGACGGTGCCGCTGACGCAACGGCCGCAGGACGACGAGACTTATTTGGCGGTTGCCGAGCCTCATGAACGCTGAGGGTCCGACGATGAACATGATCCCGCCCGCGGGCGCAGCGATGAAGCCAAAGGTGCTCATCGTCGAGGACGAGGACGCCCAGGCCGAGGTGCTGCGCTACAACTTCGAGCGCGAGGGCTTCGACGTGGTCCTTGCCACCGATGGCGACGACGGCCTGTTCGCGGTCGAGGAGCACCAGCCCGATCTGGTCATCCTCGACTGGATGCTGCCTGGCACGTCGGGCATCTCGCTCTGCCAGCGCCTGCGCGGCCGGGCCGAGACCCGCGCGTTGCCGATCATCATGCTGACCGCGCGCAGCGAGGAATCCGACCGCATCCGCGGCTTCGACAGCGGCGCCGACGATTACGTGGTCAAGCCGTTCTTGCCGAGCGAGCTGGTGGCCCGTGTCCGGGCCGTGCTCCGCCGCTCGCGGCCGGCGCTGACCGAGGAGGTGATGTCCTGCCAGGACATCACCATGGACTTAGCCACGCATCGGGTCACCCGCGGCGGCCGCTCGATCCACCTCGGCCCGACTGAGTTCCGCCTGCTCAGGCTGTTCATGGAGAAGCCGGAGCGGGTGTTCTCCCGCGAGCAGCTTCTAGATAGGGTTTGGGGCCGCGACATCCACGTCGAGCTGCGGACGGTCGACGTCCACATCCGCCGGCTGCGCAAGGCGCTTGGCGAGCATGGCGACGAGGACGTCATCCGCACCGTCCGCGGCGCCGGCTACGCGCTGAGCGCACGGAGCAACTGAGCGGCTTTGGGGACGGGGTCGCCGCACGCCTGCCCGCTCCCTGCGGCGGCTACTGCGCCGCGTCTGCCCGCGTGGCGTTGGCGAAGAAGCGCTCAGCCGCCGGGTGCCAGGGAATGCCGACGCCGGTCGTGGCGCTTCCCCGGCTGATCTGCGAGCCCGCCGGGCTGCCGGCGGCGAAGAAGTCGATGCCGTCGAAGACCTGGCGCAGCAGGGCCTCGGCGTCGGCGTCGGGAAGATCCGTGCGAGCGACGAGCAGGGCCGCGGCGGCGACCGTGCGCACCGGCTCATCCTGTCCCGCATACGTTCCGGGCGCCATGGTCGCCGCGACGTAGCCGGCACCCCCGCCGGCGAGCTCCGCCTGCTCCGCCTCGCCGAGCGACAGGAACCTGACGCCGCTTCCCTCGGCAAGCGCCTGCACGCTGCGGGCCGGGGCGCTAACGGTCGCGATCACCGCATCCAGCTCGCCCCGGTCCAGCGCGGCCAGGCCGCCGCCAAGGCCTCGCTCGCTCGCCTCGGCCAGGTCGGCCGGCGACAGGTTCGCCGCCGCCAGCAGCGCCTCGGCATCGACCCGGGTGCCGGAGTTGGGCTGGCCGACGTCGACGCGCTTGCCCTTGAGGTCGGCAAGGCTGGTCACCTCGGCGCGGGGGGCCAGGATTACGTGTACCTGCTCGGGGAACAGCGAAGCCAGCGCCCGCAGGTCGGGCGCCGCGGCGTCTCCCGTGTAAGGACGGCGGCCCTGGACCGCGCGCATGGCGATGTTGTTTTGCGCCAGCGCGACGTCCGCCCTGCGGGCGGCGAGCAGGCTCAGGTTTTCGACGCTGCCGTCAGTGACCACCGCCCGTCCTGCCATGTTGGCTTCGCGCAGGGCGCCAGCGATCACGCTCGCGACCTGGTGGTACTCGCCCGCCTCTGGGCCGCCCAGGATCACGAACGAGCCCTCGAGCCGATCCAGACGCAGGCGGATGCGGAAGTAGGCCCGCTCCAGCTCCTCGGTGATGATGCTGCGCTGGTCCGCGGCGGGACCCGCCTGCTCGAACAGCCTGCGGATGGTCTCGACGATCTGGCGGGCCTGTGCCGGCGGCCCGGTGTTGTCCTCGGGTGGCGGCGCGGCGACCGGCACGTGCGCCGTCCGCGTCGGCCGCCACTCGCCGTTGTCGTCGACGTAGGTGACAGTGCCATGGACGTACAGTCGGTCACCCTCCTTGTTGCCGCCCTGCTTCAGCCCGGAGATCCCCTTCTCGGTAGCGCCGAGCAGGCTCGCGACCGCGCCGAGGTTCAGGCCCTGCCAGGACGACAGGTCGATGTCGCGCTCCACCGCCAGCGTCGCGTTGTAGTAGACGATGCGGCGCTCGCCGCCGGCGTCGCTGCCGGCGGCCGGGCTGCTGCCGATCCGGCGCAGGCTATCGAGGCGAACCGACCCTTGCGGGAACGCCTGGGTGATCCTGTCTTCGACGACCTTCTCCACCTCGTTCTGGCCGGGACCGCCCTCGCAGGCGGCGAGCAACGCGCACAGCGCCAGAACAAGGAGAACCAGGAGCGGGCGAAGGGGCACGGGGTGGATGAGCATGGTCGTCTTTCAGAAGCCGAACCACGGGAGCGTGAGGAAGCCCTGGAGGAGCAGCGCGTTGGTGATGTCGATCAGAAACGCGCCCGTTACTGGCACCAGCAGGAACGCGAGCGGCGAGTGGCCATAGCGGCTGGTAATCGCCTGCATGCTGGCGATGGCGGTCGAGGTTGCGCCCAGGCCAAAGCCGATATGCCCGGCGGCCAGCACTGCGGAGTCGTAGCTGCGGCCCATGACGACGAAGGTGACGAGGGCGGCGTAGAGCACGATCGCGACGAGCTGGACGGCGAGGATCACCAGCATCGGTCCGGCCAGGCTGACCAACTCCCACAGCCTGAGCGCCATCAGCGCCATGGCCAGGAACAGCGACAGGCTGACGGTGCCGAGCAGCTCCAGCGTGTTCGCATCAATGGTGTAGACCCGGGTGAAGCTGAAGACGTTGCGGATGACGATGCCGACCAGCAGGCACCAGACGAATGACGGCAGGGTGATGCCGGGTATCTTCACGTACCGGGCCAGCAGCCCGCCAATGGCGACGCAGGCCATGATCAGCAACAGCGTCTCGATGAACGACTCCGGGCTCAGGCGCCGCCGCTCATCGGCATCAAGCTCACCCGGCACCGCCATCTCCTCGGTGTCTGGCGTCCCCTTTAGCCGATTGCGCGTGATCAGGAAGTGGGCGACCGGGCCGGCGAGGATGCCGCCGGCGACCAGGCCGAAGGTAGCAGCGGCCATCGCCACTTCCATCGCGCCCTGCAGGTTGTTCACCTCGCCGAACAGCTTGCCGTAGGCGACCCCGGTGCCGTGGCCGCCCGACAACGTGGTCGAGCCGGTGAGCAGGCCGATCAACGGGTTGAGGTCGAGAGCCAAGGCCATCGCGACGCCGACGCCGTTCTGGATGATGAGAAAGAGGGAGACGATGACGGCGAAGACGACGAGCTTTCGCCCGCCGACGGCCAGCATGCGGACGTCGGCGCTGAGCCCGATGGTCGAGAAGAACGCCAACTGAAACGGCATCTGCAAAGCCATGTCGAAGGTGATGCGGGCGTCGAACACCGTCCGCGCCACCGTCAACAGCGCGGCGATGATCAGCCCGCCAACGACCGGCTCGGGAATGCTGTAGGTGCGAAGGAAGGCGATGTGGGAAATGAGGAGCCGGCCGAGGAGCAGGACAAGGATGGCAATGACCAGCGTCAAGGCCACATCGACGTCAATTTGCATGCGGCTCTCCGACCGGCAGTTCTTTTACGTGCCCGACGAGCAGGACGACATTACGCGGTTTGACACTGGGCGCGAAAGCTGTTGTCGATTGGCGCCGTGTCCGTGCCGAGCAATCTGCGCCCCACGGCTGCTGCTTCTCCTTAACCTAAGGCGGGTCTTGATCCGGGATGTTACAGCAGGATCGGCGGGTGGCCTTGAGTCGGCGGCAGTGGCTCATGTTTCCGCTTGCCGCGCTCGTTGCTTCCACGACGCCGGGCTGCGGCGCCACCGGCAGCGCCTCGGGTGAGCTGGCCGGCTTCGCCGCCGGCAGTGCCGCCGGCGCGCTGACGGCGAACCCGTTCATCGGCGTCGCCACCGGCCTGGCCGTCCGCTTTGCCACCAACGAGACCGAGGCCTACCTCGATCGCCGACGGCAGGCGGCCATCCACGCTGCCATTGCCACGGCGGCGGGTGCGGCCGCGGACGGCGAGGTGGCGCCGTGGTCGGTGGACTTCGACATCCCGCCCAGACACGCCCACGGGCAGGTGCAGACCGTACGCAGCCTTGGCGGCCAGATCGCCTGCCGCGAGGTGCTCTACAACGTCAAGGGCGCTGCGGCCGAGGCCGCCTACTTCGTCGGCGTCGTCTGCCGCCACGAGGACGGCGCCTGGCGCTGGGCCGTCTCCCAACCGGCGGTCCAGACATGGTAGCCGTACCGCCTTGATCCTGCGCGTAAAGGCGCTGTTTGCGCTGGAGGGGCGCCTGTGTTACCGGATCAGCGAGGGGTTCGCGCAATCGCAAGCCGCGCAATCGCAAGCTGAGGGCAAGAGCGAGGAAGGACCATGGCTGTCCTGGATCTGGAAGCGCTGGAGGCCGCGCCGGTTCAGCATGACCCGTGCGACTTCATCGTCGTCCCCAACTTCGTCCGCCGGGAGATGCTCGCGGGCGTCAACGCCGACTACCCGGCGATTGGCGAGCCGGGAAACTTCCCGCCCGAGGAGCTGACGTTCGGCCCCGTCTTCGCCGAGATGCTGGACGAGCTCCGGAGCCCGACGATGAAAGACGCCATCGCCAGGAAGTTCGCGGTCACTCTCGACGGCTTCCCGCTCCAGGTGACGGTGCGCAAGTTCAGCGAAGCGGACGACGGCAACGTGCACAACGACTCGAAGCTCAAGGTCGTCACCGCGCTGATCTACTTCAACCATGCTTGGCCGCATGAGGGCGGGCGGTTGCGGCTGGTGCGCGACCCCGACGACATCGACGATTTCGGCGCCGAGGTCGAACCCACCGGCGGGACGCTTCTGGTCTTCAAGCGCTCCGAACGGTCCTACCACGGATTCAGGCCCTTCGCCGGTGAACGCCGATCGCTGCAGATGTACTACGTGCGGCCGAAGCGGGCGGCGACGACGATGAGCAAGCGCCTCGGCTTGAAGAAGCGGCTAAAGCGGATGCTCAAGGTCCGGCCGAGGTAGTGTCGCCCATGCCGAGACAGCCCGCTGACCCCGCTTCGGCCTCGCGGCGAGCCGCCGGCGCATGATCACGGCATACGGCCACGACGCCGGTTCCATCGTCGCCGCGCCGCTGAGTACGGTTGCGCCGACGCCGCCGCCGGGCCTGGTGTGGATCGACATCCTCCAGCCATCGGTGGAGGAGAAGGCGCTGGTTGAGGCCGCGACCGGCATCGCCATCCCAACCCCTGAGCAGATGCGCGAGATTGAGCCGTCGAGCCGGTTGTTCCAGGCGAACGGCGCCCTGTTCATGACCGCGAGCGTGCTCCACCGCTCCGACAGTGCGGAGCCAGAAACCCGCGCCATGACGTTCGTCATTGTTGGCGGGATTATGGTCTCGATCCGCTACTCGACGCCGCTGTCCTTCGAGACGTTCCTCAACCGGATCCGGCAGCAGCCGTCACTCGTCGACAGCGCCGAGTCCACCCTGGTCGGCCTGCTCGACGCCATCATCGACCGTATCGCCGACGCGCTCGAGTTCGTCGACGTCAAGCTGAACGCGCTCGCTAGCACGATCCTGGCGTTCGGCTCGGGGGCGGCGCAGGCGTCGAAGGATTACAAGGACGAGCTCCGCCAGATCGGTCAGAACCAGCTGCGCTGCTCCAAAGCGGACGAGAGCCTGGTCAGCCTGACCCGGGTGCTGACCTTCCTCGACGCCAACCTGCGCCAGTCGAGCGGCAAGCAGATCCGGCTCAGGATCAAGAGCCTGCAGCGCGATGTGCAGTCGCTGCTGGGTTACGAAGAGCGGCTGTCGGAGCGGCTGGAGTTCCTGCTGGAGGCGACGCTTGGGGCCATCAACGTCGAGCAGACCAAGATCATCAAGCTGTTCTCGGTCATGGCCGTCGTCTTCCTGCCGCCGACGCTGATTGCCAGCATCTACGGCATGAACTTCGACCTCATGCCCGAGCTGCACTGGCCCTACGGCTACTTCATGGCGCTGGTGCTGATGGTGATCTCCGCGATCCTGCCTTACGCCTTCTTCAAGTACCGCGGCTGGCTGTAGAGCAAGGGTCATTGAGTCGGCACAAAATAGGCGTAGATGCCGTGACAAGCACGGCCATGACACTGAACATACCGTTCCTTTACCGGCGGCTTCATTGGTCTTAGCGACCCGCTCTGATTCGAGCTAACTTAAGCCGCAAGCGCCGCGGCGAGCGATGCCGGCGTCCGCCTTTGCGCCGCCCGCGTTCCGATCTCGCGCAGGCCCCACACCAGCGAACCGGGGTTGTCGTAGGTGACGAGCCCGTTCTCGCCGTGGCGGACGCAGCCGAGCTGCGCCTGATGCGTGGTCAGCACCGGCTTGCCGGCACCGAGCGCGTGCTCGGCGAGGATGCCGTTCTGCGGCGAGCGCGCCGGAATGACGACGGCGTCGCAGGCGGCGAACACCTCGGCAAAGGCCTCGGCCGGCAGGTCGCCCAGGAACCGGCAGGCGTGGGCGAAGCCGCCGTGCCAGGCGCGCCCCTCCAGCTCGGCCCGCTGCGGACCCTCGCCCACCAGTAGCACCCGCACCGCCGCGGCATCGGCATGCACGGTGGCCATGGCGTCCACCAGCAGGTCGGAGCCCGCCGCCCAGGTGATCTCGCCCGCGAAGAGCACGGCGACGTCGCCGTCACCGAGTCCGAGGCGCTGGCGCACTGGTGCCCTGGCGTCCCTCACCCGCGCCTCCAGCGAAACGGCGGGTTCCGCCGGCTCGGCGGGTACGGGCGCGGGTGCCGGTGGCGCCGCCGCGGCCGGTATCTCGGTCGCCAGCGTCAAGGGCAGCTCTGCCGGCCCGGCCGGCTCGCGAGCGGGCGCGCCAGACTTGGCGCCCGCATCCGCAACGGCTACGGCGTCGGCTCGCACCGTGACCCGCCCGACCAGCGCGTCCCTGGACGGGCCGGGGGCCCGCAACCGCCACTGGCGGTACCGCGCGGTCAATGCAACCCCCGTCCTTCCGAGCCAGCCGCCATGACGCGGCACGTGCGACGTGGCCCGATTTGGCGCCTCCGGTGCCATAGCGACCGCAACATTCGCCACCGCAACGTCCGCAACTGCGACGGCCCCGGCGGGCATGTCGGATTCCGCCGGCACCTCGCTCTTCCTCGCCGCGTTCGCCGCGCTCTCCGTCTCGTTCAGCGGCGGGCGGATCGCCGCGATCAGGTCCTCGACCTCGGCCACGCGATCGGCCTCGTTGCAGGCCTCGAAGCGGAGGTGGAGGTGGGTCATCCCCAGGGCCATCGCCTGCTCCCAGGCCGCGACCGCCTGCGAGCCCGGTCCGCCGAGCTGCGGGTCGGCGGCGGTGGCGCGGCCGACGAACAGCGGGACGCCGTTGTCGCCGTCATAGCGGACCAGGACATAAACGACCGGCTGGCCGAGCCACAGCGGCCGCGCCCGGCTGACGGCGAAGTCGTAGCGCTTCCCGCTCTTGCCGAGCCACATGGCGACGTGCGGCCGCGACAACGGCACGCTTTGGGGCAAGTACATGACCATCACCTCCCAGCGATGCTATCTGCCTTCGAGCCCGCCGCCCTGTCGGCTTATGCAGGCTCCTCGTCCCCCAAAACGTGTATCTCCTTAGATCCTCAAGCGGGGTCGAGCCGCGCCGGGTCCCTGCGCACCGCCAGCGGCATGCGCCCGCCCAGCTCCTGCGCCAGCCCATCCTCAGTGCGCACCACCAGCCGGCCGGTGTCAGGCTCTACTGCAAGCGCGCTCCATGGCAGGGCGAGCCGATTGCGCGCGAACAGGCCGAACCGGCGCGAGACGATCATGACCAGGGCGATGCGGCCGGCGAGCGGATCGACGGTGAACCAGTCGACGGTGCCGAGCTTGGTCCCGGTGTCGGTATAGACGGGCGTTCCCCTGCCACCCGAGAAGCGGACAAAACGTCCTTCAGACCCTACGCCGACACCCCATGCCTGGTGTTCCATGTCCGACCTTCCGCGCGCTCCGCCGCTCAAACAACAGTTGCGAATACGAATCGGTTCCTGTGGATGATAGCTTATACCGCCCGATTCCCGCCGCATACCCCCGTACGCGGACGTTGACCGGTTCAGGTCAATCGGGAGCCGCTCATGTGGCTTCGGGTGGCTTCTGGGCGGCGAGAGCCTTGACCCGCGCGTCCGCCCGCCCCACGCTCGCCGCCCGTTCGGGCAGTGGCCCAATCAGGCAGTGGCCCAATCAGGCAGCGGCCCAATCAGGGGGCAGCGGCCCAATCAGGCAGCGGTCCAATCAGGCAGCGGATGGCGACGTGTCCCGGCTCTCGGTCCCCAAGGACAAGATCAGGATCGTGCTCGTCGAGGGCGTGCACGAAAGCGCCGCCCGCGTGCTTGCCGCCAACGGCTACGTCAACGTTGAGCGGCAGGCGGCGAGCCCCCCGCCGGAGACGCTGAAAGAGCTCCTGGCCGAGGCGCACGTCGTCGGCATCCGCTCGCGCACGAGGCTTTCGGCGGAGCTCATCGCCGCAGCACGGAAGCTGTTCTGTATTGGCTGCTTCTGCATCGGCACCAACCAGGTCGATCTCGGCGCCGCCAAGCGCGCCGGCATCCGGGTGTTCAACGCCCCCTACTCGAACACCCGGTCGGTGGCGGAGCTGGTGCTGGGCGAAATCATCATGCTGATGCGCCGCGTCCCGGAAAAGTCCGAGCTCGCCCATCGCGGCATCTGGCGCAAGACCGACGCCGGGGCGCATGAGATCCGCGGCAAGACGCTCGGCATCGTCGGCTATGGCCACATCGGCTCACAGCTCTCGGTCCTGGCCGAGGCCATCGGCATGCGCGTGCGTTACTACGACATCGTCGAAAAGCTCTCGCTCGGCAACGCCACGCCCACCGCGTCGCTGGCGGAGCTGCTGGGCCTGGCAGACGTCGTCAGCCTCCACGTGCCGGTGACGGCGGAGACCCGCGGCATGATCGGCTCGGACGCGCTCGCCCGGATGCGGCGGGGCGCGCTGCTGATCAACGCCGCCCGCGGCGAGGTGGTCGACGTCGATGCTCTGGCCGCGGCGCTGAGGGAGGGGCGGATCGGCGGCGCCGCCGTCGACGTGTTCCCGGTGGAACCGGCGGGCGGTGCACAGCCCTTCGCGAGCCCCTTGCAGGGCCTCGACAACGTCATCCTCACCCCGCACGTCGGCGGCGCCACCGAGGAGGCGCAGGACAACATCGGCGCCGAGGTCGCCGGCAAGCTCGCCAGCTACTCCGACAGCGGCGCCACCATCGGCGCGGTGAACTTCGTCGAGGTGTCGCTGCCGATCCAGCGCGACGCCACCCGCTTTCTCCACATCCACCGCAACGTCCCGGGCGTGCTGTCTCGGATCAACGAGGTGTTCTCGGGCAAGAGCCTCAACATCGCCGGCCAGTACCTGCGCACCGACGCCGAGATCGGCTACGTCGTCACCGACATCGACGGCCGACTGGCGGCCGGCACCGGCATTCGCCGCGAACTCGCCGCCATCCCCGGGACGCTGAGCGTCCGCTTCCTGTATTGAGCCGCGGCCTCAGCGCGATGAGCGCTTGCTCCCGCCCTTGCGCGCCTGCTCGGTCGCGCCCTTTTCGTCGCCGCCCGAGATCTCGCTCTTGTCCTCCTTGCCATAGGCCCGGGTCACGTCGGTGATCGACCCGAACTCGTCCTCCGGGAGGTTGTCGATGGCGCTGATGACCGCTTTGGGCGCGTCGTTGCCTTTGGCCTGCTTCTTCAGCGCCTCTTTCTCGGCCGGGAATGTCATCCCCTTTAAAGCTTTCGTCAGGTCGGTGATGGATGGTGCTTGTGTCATGATCCGGTCTCCCTGGTTCCACTGAGCGCCGGCCACCAACGTGGCCCGGACGTCCCAGCAACGTCTCCGCGCCCCGGCTTGTTCCGTGGCCAGATCCCGCAAGGCCCCGGTCCGCCTGCTGGACGCAGTCCTGAGTTGAGATTGGCGCCGCTTGCGTCTAACGAGCGTCATGACCTACGAGCTCGACAGCTTTGGCACAGCAACGGTGGCGATGTGCGTGTTCTTCGCCGGCCACGCGCTCGTTCGCCGCTTCGCCGTCCTGCGCGACTACGCCATCCCCGAGCCGATCGTCGGCGGCTTCGCCTTCGCGCTTGGGGTCGCGGCTCTGTTCTGGATGGCCGACGTCAAGATCACCTTCGACCTGTTTCGCCGCGACATCCTGCTCGTCTACTACTTCGCCGCGCTCGGCATGCAGACCAACCTTCGCGAGGTCGTCGCCAATGGTCGGCCGCTGGTCGTCCTCGTCGGCCTGGCCGGCGCTTTCATCGTCGTGCAGAACGTCGTCGGCATCGCCATCGCCGGGTCGTTCGGCCACGACCCTGCCAACGGCATCGTCGCCGGCTCCATGGCCCTGATCGGCCGATCGGGGACAACGGTTGCGTGGGCGCCATACTTCAGCGAGCGTTTCGAGCTGGGCCACGTCTCCCGGCTCGGGCTCGCGGTCAACATGACCGGGCTGATTGCCGCCTGCGGCATCGGCGGGCCGCTGGCGCGGGCCCTGATCCAGCGCCACCGGCTCACGGTCCCAGGTTCGGCGCGGCTGCCGGAGGTGGCCGGGGAGGCGGCGGCGGAGGCGCCGAGGCTCGACCATCACGCCTTCCTGCTGGCCCTGCTCAGGCTGCACGTTGCCATTCTCGCCGGCGAGGTCCTGGCGCGGGGGCTCCAGGCCGCCGGCATTGCCATGCCGCTCTACGTCACCTGCCTGATTGCCGGCATCCTGCTCGGCAACGTCACGCCGCGGCTTGCTAAGGGCGTCGACCTCAGGGCCAGCGACACCTGCCTGACCCTGATCGCCTACGTCAGCCTCGGCCTGTTCTACACCATGACCATCATGAGCCAGCAGCTATGGGCGGCCGGCGAATTCCTCTCCTTCGTCTCGGTCAACATCGCCGTGCAGGCGACCCTGGCCGCCGCTTGCGCCTACCTCATCGTCTTTCGCGTCTTCGGCCGCGACTACGACGCCGCGGTGATCAGCGCCGGCTTCGTCGGCATCGCCCTCGGCTCCACCGCGACGACGCTGGCAATCATGGCTGCGGTAGCGACGCAATACGGCCGCTCGCAGAAGCCGTTCGTCATCGTGCCGCTGGCCTGCGGCATCTTCGTCGACATCATCAACTCCACTCTGATTGCCCTGTTCGCGGCGATGATATAATGACGTGACCCGCTACTTCATAAGGAGTGCTGTCAAGGAGCTACGGTTAATGGCGACGGAGCACGAGGATGACGAGCACAGAATCAATGGTCAAGACGAAGAACTTAGGATGCTCTACCAGATGAGCGCCGGAGAGATAGACAGTTTCAAGCAACGCCAGTGGCAGATTACGAACTATGCCGCATTGATATATGCCGCTCTATTCGTCGCACTGCAAAATATAGACATTGAAGGGAACTCTGGATATCTGCTTTGGGGTCCTTTATTGGTTGGATTTGCCGTCAGCCTGGTTGTCGTCTTTCTATGCTGCAGAGCATTAGAAAACCTTGAAAGCGCGATCAAGGTCCGGAGGGCAAGAATGAAACACGCTGAAGCAGCCTTCTCGCCTGTGTTCAAGCTCGCACACGACGCCAGAAAGAAGGAATACAATTTGTCTTTGCTTACAGTTTTCTACAGCGTGTTATACGGAGGGTGCTTCATACTCTACAGTTTCTCGTTTTTCATGGTTTGTGGGTCGCGCTATCCCGCCTGCTTAGGCTAAATCAGCTCTTGGGTAAGCAACCCCTCTACAAGCGTACTGCGCGGTGACCAACTCCCGGCAGTCTCGGTTAACTGCTATGCGCGCTGCTGCGTCTACCGCGTCACCCAGCCGCCGCAGACGGGGAAGACTTGACCGACGAAGCAGTTCGCTGCGTCGCTGCAGAGGTACGCGGCGAACTCCGCGTCCTCGGCGGCGCCCACAAGGCGGCCGAGCGGCACCTCCCGCTTCAGGCGCTCCTTGAAGCGCGGGTTGGCCTGGACCTCCGGCGGGAAGTACGTCGGGTTGTCGACGAAGTTCTGGGCGATGGCGTTCACCTGGACGCCATGGGGCGCCACTTCCGTGCCGACGGCTTGCACGTAAGCGAGCTGGGCGCCCCGGGCGGCGCTGTAGGTCGACGCCCGCTTCATCCCGCGCAACGCCGAGGCGCTGCCCATGACCAGGATCTTTCCCTCGCGCCGCTCGATCATCTGCGGCAGCACGGCTCGGAAGAGCCGGGGGAGCGGGTCGACGAGCGCGGCGAACGTGTCCCGCCACTCGTCATCGCACGCTTCGGTGACGAGGCGGGTTGGCGCCGGCACACTCAGGTTGACGACCAAGATGTCGACGTGGCCCGCGGCCGTAACGATGGCTGCGGGAGCCTCGGGATCGGCGAGCGGGTTCGAGTCCGCGATTACAAACGCTCCACGCTCCGCGAACACCTCGCACAAGACCGGCCCCATGAACGCTTGCGACTGGGTGATGAGGACGCGCTTGCCCAAAAGAAGCTCGGTTGGCACGGCTTGCCTCCATGGCGATGAAATTGCCCCTCCGGCGGGGGTGGCGGTAGCACGCTGTCCCACCTCTCATGAGGTTCCTTCGCGCCGCCTTGTCTACGCAATGGCCTTCGCTTTCCACCCTGATTGCGCTGTTCGCGGCGATGCTCTAGGACAGTCATTGCTGCGGTCGCGAAGGGGAGGGTCCTCGCGCGCGTGCGGCGAATAAGGTCCAGGGCAGCTCCGCACATGAGCGAACTCCTCAGCGTTGCCGGCGACAACCTGCTTTCGCCGCCGATCCTGTTCTTCGTGCTCGGCATGGCGGCCGGGCTGCTGCGCTCGGATCTGACCATCCCCGAGGCGATCGGCAAGACGCTCGCGCTCTACCTGATGATGGCGATCGGCTTTAAGGGCGGCACGGCCATGGCCGGCGGCGAGGCGGCCGCCGGGATGATCGGCGCCATGGCCACCGGCATCGGGCTCAGCTTCCTCATCCCGGTCATCGGCTTCGCCCTGCTCCGGGCCACGACCCGGTTCGATAGCGACACCGCCGCCGCCGTCTCCGCCCACTACGGCTCGGTGAGCGTCGTCACCTTCGTCACCGCCGTCAGCTTCCTCGGCAGCCAGAACGTCGCCTACGACGAGTACATGGTCGCGGTCGTGGCGCTGATGGAGACGCCGGCCATCGTCAGCGGCCTGCTGCTGGCCCACCTGTCGGCGCGGCCGGGTGCGGGTGGCGTCTCCCAGCGGGCGATGGGCCACCTGGGCCGCGAAATCCTGCTCAACAGCAGCGTCGTCGTCCTGGTCGGCTCGTTCGTCATCGGCTGGCTGACCGGGGATCGGGGCATGGAGCGGGTGGGGCCGTTCCTCGTGGCACCCTTCACCGGCATCCTCTGCCTGTTCCTCCTGGACATGGGCCTAGTCGCCGCGCGCCAGCTCACCGGCAGCAAGGTGCTGGCGGCGGGGCCGTTGATCTTCGCCATCTACATGCCGCTGATCGGAGCAAGCCTAGGGCTCGGCGCCGCCATGCTGGCCGGGCTCGGCACCGGCAGCACCGCGCTACTGGCGGTGCTGGCTGCGAGCGCCTCCTATATCGCCGTGTCGGCGGCCATGCGAATCGCCCTTCCCAAGGCGAACGCCGCCGTGTACCTGACGCTATCGCTGGCGGTGACCTTCCCCTTCAACGTGCTCGTCGGCATCCCGCTCTACTTCGCCGCCGCCCAGTGGCTGACCGCCACCACAGGATCCTGACCATGGTCGAGCTGCACAGACGCAAGAAGATCGAGGTCATCATCGAGACGCCGGCGCGGCCGCTGCTCATCGATGTCCTGAACCGCGCCGGCTCGCCAGGCTACACCCTGATCCCGGCCATCGGCGGCCGCGGCCTGCGCTCGGCCTGGGACCGCAACCAGCTCATGGACGCCGCCAACCAGGTGATCATCGTCACCATCGTCTCGGCCGAGGCGGCGGAGACGCTCATGGCGGAGATCGGCAAGCTGCTCGAGGACTACCGGGGCGTGGTGACGGTGTCGGACGTGGAGGTCCTGCGCGGCGGCCGGTTCTAATAGCGCGTCCCTGCGACGCAGCGGCCCGCCGTACGGGCCTTGCAGAGGTCTGCCGGTTGACGCGTCGAGGTAACTCTGCCAGAACACCCGTGAAGGGGATGGGGTCCCCCGAAACCGCCGAAGAGGCTGATGACTCCTACTGCGTCTTGCGGCGCGGTGGGGGCCTGTCTGATCACCCCCCCGGGTGAGAACTTCATCCACCGTGCCGAAGCTCGCTGACGTGTCGCCCTCGACAGGAGGGGCGTGTGGACACAGAGCCTGCGGCGGCCGGCGCGGTGCAACTGCATCGGCGTAACGCGCTTCGCTTCATCCTCCTGCTCGGCGTCGTCAGCCTGTTCGCCGACATGACCTACGAGAGCGCGCGCAGCATAACCGGCCCTTATCTGGCGGCTCTGGGCGCGTCGGCAACGGTCGTAGGCATCGTCTCCGGGTTCGGAGAGCTGGTCGGCTATGCTCTCCGGCTGGTTTCAGGCTACATCAGCGACCGCACCGGCCGGTACTGGCCGGTTACCATCTTCGGCTACGCCCTCAACCTGTTCGCTGTTCCGGCACTGGCGCTGGCAGGGCGCTGGGAGCTGGCCGTTCTGCTCATCATCGCCGAGAGGATGGGCAAAGCCATCCGCTCGCCGGCCCGCGACGCCATGCTTTCTCACGCGGCCAGCCGGACCGGTCTGGGCTGGGGGTTTGGTCTGCATGAGGCGATGGATCAGGTCGGCGCCGTCGCCGGCCCGCTGATCCTGAGCGTCGTCCTGGCCCGCGACTACGGCTATCAGCAAGCGTTCGGCATCCTCATCGTCCCTGCCGCGCTGGCGATGGCAGTGCTATTGGCGGCCCGCTATCTGTTCCCGCGCCCAAAGGACTTCGACCTGGCACCGGTGTTGGCCGCCGAGGGTCTGCCGCGCCTGTTCTGGGCCTACATGGCGGCTGTCGCGCTCATTGCCGCGGGCTATGCCGACTTCGCCCTGATCGCCTTCCACTTTGATAAGACCGGCGTCGTGCCCACCGCCGCGATCCCCTCCTTTATGCTATTGCCATGGCCACCGACGCCGTCGCCGCCCTGGCGCTGGGCCGGGCATTCGACCGGATCGGCCTGTGGGCGATGATTGCGGCGACGCTCGCCTCGGCTGCCGCCGCGCCGCTGGTCTTCTTGGGAAACCTCCAGGCGGCGGCCCTTGGTATGGGGCTATGGGGCATCGGCATGGGCGCCCAGGAATTGGTGATGCGGGCGCAGATCGCAGTGGTGGCGCCCACCGAACGCCGTGGAACCGCGTACGGTGTCATGAATCTGATTTACGGAACCGCCTGGTTCGCCGGCAGCGCACTGCTCGGCGTTCTTTACGATGCCTCGTCGCGTGTAGGGCTCGCCGGGGCAGCCATGGCCTTGCAGTTGGCGGCGCTGCCGATCCTCTTTCGCCTAGCCCGGTCGCCAGTTCGAACCGGGCACTGAAGTCAGGTCGGGCCGCGCGGCATTCAGCGACGGAGAGAGCATGATCGCGTACCTGTGGATCGGGGTTGGTAGTGCTCTTGGCGGCATCGCGAGATACTGGTTATCGGGATTCATCGCGACGCGCCTGGGCGAAACCTTCCCCTGGGGCACGATCGTGGTGAACGTCGACCGGCTCGTTCATTATCGGCTTCTTCGCCACGATCAGCGGGCCCGACGGGCGACTGCTCGTACCGTCCTTGACCCGGCAGTTCGTGATGCTCGGGTTCTGCGGCGGCTACACGACGTTCTCGTCGTTCAGCCTGCAGACGCTTAGCCTGATCCGGGACGGCGAATGGCTGCAGGCCGGGGTGCAACATCGCGCTCTCGGTCGTGCTGTGCCTGCTCGCCGTCACGGCCGGCCATTTTGCCGCGGACGCCCTGAACCAGATGGAGGCACCATGAGAATCGACCTTCCAGAGGAGGCCCAGCTGTTGCGCATCTTCATCAGCGAGCAGGACCGCTACCACCATCAGCCGCTCTACGAAGCACTGGTGCTGAAGGCGCGCGAGCTTGGCTTGGCTGGCGCGACCGTGTTGCGTGGCCCGCTTGGCTACGGCCACACCAGCCGGATCCACACGGCGAAAATCCTGCGCTTGTCGGATGATCTGCCGCTGGTTGTGGAAGTCGTGGAAACGCAGGCGAACATCGACGCTTTCCTGCCTGTTCTGGACGAAATGATGGAGAGCGGCCTCGTCACCATCGAGAAGGCGAGAGTGCTGCGCTACGGCCCGAACCCGAAGAAGCCGGCAACGTGAGGCGAAACGACCGCCCTGAAAGGGGTCGGTCGCCGGTAGGTCAAGACGAGGAGGGAGATGACCATGATGTCGATGATAGAGCGCATACACGCCCACGAAATACTCGATTCGCGGGGGAACCCGACGGTGCGGGTCCATCTCGCCCTGAAGGACGGGACGGCGGTTTCCGCGTCCGTTCCCTCGGGCGCTTCCACCGGCGAGAACGAGGTCGATGGAACTGCGCGACGGTGACAAGAAGCGCTATGGCGGCAAGGGCGTGCTCAAGGCTTGCGCCAACGTCAATGAGCGCATTGCACCCGAAGTTGTAGGAACGGACCCGAGCCGTCAGGGAGAGATCGACCGGCTGATGATCGACCTCGATGGGACGTCCAACAAGGCCAGCCTCGGAGCCAACGCCATCCTCGGCGTCTCGATGGCGGTGGCACGGGCGGCCGCGGCAGCAGCCGATCTGCCGCTTTATGCTTACCTGGGTGGCGCCGGCGCCCGGCGACTGCCGGTGCCGATGATGAATATCCTCAACGGCGGCAAGCACGCCGATAACAGCGTTGATTTCCAGGAGTTCATGGCGATGCCAATCGGCGCACCGTCGTTTGCCGAGGCACTGCGGTATGGCGTCGAGACCTTCCATGCGCTCGCCCCGATCTTGAAGAAGAGAGGGTACTCAACGTCGGTCGGCGACGAAGGCGGCTTCGCTCCCAACCTGAAGAGCAACGAAGAGGCTTGCGAGCTGATCGTCGAGGCTATTACCGCCGCGGGCTACCAGCCAGGCAGGGACGTAGCCATAGCCCTCGATCCTGCCGCGAGCTCGTTCTTTGCCGGCGGCGCCTACGACCTCGGTAAGTCAGGTCAGGGGCGACAGTCCAGCGCGGAGATGACCGAGCTCTACAAGGAGTGGGGTTCCAAATATCCGATCGTCTCGATCGAAGATGGCCTCGACGAGAATGACTGGCAAGGATTCAAGGCGCACACCGAGGCGCTTGGGCATCAGATCCAGATCGTTGGTGACGACATTTTTGTCACGAATACAAAGTTCATCGCTCGCGGCATCGAGGAACGTTCGGCTAATGCCGTTCTGATCAAGCTCAACCAGATCGGAACGGTTACGGAAACTATCCACGCAATCGATCTGTGCCGGAAAGCTGGCTGGGGCTATGTCATCTCCCATCGCTCCGGTGAAACCGAGGATCCGTTCATGGCCGATTTTGCCGTTGCCATGGGCGGCGGCCAGATCAAGACCGGTTCCGCCTGTCGCTCCGAGCGCATCGCAAAGTATAACCGTCTTCTGGAAATTGAGCGGGATCTAGCCGATTCTGCCGTGTTCGAGAACCCGCTGGCGCGATAGCTGAGGCCGCGCAGTGGAATGGAGCTCGTGCGCGCGGCGCACCGCGCCGCGTTCATGCAGGCGAAGGAACCAAAGATCATCGACGAGCAACCGCGGGCACCCCGCGGATAGGTGCTCCATCTGTTGCGCGGATGGGGCGGCTGAGCTAGAAGAACCGCCGCGGGATAAGCAAGCGCCGCGACCGGCTGATGAACGGCGGCATGAGTGGCGATTTCAGGCAATAGCGGCAGGGCCTCAAGACGCCACGGCCTCATCTGGCGCGTGACCTCAGCGGTGGCCCTAACGGCGCTTCTCGCCGGCTGCGGTGAGGAGGAGGCGCGGGTTCCCGAGCCGGTGCGCCCGGTTCGCGTCGTCACCGTGGAGATGGGCTCCGGCGGCGAGCTCGTCACGCATCACCGGCCAGGTGCAGGCGGAGGAGGAGGTGAACCTCGCCTTCCGTGTCGGCGGGCGGATGATCGCGCGCTCGGTCAACGTCGGCGATCAGGTCGAGGCCGGCCAGGTCATCGCCCGGCTGGAGCGCGAGCCGGCGGAGAACCAGCTTCGTCAGGCACGCGCGGCCGTGGAATCGGCGCGCGGCCAACTCAACAAGACCCGGGCGGACTTCGGCCGGCAGCAATCGCTGATCGAAAGCGGCTTCACCACCCGGGTGCGTTACGACCAGGCCCGCCAGGCCATGGTCGCGGCGCAGGCGCAGTCAGACGACGCCCGCGCCAGGCTCTCCATCGCCGAGGACAACCTGAGCTACACCGACCTGATCGTCGATGCCGGCGGTTCGGTGACCGCCCGTGGCGCCGAGCCGGGGGAGGTGGTGAGCGCCGGGCAGATGATCGTCCGCGTCGCCCGACAGCAGGGCCGCGACGCCGTGTTCGACGTGCCCGAGCGGATCATCCGTGCCGCCTCCGCGGACGACCCCATCGACGTGGCGCTGGCCAGCGAGCCTTCGGTGCGCGCGGTCGCCCGTGTGCGCGAGGTCTCGCCGCAGGCCGACCCGGTGACGCGGACGTTCCAGGTGCGCGCCGGGCTGGACGACCCGCCCGAGGCGCTGCGGCTCGGCTCGACGGTGATCGGCAGCGTCACCCTGGACGCCACACCGGGCATCACGGTCCCGCCCTCGGCTTTGACGCAAGCGGGGGCGGAGCCGGCGGTCTGGGTCGTCGACCGGGAGAGCATGACGGTCTCGCTGCGTCTTGTGCAGGTCGGCCAGTTCGCCCTCGACACCGTCACGATCGCCGAGGGGCTGAAAGAGGGCGAGCTGGTGGTGACCGCGGGCGTTCAGGTGCTCAGGCCCGGGCAGAAGGTGAGGCTGCTCGGAGCGCCGTCATGAGCGGCGGCTTCAACCTGTCGGCGTGGGCGCTGAAGCAGCGCTCGATCGTCACCTTCTTCATGATCACGCTGCTCGCCGCCGGGCTCTATTCGTTCTACAGCCTCGGGCGCAACGAGGATCCGGCGTTCACCTTCCGGACGATGGTCGTGCAGGCCGGCTGGCCGGGCGCCACGCTGGAAGAGACGACGCTGCAGGTGACCGAGCGGCTGGAGCGCAAGCTCCAGGAGACGCCCTACCTCGACTACCTCAACAGCTACACCACGGCGGGCCGGACGACGATCTTCGTCAACCTACGCGGCGACACCCCGCCCGGCGAGGTGCCGGAGGCGTGGTACCAGGTGCGCAAGAAGGTCGGGGACATCCGCCACACGCTCCCCGCCGGCATCGTCGGCCCCGGCTTCGATGACGACTTCGGCGACACCTACGGCATCATCTACGGATTCGTCGCCGACGGCTTCTCCGAGCGCGAGCTTCGCGACAAGGTCGAGGACATCCGCTCCGAGCTGCTGCTGATCCCGGACGTCTCCAAGATCGAGATCCTCGGCGCCCAGGACGAGCAGATCCTGGTCGAGTTCCGGCCGGAGACGCTGGCCGGGCTCGGCATCGACCAGGCGACGCTGATCGCGGCGCTGGAGGCGCAGAACGTCGTCCGTCCGGCGGGCGAGTTGCAGACCGACACCGAGGCGGTGACGCTCAGAGTCTCGGGTGCGTTCGGCTCCGAGGCCGACATCCTCGCCGTCAACTTCACCGCCGGCGGCCGGGTGCTGCGCCTCGGCGACATCGCCGACGTGCGCCGTATCTCCATCGACCCGCCGCAGCCGATGTTCCGGGTGAACGGCCAGCCGGCCATCGGCCTGGCCATCGCCATGCGCGACGGCGGCGACATCCTGGTCCTTGGGCGCAACATCAAGGCGGCGATGGCGGAGATCACCGCCAACCTGCCGATCGGCATCGAGCCGCACCTGGTGGCCGATCAGGCGGTGATTGTCGACGAGGCCATCGGCGACTTCACCGATTCGCTCTGGCAGGCGATCGCCATCATCCTCGCCATCAGCTTCATCAGCCTGGGCGTGCGTGCCGGCGCCGTCGTCGCCTGCGCCATCCCGCTGACGCTCGCCTTCGTTTTTCCGATCATGGAGATCATCAACATCGACCTGCAGCGCATCTCGCTCGGTGCGTTGATCATCGCGCTCGGGCTTCTGGTCGACGATGCCATGACCGCGGTCGACGCGATGCTCCGCCGGCTCGGCGCCGGCGACGACATGGACGCGGCGGCGAGCTTTGCCTACTCGACGCTGGCGTTCCCGATGCTGACCGGCAGCTTCATCACCATGGCCGGGTTCGTTCCCATCGGCTTCGCCCGCAGCTCCGCCGGCGAGTACACGTTCTCCATCTTCGCCGTCGTCAGCATCGCCCTGGTGCTGTCCTGGCTCGTCGCCGTCATCTTCACGCCGCTCGTCGGCGCGGCGCTGCTGAAGAAGCCGAAGCAGGAGACGAGCGCGGGCGGGGGGCCGTCGGAGCGGCTGTACCGGCGGGTCCTCGACGGCGCGCTCCGGGCGCCCTGGATAACCGTCGCCGTCGCGCTTGGCGCGTTCGTCGTCTCCGTGTTGGCCCTGGACCGAGTGCCGCGGCAGTTCTTCCCCTCGTCGGACCGGGTCGAGCTGGTCGTCGACCTGCGCCTGCCGCAGAACGCCTCGATCTTCGCCACCGAGGCGACGGTCGCCCGGTTCGACGCGATCCTGAAGCAGGACCCGGACGTCGATCGCTGGAGCAGCTACGTCGGGCGGGGCGCCATCCGCTTCTACCTGCCGCTGGACGTGCAGCTGGCGGATCCGTTCTTCGGCCAAGTGGTGCTGGTGGCCAAGGACGTTGCCGCGCGAAAGCGCCTGGAGGAGCGGCTGGGGGTCGTGCTCGAGGAGCAGTTTCCCGAGGTCGTGAGCCGGATCGCGCCGCTGGAGCTCGGGCCACCGGTGGGTTGGCCGGTGCAGTACCGGGTCAGCGGTCCGGAACCCGGCGAGGTGCGGGCCATCGCCATGCGGGTGGCGCAGGCCATGGCCGCGAACCTCGACGTCCGCGACGTCAACTTCAACTGGATGGAGCCGGCGCGCGAGCTGCGCATCCGGGTCGATCAGGATGAGGTCCGCCGCCTGGGCCTGAGTTCGCAGGCGGTGGCAAACCTGCTCGGCACGACCGTGACGGGGCAGACCTTCACCCAGGTGCGCGACGACATCTATCTCGTCGATGTCGTCGCCCGGGCAACCGGCGGCCAGAGCATGTCGGTCGCCGCCCTGCGCAACCTGCCGGTCGCGCTGCCGGACGGCCGTACGGTCCCGCTCAGCCAGTTCGCAACCTTCGAGTACACCCAGGACCAGCCGCTGATCTGGCGGCGCGACCGGCAGCCGACGCTGACGGTGCAGTCGGAGGTGGCTCCCGGGACGCTGCCGGAGGAGATCGTCGACGAGCTCGCCCCGGCCGTGGCGGCGCTCAATGCCGAGCTACCCAAGGGCTATCGGGTCGCCTTGGGCGGCATCGCCGAGGAGAGCGCCAGCTCGCGCGAGTCGGTCATGGCGGTGGTCCCCGTCATGGTCTTCCTGACGCTCGCGCTGCTGATGATCCAGCTCAAGACCTTCAAGCGCATGCTGCTGGTCCTGAGCATCGTTCCGCTCGGCCTGATCGGCGTCGTCGGTGCCCTGTTGGCCTCCGGCCGGCCGCTCGGCTTCGTCGCCATCCTCGGGATCCTGTCGCTGATCGGCGTGATCGCGCGCAACGGCGTCATTCTGATCGAGCAGATCGAGGTCGAGCGGCGGGCCGGCCACCGCGTTCGCGACGCCGTGATCGCCGGCTGCCTGTCGCGCTTCCGCCCGATCATGCTCACCGCCGTCTCCACCGTTCTGGGGCTCATCCCGATCGCGTTCACGGTGTTCTGGGGGCCGATGGCGTTCGCGGTGATGGGCGGGCTGCTGGTGGCGTCGGTACTGACCCTGATCGTCATGCCGGTGCTCTACGTCATGTGGTTCGCCGGGGAGGACGCCGCGGCGCCGGCGCCCGTTCCTGCGGCGGTGGCGGGCCTGGCCGAGGCGCGGCTGGCGGAATAATGACACCCGCCTTGATTTCCATCGTGACTTGAGGGAGCGTTCTTGCCCGCTTGGCTTGGGGGTAGCCAGCCGCTCGGGTGATAATGAAGGCAGAAGGGACAGTGACATGCACCTTGGAAGGCGATATCCACTCGCGCTCTGCTTCGCGGTAGCGATGACGGCGTGGGGGGCAAGCGGCGCGCTGGCGCAGCAAGGAAAAGGGGACCCCGACGATCCCATGGACCTGGGGCCGGCGTTCCAGAAGGTGGCCTTCGATGCCGCCGATACCGATGGCGACGGCCTGGTCAGCGAGGCGGAGTTCGTTCGTGACGCCGCCGCTGCGTTCGCCGGCCTCGACGAGAACCGCGACCGCAAGCTGTCGCCGGCGGAGCTCGGTCCACATGATCCGGCGCAGTTCAAGAAGGTCGACGCCAACGGCAACGGCTCCCTGACCTTCAAGGAGGTCATGACCTTCAAAATGAAGGCCTTCAAGGCCGGCGATGAGACGCGGCGACGGCAAGCTCTCGTACGAAGAAATGGTCGAGTCGGTGAAGGCCGAGTAGCGGGGAGGATGGGATGCGCACACTGAACATGAAGCTCGCCCGGCGCAGCGCGACCGCGGCGCTGGTTGCCGTCCTCGCTCTGGGCACGTCCGCCTGCGAAACCGGCGGCTCCGGGGCTGGCGTCGGCACGGTCGGCGGCGCCGCCCTGGGTGCCGGCGTCGGCCGCGCCGCCTTCGGCAACAATGCCGGCGCCATGCTCATCGGCGGCGCCGTTGGCGGCCTTGCCGGCAACATGACGGTCGATCGTGCGGCGCAGGAACGCGAGGCCCAGCGCCAGGAGACGACCCGGGATGCCGCCGCCCAGCGCCAGCTCGATTTCGAGCGCCAGCGGATGCTGCAGGAGGAGGCTACCCGGCGGCAGATCGAGGAGCAGCGCGAGTTCGAGGGGTGGCGGCGCCAGCAGGGCTAGCCTCGGCACGCCCCCTGTTCCCCGTTAGATACAACGGCCGGAATGTAACTGATTTATCGATCTGGACACTAGCCGGACCCGCGCGGGGCGGGATACGAAGCTCGATTTAGAAGAGGGACGTCGGCGATGGCCAAAGAAACGGCAGTGAAGAAGATTGCGATCGCCTGCCAGGGCGGCGGCACTCATGCCGCATTCACCTGGGGGGTACTCGGCGAGATTCTTAAGACGAAAAAGGCTTGGAACGCACAACCCGACGGCAGCGACACTTTCGACATCATAGCCATCAGCGGCACCTCGGCCGGGGCGCTGTGCGCGCTGGCAACGTGGTACGGGCTCGCGCCGAACACCGCCGATCCAAGCTGCGGCAGCATCGACAAGGCGATCGAGCGGCTCGATTTCCTCTGGTCCACGTTCGCCGCAACCACGCCCATCGAAAGCGCCCACAACCAGCTCGTCGGCACCCTGCTGGAACTCCGTGCCCAGGGCGTGCCGTTCCCGTCGTCGGATCCTTACGCGGTCTACGGCAGTATCGGTCTGTCGGCGCTGTCGATGCTGGGCGCCAGGCCCGTCTACCTGCAGTTCCCGGCGCTGCTCGAGGCACTCTGCCCGCATTTCAACGCGGTTGACTGGAAGAAGCTGACAGAGATCGACCTGCGGGTCCTCGCCGGGGCAATCGAGATCCTCAGCGGCAACTTCGAGATCTTCGATTCCGACAAGACGCTGGAGGAGCGCGGTCTCATCGAGGCGCCGAGGACCAGTCAATATGAGGAAACCCGCTGGCGCATGCGCCGGGCGATCTCGCTCGAGGGCGTCGCGGCCTCGGGCACCTTGCCGGAGGTTCTTCCGGCGCAGGTGATCGCGAATCAGAGCTTTCCGGTCTGCGGATCCGGAAAGGCCATCACCCGTAACGGCTACTACTGGGACGGGCTCTACTCGCAGAACCCGCCGATCCGGGACTTGCTTGAAACCTCGAACAAGGAGCACAAGCCCGACGAGATTTGGGTCATCCGCATCAATCCCCAGGAGTTCCGACCGGGCGGCGAACGGCTCAGCCTGGAAGACATCCGCGACCGGGAGAACGATCTCGCCGGCAACCTGTCGCTGAACCAGGAGCTCGACCACATCCTCACGGTTAACCGCTGGCTCGACAAATACGCCGCGGACAATCCGCTGCTCGCCCACTACAAGCCCATCGCGGTCCGGACCATCAAGATGACCCGGGAGACAGCCTGGGGCCTGCGCCACACCAGCAAGTTCGACCGCAGCCCGGAGCATCTGGCCCGGCTGCGCGAAGAGGGCCAGGAGATCGCCCAGCAGTGGCTGAGCGACTGGCGGACGCTGGGACCCGACTTCGCCCACTACCCGGATGACGCCCGCTATCCCGAGGGCGCACCCTGACGTGCCGCTCTTCCTGCCATTGCAACTCGTCACGGCCGGGCTTGTCCTGGCTTGTCCCGGCCGTCCACGAGGCTGATACGCTGAGGTCGCGTGGATGGCCGCAACAAGTGCGGCCATGACCACGACACCTTGCTCGCCAGCATCCCCGTGGCAAGCCTAAGTCGAAGAGTCATAATGCTCGACCTCATCATCGTCCTCGTCGCCCTCGGGCTGCTCATCTACTTCGCCTTCAAGGGGATCACCCTGATCATCCTGGCACCAGCGGCGGCGTTGTTTGCCGCGGCGGCGACCGGCGACCTGCCCATCCTCGGCGCCTACACCCAGATCTTCATGGGCAACACCGGCTCATTCATCGTCTCGTTCTTCCCGCTGTTCCTGCTCGGCGCCATCTTCGGCAAGCTGATGGATGATACCGGCGCCGCCAAGGCCCTGGCCGAGGCGGTGAGCGCGCGGCTGGGGCCGGAGCGGGCGATCCTCTCGGTGGTGCTCTGCTGCGGCGCACTGACCTACGGCGGCGTCTCGGCATTCGTCGTGGCATTCGCGATCTTCCCCGTCGCCGCCGCGCTGTTTCGCACCGCCGACATCCCCAAGCGGCTGATCCCGGGCGCGCTCGCTCTGGGCGCCTTCACCTTCACCATGTCGGCCCTGCCGGGATCGCCGGCGATCCAGAACGCCATCCCGATGCCGTTCTTCGGCACGACCTCGTTCGCCGCACCCGGGCTCGGGATCATCGCCGGGGCGATGATGTTCGCCCTCGGCATGCTCTGGCTCGGCCGGCGCGCGGCGCAGGCACGCGCCGCGGGCGAGGGCTACGGCGCCCATGAGGACAACCTGCCGGCAGCCGGAACGACGCTTCGCGAGTGCGCCCAAGGCGCGGGCTTCGACATCCGGGAACTTGAGGAGCATCCCGAGGCGGCGGGTCAGCCGCCGGCGGTCCTGGCGGTCCTGCCGGTGGTCCTGGTCATCGTCACCAACTTCGTCTTTTCCACCTTCGTCGTCCCGAAGCTGGATACGGCGTACCTCGCCGAGCCGCTGTTCGGGGCGACAACGATCGAGGCAGTTCGCGGCGTCTGGTCGGTCATCGTCGCCCTGTTCGTCGCCATCGTTGTCCTGATCGCCACCAACTGGCGGAGGCTGAGCGATCTGCGCACGAGCCTCGACGGCGGCGCTAACGCCTCGGTGCTGCCGATCTTCAACACCGCGAGCCTGGTGGGCTTTGGCGCGGTGATCGCCGCCATGCCGGTTTTTGCCAGCATCAGCGAGGCGATCCTCGATATCAGCGGCGGCAATCCGCTGCTCTCGGTCGCCGCCTCGGTGACAGTGCTCTCGGCCATGACCGGCTCGGCCTCCGGCGGCATGAGCATCGCCCTCGAGGCCCTGGGTCCGGTCTATGTCGAGATGGCCAACGCGGCCGGCGTTTCCCTTGAAGCGATGCACCGGATCACCGCGCTCGCCTCCGGCGTGCTGGACGTGCTGCCGCACAGCGGCGCCATCATCACTCTGCTCGCCGTCTGCAAGCTTAGCCACCGTGAGTCCTACGGCGACATCTTCGTCGTCGGCTGCCTGCTGCCGATGCTCTCGCTGGTCGTGGTGCTTGTCGTCGCCAGCGTGTTCGGCAGCTTCTGAGGCGCCGGCGCATGACCGGCGACGGCCGCATCCGCTTCGCGCTGGACTCCGGTCTCCCGCCGACGCGCGCGCCCGCCACCAAGGCTTCATCGCCTGGCGCTCGCCCAGGCCGGGCGCAACCCGAGGCGGCCCTGTCGCTCGCGTGTTAGCTCCCGCGCCTTGACGGTGAATTGGCGCTGTCCCTATAGTTTCGCCGACGGTTCCCGAACGGGCGACAAAGCCTCGGGATTAATAGGGAACACGGAGGGATCGACCTATGAGGGGATCCCGGGCCGTGGCTGCCCCCGCAACTGTCAGCGGGTAGCCCTCGTCCGCCAAGGGCCACTGCCGGTCGCAACTGCGATCGGGCGGGAAGGCCGGGCGGGGGCGGTGACCCGCTAGCCAGGAGACCTGCCGTCACCTGAGTCGACGCGACGCTTGCGGGCGGGGTGTACCGCGAGCGTGCAGGTCTGGCCGTGGCTTCGGCCTTCCTTCATTCGCGCCGGCGCGGGACGCTTTGGCCTGGAGGCGATGGAGGTTGGCTCGTGCACATCATGGAGGGCTACCTGCCGGCGGCGCATGCCGCGGCGTGGACGGCGGCCTCCGCCCCGTTCGTAATCGTGGGCAGCGTTCGGCTGCTGCGGACGATGCGGCTCCAGCCAGAGGCGCGGCTGCCGCTCGCCGCCTGCGGCGCCTTTGCGCTCGTTCTTTCCGCGCTTAAGCTTCCGTCCGTCACCGGGAGCAGCTCGCATCCCACCGGCACGGGCTTGGGCGCGGTGCTGTTCGGGCCGAGCGTCATGACCGTGCTCGGCACCATCGTGCTGCTGTTCCAGGCGCTGCTCTTGGCCCATGGCGGCCTGACCACGCTTGGCGCCAATGCCTTCGCCATGGCCGTGGTCGGCCCCTTCGTCGCCTACGGCGTCTTCCAGGGCCTGCGCCGCCTCTCGGCCTCCGTCTCCATCGCCGTCTTTTCCGCCGCGGCGATCGGCAGCCTTGCGACCTACGCCACCACCTCGCTGCAACTGGCGCTGGCATTTCCGGATCCTGCCACCGGCGTCCTCGGCTCGTTCCTGAAGTTCGCCGGCGTCTTCGCCATCACGCAAGTTCCGCTCGCCGTCGTTGAGGGGCTGCTCACAATCGTCGTCGTCAACGCCCTGGCGAGCCATGCCGGGGGCGATGCCGGCTGGGTGTTGCCCTGGTTGCGGAGGGCCTGAGGATGGCGCGGCCGCGGCCTCGCCGGACCGGGGCGCTGCTGGTGCTCGCCGCCGCGATCGTGCTGCTGCCGCTCCTTGCCCCGCAGCTCAGGACCGCGGCCTTCGAGGGCGCCGACGGCAAGGCTCAGGCGCTGATCAAGACGATCGACCCGGCCTACAGGCCCTGGGCCTCGCCGCTATGGATGCCGCCGGGGAAGGAGACGGAGGGCCTCCTGTTCGCGCTACAGGCCGCCCTCGGCGCCGGTCTGCTCGGCTACGTCCTGGGCCTAAGGCGTGGTGAGCGGCGGGCGCGCGAGGCGGGCAAGTGCGGCGCTGGCGATGAACGCGATTGACGTCATCGCCAACACCAATGGCTGGAGCGCGCGCCACCCCGTCGAGAAGGTCCTGCTGGGGGGCGCGCTACTGCTCTTGAGCCTCGCCCTGCCGCCATGGCCAAGCGCGGCGCTGATCATCGCCGCGGCCTCTGCCGCAGTGGTGCTTGGCGCCCGCATCCCTGCCGCCACATACCTCCGCGTGCTGGCGCTGCCGCTGGCGTTCCTGCTGAGCGGGGCGGCAATGCTGGCCCTGTCGCTGGACTTAGACCACGGCGCGCCGACGGTCCGGATCACGCGGGAGGGGCTGGAGCATGCCGCCGGCGTCTCCCTTGGGGCGCTGGCGGCGACCTCGGCGACGCTGCTGATCATCCTGACGACGCCGCTGCCGGCGCTGATCCATCTGGCGCGGCGCCTCCGCCTTCCCGAACCGCTGATCGATCTCGCCTTTCTCGTCTACCGCTTCACTGGCCTGACCGTCGCCCTTGCCGCCACCGGGCGGCAGGCGCAGCGCAACCGGCTGGGTGACCGCGATTTCAAGACCTCGCTACGCTCTACGGGGCTCTTGGCGGCGAGCCTGCTGCCGCGAACGCTGGCGCGGGCAGAGCGGCTGCAGGCCGGGCTGGCGGCGCGGGGTTATGACGGCAGCCTGCAGACGCTGGCTCCGCCGTGGCGGCTCTCGCGCTGCTTCATCGCCGCGGCGTTGGCGCTCGCCGCCGGCATCGTGCTCGCCACCTTCGCCTGGCGCGGCCCTTCTCCTTGACGGCGCCGGCCATCCTGGCGCTGGAAGGCGTGCATCATGCCTACCGTGGCGGCGTCGCCGCCCTGTGCGGGCTGGACCTCATCGTCCCGGCCGGCTACCGCCTCGCCGTCCTCGGCGCCAATGGCGCTGGCAAGACCACCGCGCTCCTGCACCTGAACGGCAGCCTGAAGCCAACGGCGGGGACCGTCTACCGCGACGGCCGCCCCGTCCGCTACGACAGGGCCGGCTTGCGCGCCTGGCGAACCGCCGTGGGCCTAGTCCTGCAGGATCCGGACGATCAGCTCTTCGCCGGGACGATCTACGAGGACGTCTCCTTCGGGCCCATGAACCTTGGCCTGGAGGAGGGCGAGGTGCGCCGGCGGATCGACGAGGCGCTGGCGGAGATGGACATCGCCGGGTTTTCCAGCCGCCCGATCCACATGCTGAGCCACGGCCAGCGCCGGCGTGCGGCGCTCGCGGGCGTCCTGGCGATGCGCCCACAGGTCGTTGTACTCGACGAGCCGACGGCGGGGCTCGATGCACAGGGTGCGGCCGGCTTGCTCGCCTCCCTCGACCGGCTGGTCGCGGCCGGCAAAAGCGTCGTCTACAGCACCCACGACGTCGATCTTGCCTACGCCTGGTCGGATCGGGTCGTAGTCCTGGAGGCCGGCATGGCCGCGGCGACCGGTGCTGCCGAGGAGGTGCTTGCCGATCGAACGGCGCTCGCGCGAGCCGGCCTGAGCGTGCCGATCGCACTCGAGATCGGCCTTCATGCACGCGCCCTCGGGCTGATTGCCCCGGACGCGCCACTACCGCGGTCGGCCGAAGCCATCACGTCGCTGCTCGGCCGCATCGCCCGAACCGCAGCGGGCGAAGGCCTCCTCCCGCCGGTCCCGGCCGCAGCCGCCGGCTGAAGGCTCGGACCCTCAGCCGCCGATGGCAGCGCCGATGCCGTTCATCAGCGAAACGAACTCGGGAAAACTGGTGGCGATGGCGGTGGCGTCGTCAATGCCGATGGGCTCGCGCGCGGCCGTGCCCAACACCAGAAAGGCCATGGCGATGCGATGGTCATAACGCGCCTGGATCCGGGCGCCGCCCGGCGCCGCGCCGCCCGCGCCATGGACGACGAGCCAGTCGTCGCCGCTCTCCGTCGCAACCCCGCAGGCGCGAAGCCCCTCGACGATCGCAGCCAGCCGGTCGCTCTCCTTCACCCGCAGCTCCGCCAGGCCGCTCATGCGGGTGGCTCCACTGGCGCAGGCCGCCGCCACCGCCAGGATCGGGAACTCGTCGATCATCCGCGGCGCCCGTTCCGCCGGCACCTCGACGCCCCGGAGCGCCCCGGCCTGGGCCAGGAGATCGGCAACCGGCTCGCCGCAAACGTCGCGGGCGTTCGCGAACTCGATGCGTGCCCCCATCGCCATCAGCGTGTCGAGCAGGCCGGTGCGCAAAGGGTTGACCCCGACGCCCGCGATGGTGAGTCGCGAGCCGGGGACGATCAGCGCTGCGACCAGCGGGAAGGCGGCGGACGAGATGTCGCCCGGCACGCTCAGCGCCCGGCTCGTCAGCTCCGGCTGGCCGACGAGGGTGATGGTTCGCCCGCCGCCCTCGCGGTCGGCTGAGACGATCTCGGCGCCGAAGTGCGCGAGCATCCTTTCGGTGTGGTCGCGGCTCGGCTGCGGCTCATGGATGGTGGTGCGCCCCGGCGTGTTCAGCCCGGCGAGCAGGATTGCTGATTTCACCTGCGCCGAAGGTACCGCCAAAGTGTGCTCGATCGGCAGGGGGTCGTCGGCGCCGCGGATGGCGAGCGGCAGCCGTGCCCCGGAGCGCGACCAGACGCTGGCGCCAATCTCGCTGAGCGGCTCGATGACCCGGCGCATCGGCCTGGCGCTCAGCGAAGCGTCGCCGGAGAAGAAGGTGATGAACGGGTGGCTCGCCACCAGCCCCAGCAGCAGCCGGGCGCCGGTGCCGGAATTGCCCATGTCGAGCACCCGGTCGGGCTCCGAGAGGCCGCCGACCCCGCGGCCGCGCACCCGCCAGGCGCCGCCATCGCGGTCGATCCCCGCGCCCAATGCCCGCAGCGCGCCCACCGTTGCCAGCACGTCGCCCGCCTCGAGAAGCCCCGAGATGGTGGTCTCGCCGACGGCCGAGGCCCCGAGGATCAGCGCCCGGTGCGAGATCGACTTGTCGCCAGGCGCGGTGACGGAGCCCCCGAGCGGACAGGCGGGCCGCGCCCGCAATGGCGCGGCGGCGGCAGCGCCGGCGTCGGGCCGACCGGCGGATACGGCGGGGAAGGCAATTGTCATGAATTGGTTTTGACACGCCGCGAGCGATCGTGGCAATTGGCTCCTCAGCGACGGCATAACAAGCTCTGGAGAACCACGGTTTGGCGAAGCCAGAATGGGGGCTGAAGCGGCTCTGCCCGACGTGCAGCGCACGCTTCTATGATCTGCGCCGCGAGACCATCGTCTGCCCCGTCTGCGACTTCGTCTACGACCCGGAGCGCTTGCCCAAGCCCAAGCGCGGCGGCGGTCGGTGGCGCGCGAGGAGAAGGCGCCCGCGCCGGCGCGACGGCCAGCGCGCGTCCAGGACGAGGAGGAGACGGTGGACGAGGAGGTCGCCGGCGTCGAGGTCGACGAGGGTGGCGACGATGACGCCGAAACCGAGGAGGGCGATCTCATCGAGGATACCTCCGAGCTCGGCGAGGACGACGACGACATCGGCGAGGTGATGGAGCACGTCGACGAAGACGAAGACAAGCCGTAAGCCCCAGGTCGGATACGGGCACGATATTTCCCTTGCCCGCGTCGGGGCAGGTTTATTAGGCTGTCGTCGCTGCTGGGCCTTCGACGCCAGCGGCGACATCATCCTCGGGGCCGTAGCTCAGTTGGGAGAGCGCCGCAATGGCATTGCGGAGGTCAGGGGTTCGACTCCCCTCGGCTCCACCAATCTTTTCGATAACTTAGGCGGATGCGGGCGTGGACGCTTTCTCGCCAGTTTCACCCGTTTTGGAAGTTGCGCCATGGTGCTGCGTTCGCCTCATAGGCGGTGGAGCTGCCTCTTCAGCGCGGCACCTTAACTTCAACCCAGGTTGGCGATCATCAGTAGTTGAGCTCGGATTGAAATGCAAGGTAACGCACTCGCAGACCGCGATTGCTCGCACCTCAGTAGGCCGCTAAAAATGCGAAACAACAAGTCCTCTATTTGTGCCCAAGTGAAGAGAGCCTGCGAGTGATACCATGAGAAAACTAGACCTTCAGTTGATATTTTCTCGGGTATTGGCTCCAAGGTCTCATAGTCAGGCGACACGCGATACCCATCAATCATGTCGCTATCGCGGACGTCATGGCTTGGCGGCAATTTCATCTGCCGCCGCTTCGGATCCGTAACATGATCGGCTTCGTCAACTTCCTTCACATCTATAACAGCCCGTTGACGAAGTTGGCTGGTTCTGACTCCCTGCACCCATAGCGGTTCGAGGGATTGATCGACATGGCGCTGGGACGGCAAGGGGATCGGCAGGGTGATCTGGTCGTGACGTGGCGGGAGATGCCGCGATCACCCGGGCACGTCTTTTACGATCGGCTGCAGGCGGTTCTGATCGATGCCGGCTTCGACACCTTCGCCGAGACGGCGTGCAAGCCGTACTACGCGGCGAAGATGGGGGCGCCGTCGATCCCGCCGGGGCGGTACTTCCGGATGCACATGGTCGGCTACTTCGAGGGCATCGACTCCGAACGCGGGATCGAGTGGCGCTGTGCGGACTCGCTCTCGCTGAGGGACTTTCTGCGCCTTGAGACAACCGCCCGGGTGCCGGACCACTCGTGGCTGTCGAAGACGCGGAGCCGCCTGCCGCATGAGGTCCACGAGGCGGTCTTCGGCTGGGTGCTGTCGCTGATCGCGGAGCGCGGTCTGGTGAAGGGCGATCGGATCGGGGTGGACGCCTCGACCATGGAGGCCAACGCGGCGCTGCGCGCGATCGTGCGCCGGGACTTCGGCGAGACCTACCGGGAAATGCTGAAGCGCATGGCCAAGGAGAGCGGCATCGAGACGCCCTCGGCCGAGGACCTTGTTCGCCTGGACCGGAAACGGAAGGGCAAGACGCTGTCCAATGCGGACTGGATGAGCACGATCGATCCTGAGGCGAAGATCGCCAAGATGAAGGATGGCACCACCCATCTCGCCTACAAGCCTGAACATGCCGTTGATCTGGACACCGGCGTCGTCGTGGCGGCGGAGGTCCATTCAGCGGACGAGGGGGACACGACGACGTTGCCGGGGACGCTGAAGGCAGCGGCGGCGAACTTGGGGACCATCGGCCAGGTGCCGACGGCGGCCAAAACCATCGAGCTCGTCGCCGATAAAGGATACCACTCCCGTGCGGTGCTGAAGGATCTCGACGGCGGCGCTTGGAAGACACGCATCGCCGAGCCGCAGCGCAAGAGTTTCTCTCGCTGGCACGGTGACGAAGACGCACGCGCCGCGGTCTACGCCAACCGCAACCGGCTTCGCTCCGAGGTCGGCAAGGCGGGAATGCGAAAACGGGCCGAAATCGTCGAGCGCTCGTTCGCCCACAATCTCGAGCGCGGCGGCATGCGCCGAACGTGGCTCCGCGGGCGGGAGAACGTCCATAAGCGCTACCTGATCCACGTCGCCGGCCACAACCTCGGGATCCTGATGCGCCTGCTGATCGGCGCCGGAACGCCGAAGGAAGCCGCCACCCGCGAAAAAAGGTTACTGCTCGTCATTCAAACGGCGAAAACGGCGGTGTTCGTCATTCTCGCCATCGACGAAGCCGGCCTCGGAATCCTCGTCGTGATCGTCAGCGCCGATCCCGACTGATCACGAAGCACACATCGTCAACGGGCTGATAAGAACGCGGTTTTTGTCAAAAACGGCCACCTCGTATTTCTCGTTTTGACATTGACCTCCTTTTACCTCTGTGCCCACGCTATCGCCTCCTCGATCTCCCGCTCGCTCACGTTCGGAAACGCGACCTTGATCTGCACGCCGTAGATTTTCGGAGCAGGATGTGACGAGCTTGAATCAAAAATCATGGCGTCATTGCGAGGAGGCGAAGCCGACGAAGTAATCCAGCGCCTGATAGGGGATCGCCACGCCGCTGCGCGGCTCGCGATGACGCCGTTTAGTTGTGGTCGACACGAGCACTGCCCTGGGGCCTGCGCCGCGTCTCGGCCATCGCTACTCAGGGCCACGAACTTACCGCTGGCCTCATCGTAGAAGGCAACTTCGCCGCTGGTGATGTCGTAGTGAGCGGCATGCACGCTCGTCAGCCCCTGGCGCACGCGGCGGGCGATGGATGTTCGAAACCCGCAAGTGCAGCACGGGGTACTCGATCGCGGCACAGCGCCGTACCAGGCACCAGCGAGCTGCCGCAGGCCGAGGACGCGCGTCACCGCGCCGTATGCCCTGAGCCAGGCGCGTTCGACCGCACCCGGCGGCGGCGGCACCAGGCCGGCGACGCTGCGCTGGACGAACAAGGCCCCGACCGCGTCCATGCCTCCCCGCATCTTTGACCCGCCCGCGTTTCACATTCGGAGTGATTTGCCGGCGGCGCGATCAGGTCAACGGCACGCAAAGAGCACACAGGTTGTTGGCTACTCGCGCCGCTTTCGTGGCCCGGCGGCGAGGCAGGCGATGACGCCGCGGAGCGTGCGCACCTCCTGCTCGCTCAGGCATGCGCGGACGAAGATGTTGCGCAGGTTGCGGACCATACTCGGCCGCTTCTCGGCAACGCGGAGGAAGCCGCAGGCATCGAGTTCCTCCTCGAGCTGGTCGAACAGGCCCAGCAACTCGGCGCGGCTGGCGGGCCGCGTGTCCTTGCCCATCACCATCTCGCCGCCGCCCTGCTGCCCTGGCGCGGCCTCCGGCGCTGCAGCCATCGCCCATTCGTAAGCAACCAGCAGCACCGCCATGCCCAAGTTGAGCGAGCTGAATGCGGGGTTGAGCGGTACGGCGACGATGGCCTCGGCAAGGGCGACATCGTCGTTGCAGAGGCCCTTGGCCTCCTTGCCGAAAAGGATGCCCGATCCCTCGCCCGACGCGGCCTGCGTGCGCAGCTCGGCCGCGGCAAGGCGTGGGGACAGCACCTTTTTGACCATGTCGCGAGGCCGCGCCGTCGTGGCGTAGACGTGGGCGAGGTCGGCGATGGCCTGCTCCGTCGTCGCGAACTGCCGGGCCCCTGCCAGCACGGCGTCCGCGCCGGAGGCGGCGGCCTCGGCCTTGGCGTTGGGCCAGGGCTCGCGCGGGTTGACCAGCCTGAGCTCGCCGAGCCCGCAGTTGAGCATGGCCCGGGCGACCATACCGATGTTCTCGCCGAGCTGCGGCTCGACCAGGATGATCGCCGGCTGCCGCCCTGCCGATGCGGCGCCCGGGTCCGCGCCGCGGTCGGTGCCCGCCACCTTAAGCGACGGGCGCGCTCGTGCCGTCGCGGTAGAGCTTGTAGACGATGCTGTCGTGCAGCGCCCGGTAGGAGGCGTCGATGATGTTGGTCGAGACCCCGACCGTGGACCAGTGGTCGCCGTGGCCGAGGGCGGATTCGATCATCACCCGCGTCACCGCGCGGGTGCCGTCGCCGGGGGTGAGGATGCGCACCTTGTAGTCCACCAGGCGGACGTCGTCGAGCTCCGGGTAGACCGTCGTCAGCACCTTGCGCATCGCCGCGTCGAGCGCGTTCACCGGACCGTTGCCTTCGGCCACGGCCATGCTTTCCCTGCCGCCCACCTCAAGCTTCACCGTCGCTTCCGACAGCGTGATCAGCTCGCCACGAGCGTTCCAGCGGCGCTCGTCGATGACCCTGAAGCTGGTGCACTTGAAGTACTCGGGCACGCTCTCGATCGCCTGGCGGGCGAGGAGCTCGAAGCTCGCTTCGGCGCCGTCGTAGGCGTAGCCATCGAACTCGCGCGCCTTCACCGTCTCGACCAGCTGGGCGAGCTTCGGGTCGTGGGCATCGATGTCGAGGCCGATGTCGCGGAAGCGGGCGAGGATGTTCGACCGGCCGGCCTGATCAGAGACGACGATGTGGCGGTGGTTGCCGACGAGCTCGGGGACGATGTGCTCGTAGCAGCGCGGGTCCTTCTCGATCGCCGAGACGTGCAGCCCGCCCTTGTGGGCGAAGGCGCTTTCGCCGACGTAAGGGGCGTTGCGCTGGGGCGCCCGGTTTAGCCGTTCGTCGAGCAGCCGGGAGAGGTGGGTCAGCCTCGTCAAGTCGCTGGGCGAAAGCCCGGTCCTGTAGCCCATCTTCAGGACCAGCGAGGGGATGATGGCAATGAGGTCGGCATTGCCGCAGCGCTCGCCAAGCCCGTTCAGGGTGCCCTGGACCTGGCGCGCCCCGGAACGCACCGCCGCCAGGCTGTTGGCGATGGCGTTGCCGGTGTCGTTGTGGCAGTGGATGCCGAGGTAGTCGCCGGGGATGTGGGCGGCGGCGTCGGCGACAATGGCCTCGACCTCATGCGGCAGGCTGCCGCCGTTGGTATCGCAAAGCACGATCCAGCGGGCCCCGGCGTCATGGGCGGCGCGGACGCAGGCGAGCGCGTAGTCCCTGTTGGCCTTGTAGCCGTCGAAGAAGTGCTCGGCGTCGAACATCGTCTCGCGGCCGCGCTCGCGGACGTAGCGGACGCTGTCCGAGATCATCTCCAGGTTCTCGGCGAGCTCGATGCCGAGCGCGGTCTCGACCTGGAAGTCCCAGGACTTGCCGACCATGCAGACCGCTTCGGCCTTGGCCGAGAGCAGGCCGGCGAGCCCGGGGTCGTTGGACGTGCTGCGTCCGGCCCGCCGGGTCATGCCGAAGGCCGAGAGCTTTGAGCGATGCAGTGTCGGCGGGTCGGCGAAGAAGGTGTCGTCGGTCGGATTCGCTCCGGGCCAGCCGCCCTCGACGTAGTCGATGCCGATGCCATCCAGCGCGCGGGCAATGGCCGCCTTGTCGGTGACGGAGAAGTCGACGCCTTGGGTTTGGGCGCCATCGCGCAGGGTGGAATCGTAGAGGTAAACCCGCTCGCCGGTCATTCTGTCCTCGAATTTCTCGTGAAGCGCCGCAGAATGCCGAAACCGCCCTGCCGCGGCAAGGCGTTCCGGTTCCACTGTCGTCCGGCGGTGTTCCGAAATAGGGTGTGGCCCGGCGGGCCGGGCCGCGGGCCGAGGCCGGGTCCAGGCGGCGCCGCTGGTCAGTAGGTCTCGCCGACGACCTTCGCCGGGTTGCCCGCCACCACCGTGTTCGGCGGAACGTCGTTCAGGACGATACTGCCGGCGCCGATAATGGCGCGAGCGCCGATGGTGATCTTCCCGATGATGCAGGCGTTCGGGTAGATGATCACGTCATCACCAATGGTCGGCGCGCCGGCGACCATCCCGAACTGCCGGCTGCCGATGGTGACGTTGTGGTAGAAGGTGCAGTTCTCGCCGATCACCGTGTTCTCGTTGACCACGACCATGTACGGGTGCGGCATGCGGATCTGCGCCGTCCCCTTCGGCAACTCCACGTGGAAGATGATTCGCGCCACGTTCCGGGCGATGGGGTTGCTGCTTGTCGCGAGCCGCCAGACGATGACGTTAAGGCGAAACAGCCTGTCGCGACGGATGGCGATGTCGGCATGGGCGATGTAGCTCATGTTTTTATGCGTCCTCCCCGGTTGAACAGTGCAACCGTCCGCGAGCATTACGACCGTCTATGCGCCTCGGGCCACGGCCCCGCAAGGCCCACGCGCGGCCACTTCATCTTCTCCTACCTTGTGTGTGCTTTCCGCGCATTTGCATTTGCTGCGACGCCCGCGCCAGAGTGCGCCCATGCCGAAGCCGACGTCGAAGCCCGGGCCCTTCCGCCGCATCACCGGCGTGCTCCGCCAACCCACCTACGGCGCCTACACCGCCGGCAATGCGCTCTCCCTGATCGGGACCTGGATGCAGCGGATCGCCGTCGGCTGGCTCGCCTGGGAGCTGACGGGATCGGCGGCCTGGCTCGGCGTCGTCGCCTTTGCTGACCTGTTCCCCAGCGTGCTCGTGGCCCCGCTCGCGGGCGCCGCGGCCGACCGCTGGGACCGGCGGCGCATCCTGCGCGCCACCGTGCTGGTGAACCTCGGCCAGGCGCTCGCGCTCTGCGTGCTCGCCGCCGCCGGCCGGCTTGACATCTGGGCCCTGGTCGCAGCGACGCTCATCGCCGGGATCGCCACCGGCATCGGCCAGCCGGCGCGCCTCGCGCTGGTCGCTAGCCTGGTCGAGCGCGGGGACCTGCCGACGGCCGTTGCCATCAACTCCATCGTCTTTAATGTCGCCCGGTTCATCGGCCCGGCGCTCGCAGGGCTGTTGATCGGCGCCGGCGGCGTGGCGCTCGCCTTCGCCGGGAACGCGCTGAGCTTCGCCGCCTTCCTGGCGGCGCTGTCGCGGCTTCGCATCGACGAGCAGGGGCGTGGACACGGCCAGCCGACCAGCGGGCTCGGCCGGGAGCTGACGGCCGGCCTGCGCTACGCCCTCGGCGATCCCGGCATCGGCCCGCTGCTGGCCCTGCTCGTCGTCACCAACGTCTTCGGCCGGCCGTTCGTCGAGCTCCTGCCGGGCTTCGCCGCCCAGGTCTTTGCCGCCGGGCCCCAGGGTCTGGCGCTGATGACCTCGGCGATTGGCCTCGGCGCCATCGTCGCCGGCGCCTGGCTCGCCGGGCGCGACGGCACGCGCGGCCTCGTCACCATCACCGTCGCCAGCACCCTGCTCCTTGCGCTGACCATCGCCTTGTTCGTGGCAACGGATCGGCTGGTCCTGGCCCTGCCGGTGCTCGCCGTCTCCGGCATGGTCATGGTCGGCGCCGGCGTTGGCACCCACACGCTACTGCAGCTCGCCGTGGCGCCGTCGATGCGGGGGCGCGTCCTGTCTCTCTACGGCCTGATCTTTCGCGGCGGCCCGGCGCTGGGCGCGCTCGCCATGGGGCCGATCGCCGATCGCCTCGGACTGGCTTGGCCGGTGGCCGCCGGTGCCGTGGTGCTGGCCGTTGCCGCCGCGGCGTTGATGACGCGTCGCCGCCGGCTTACCGGACACCTTCTCTCCCTGGAGGCGAGCGCGGCCGGGGCGCGCGATAAGGGGTAGTGTTTGCCCTTGCCAAGGATTATGTCACCTCGGCGAAGGTTTTGAACATGCGGTGGCGAGGCTGCAACTCGCCCACGAGGGAGCGTCGGGAGCGTACCCGCTCGATCATGACAACGTTGTTGTTCGCCCATCCCGCCTGCCAGGACCACGACATGGGAGAGTGGCACCCCGAGGCGCCGGCGCGGCTCAAGGCAATCATGAAGCGGCTGAACGGCGACGACTTCGCTGCGCTCGAGCGGCGGGAGGCGCCGAAGGCGGCGGTGCGCGAGATTGAGCGGGTTCACGCGCCGTTCTATGTCGAGGCCATCTTCGAGAACATCCCGCAGCGCGGGCACGTCCACCTCGACCCCGATACCGCCATCAACAGCGCCTCGGGCGAGGCGGCCCTGCGTGCCGTGGGCGGCATCTGCGCCGCCGTCGACGCGGTAGTCAAGGGGGAGGCCGACAACGCCTTCTGCGCCGTCCGCCCGCCCGGCCACCACGCCGAGTCGTCCGCGGCCATGGGCTTCTGCCTGTTCAACAACGTCGCCATCGCCGCCGAGCACGCCCGCCATGCGCACGGCCTGGAGCGGGTGGCGGTCGTCGACTTCGACGTGCATCACGGCAACGGCACGCAGAACCACTTCTTCCGTTACCGCGACCTGTTCTACGCCTCGAGCCACCAGTGGCCGTGCTACCCCGGCACCGGCATGGAGCACGAGACCGGCGTCTTTCACAACATCTGCAACGTGCCGCTCAGGCCGAACAGCGGCTCGGAGGAGTTTCGCCGGGCCTATGCCGACCGGATCCTGCCGGCCTTGCGTAAGTTCAAGCCCGACATGATCCTGATCTCGGCCGGCTTCGACGCCCACATCCGCGACCCGCTGGCGCAGCTCAGGGTGCAGACCGAGGACTTCGTCTGGCTTACCCGCGAGCTGTTGGAGATCGGCGAGGCGGAGTGCGCCGGCCGCGTCGTCTCGACGCTCGAAGGCGGCTACGACCTCACCGCGCTCTCCGAAAGCGTCGCCGCGCACGTCAAGGTGATGATGGAGGCTTAAGCGCCGCCGCCGCCGGCCCTTGCAGGGCAACGGCGCGAGCGGGCCTCGGCCGACAATCCGCCTTAGGGGGCGGCCTTGCCGAAGCTGGAGCTCCGGGTTATGCGGCGCGGCTGCCACGGATCGGCCGATTGGCGAAGCGGTGCGACGCATCCGCACTGCGGTCCTTGTGCGGCGCGGCGGCGATGGCCTATTTTCTCTTCGGGTAGTGTTTGATGCTTCTGTTCTGGTTGCCGCTTCGCTCTAAAACGGGCCGCGATCTCCTGAAGACGTTGAAGCTATCTCGCGCCTCGGCGGTTGCCCGGCGCGTTTTTCTATCTGTGTGAGGAACTGACGAACGTGACGACCGGAACAGTGAAATGGTTCAATCCCACGAAGGGCTTCGGCTTCATTCAGCCGGACAGCGGCGGGCCCGATGCCTTCGTGCATATCTCGGCGGTGGAGCGGGCAGGGCTCAGCAGCCTGAACGAAGGCCAGCGGGTCAAGTACGACCTGGTCGCCGGCCGCAACGGCAAGAGTTCTGCCGAGAATTTGTCGATCGCCAACTGATCGCGACGACGAGCCGGTAAGCGCGGAGCCCCCGGGGACCACCCCCGGGGGCTTTCGATTCTGGTGCGTTGGATATGGCGCACTCCGCTTACGTTGCGCGTACCGCTCGCATCAACAACCGTGGCAACAACCGTGACAACTGATTGGACCGCGTCGAGGACGAAAGTCCGCGTCCACCGTGACCGCCTGCGCCGGCGCGGCCTGCGGCCGATCCAGATCTGGGTGCCGGACGTGCGGGTGCCCGGGTTTCGGCTGGAGGCCCACCGGCAATCGCTTGCCGTGGCTGGCAGTCCCCAGGCTAGCGAGGATCAGGCGTTCATCGACGCGGCGTCGTACGACGAGGAATGAGGCGGGAGCGAGATCTGGACCGTCTCGCCGCGGGAAAGCCTACGCCGGCAAGCAGAGTCCGTCTGTCATCGTTCAGGATGACGCGTTCGACGCGGCCGTCTCCATCACCGTCTGCGCCTCGACTGAGGCGCCTCTGCTGCGTCTGCCGGTCGAACCCAACGAGCGGAATGGCTACCTCCCCTGCTGGTGGTGGACAAGATCACCACCGTTCCGAAGTCCAAGCTGCGCGAGCGCATCGGCTGCCTCGACGACGAGGACGTTCTTCGCCTAATCCGGGCGATGCTGGTGTTCCTTCGGTTTGCGCGCTCGCCCTCGCGGGGCTGAGGACGTCGGCGACAGATGTGCTGTCGAAGTACAAAGCCGCCGTACTCGGCTCCCGCGTCGCCCGGACGCTGGATTAGCGTCGCGCAGCACCCCTTGCACAGGAGCGCAAAGGCGCATAAACCCTGCGGCTGCGGCCCAGCGTGGTGACAACCGCGGCCGCGGCGCATTGTATTTGCAGCACTGTATTTGCCTCCGGGGGTCGCGTTCCCGCGTCGGCAAGGCGGATGGCGCATGGCTCAGGACGGCACTGGCGACGACGTTTCGGCGATGAGCTTCGAGGACGCCTTGGCCGAACTCGAGCAGATCGTCCGTCGCCTCGAGGAGGGGTCGGCCAGGCTGGACGAGGCGATTTCGGCCTACGAGCGGGGGATCATCCTGAAGCGCCACTGCGAGGCTAAGCTGCAGGAAGCCCAGTCGAGGGTCGAGAAAATCGTCGTTGCTCCGGGCGGCGCGGTCACCGCCGAGCGCATCGACCTGGACTGAGCGAGCCGGAGCGACCGTGTCCGAAATCACCGCGGCCTTGGCCGACAACGCGCGCGCCGTCGATGCGACCCTGGACCAGCTTCTGCCGCTGCACAACGACGTTGACACCCGGCTGATCGAGGCCATCCGTTACTCGACCCTGGCCGGCGGCAAGCGCATCCGCCCGTTCCTGGTGCTGTCGGGAGCGGAGCTGTTCGCCGTCAGCCGCTCGTTCGCCCTGCGGGCTGCGGCGGCGGTGGAGATGGTCCACTGCTACTCGCTGATCCACGACGACCTGCCGGCGATGGACGATGACACGCTGCGCCGGGGGATGCCCACCTGTCACGTGAAGTTCGATGAGGCGACGGCGATACTCGCCGGCGACGGCCTGCTCACCCGCGCCTTCGAGGTGCTGGCGGACCCGGCGACGCACACCGATCCCAGGGTGCGGGCTGATCTCGTCGTCGAGCTGGCCAAGGCTGCCGGGATCGACGGGATGGTCGGCGGGCAGATGCTCGATCTCCTGGCCGAGCACCGCGAACTGGGCATGGCGGAGATCACCCGGCTGCAGCGAATGAAGACCGGCGCGCTCATCGCCTATTCCTGCGAGGCAGGCGCCATCCTCGGCAAGGCCAGCGACAGCGCTCGCCATGCCCTTCGCGCCTACGCCCATGACCTGGGGCTCGCCTTCCAGATCGTCGACGACCTGCTCGATGTCGAAGGCGATGCCGAGGTCGTCGGCAAGGCCACCGGCAAGGACGAGCGCGCGGGCAAGGCGACGTTTGTCTCGCTCCTCGGCATCGACCGTGCGCGCAGCCAGTCGGATATGCTGGCCCGCCAGGCGGTCGAGCATCTGGCCGTCTTCGACGCGGCTGCCGACCCGCTGCGCGCGCTTGCCAGCTTCATTGTCGAGCGAACAAACTAGAACGGCGCCGGCGATCTTGGTGGCGCGGCGCCGGTATTGAGTGGAGAGTACTGGTATGGAAACACGGACGCCGCTCTTGGATCGCGTCAACTACCCCAGCGATCTCAGGACGCTCCCCGAGGACCAGCTGCAGCGGCTGGCGGACGAGTTGCGCCAGGAGACGATCCGTGTGGTCTCGATCACCGGCGGCCATCTCGGCGCCAGCCTCGGCGTCGTCGAGCTGACGGTGGCGCTGCACTATGTCTTCGACACGCCGCGCGACCGGCTCATCTGGGACGTCGGCCACCAGGCCTACCCGCACAAGATCATCACCGGCCGGCGCGAGCGGATGCTGACGCTCCGCCAGGGCGGGGGGCTCAGCGGCTTCACCAAGCGCTCCGAGAGCGAGTACGACCCGTTCGGAGCGGCCCACACCTCCACTTCGATTTCGGCGGCGCTCGGCATGGCGGTGGCCCGCGACTTCCGCAAGGAGGACCACGACGTCATCGCCGTGATCGGCGACGGCGCGATGAGCGCCGGCATGGCCTACGAGGCGATGAACAATGCCGGGTCGATGGACTCGCGGCTGATCGTCGTCCTCAACGATAACGACATGTCGATCGCTCCGCCGGTGGGCGCCATGAGCGCCTATCTCTCCCGGCTGATCTCGTCCAAACCCTACCGCTCGCTCCGCCACATCGTCGCCGAGTTGGCGAAGAAGTTTCCCCGCGGCATCGAGGTGGCGGCGCGCAAGGCCGAGGAATATGCCCGCGGCCTGGTGACCGGCGGCACGCTGTTCGAGGAGCTGGGCTTCTTCTATGTCGGCCCGGTCGACGGGCACAACCTCGATCACCTGCTGCCGGTGCTGAAGAACCTGCGCGACGACCGCGAGCCGGGGCCGGTGCTGCTGCACGTCGTCACCCGCAAGGGCCACGGCTATCAGCCGGCGGAGCAGTCGGCGGACAAGTACCACGGCGTGACCCGCTTCGACGTTGTCACCGGCGAGCAGGTCAAGGCCAAGGCGAACGCGCCGAGCTACACCGGCGTCTTCGCCAAGTCGCTGATCCGCGAGGCCGAGGAAGACGAGAAGATCATCGCCATCACCGCGGCGATGCCGGCCGGCACCGGGCTCGACAAGTTCGAAGAGCGCTTCCCCGAGCGGTGCTTCGACGTCGGCATCGCCGAGCAGCACGCGGTGACCTTCGCCGCCGGGCTCGCCGCCGAAGGCTTCAAGCCGTTCGCGGCGATCTATTCGACCTTCCTGCAGCGGGCCTACGACCAGGTGGTCCACGACGTCGCCCTGCAGCGGCTGCCGGTGCGCTTCGCCATCGACCGCGCCGGCCTCGTCGGCGCCGATGGCGCGACCCACGCCGGCTCCTTCGACCTGCCCTACCTCTGCTGCCTGCCCGACATCGTGGTGATGGCCGCCGGCGACGAGGCCGAGCTGATGCACATGATCGCGACCGCCGCGGCGATCGACGACCGGCCGAGCGCGGTGCGCTATCCCCGCGGCGAGGGCATCGGCGTCGAGATGCCGGAGCGCGGCTCGGTGCTCCCCATCGGCAAGGGTCGGATCCTGCGCGAGGGCACCAAGATCGCGCTGCTCAACCTCGGCGGCCGGCTGAAGGACACGCTGAAGGCGGCCGAGGAGCTGGCCGCCCGCGGCCTGTCCACGACGGTGGCCGACGCCCGCTTCGCCAAGCCGCTGGACGAGGAGCTGATCCGGCTGCTGGCGCGCGAGCATCGGGTGCTCTTGACCCTGGAGGAGGGGTCGGCCGGCGGTTTCGCCGGCCACGTGCTGCAGTTCATGGCCGTCTCCGGGCTGCTGGAGACGGGAGTGAAGGTGCGGCCGATGACCCTGCCCGACGTCTTCCTCGACCAGGACAAGCCGGAGCTGCAGTACGACCATGCCGGCTTGAGCGCCGCCCACATCGTCGCCACCGCGCTCAGAACGCTGGGGCTGGAAGGCGAGGCGGCCGAGGCGGTGCGCGCCTGAGCGCGTGGCCCGCGGCGGCGCTGCGCGCCGACGAGCTCGTCGTCGCCCAGGGGCTTGCCGAAAGCCGCAGCAAGGCCCAGGCGCTGATCCTCGCCGGCCTCGTCTTCGTCGGCACCCAGCGGGTCGACAAGCCCGGCCAGCGCTTAGGCGAAGACAGCGTCGTCACGCTCAAGGGCCGCGACCACCCGTGGGCCTCCCGCGGCGGGGTCAAGCTCGCCCACGGCCTCGACCATTTCGCCATCGACCCGGCCGGGCGCGTCTGCCTGGACCTCGGCGCCTCGACCGGCGGCTTCACCGACGTGCTTCTCGCCCGCGGCGCCGCCCGGCGTCTATGCCGTCGACGTCGGCCATGGCCAGCTCGCCTGGCGGCTGCGCCAGGATCCGCGGGTCGTCGTCCTCGAACGCACCAATGCCCGCGACCTGTCGCCGGCGCTCGTCCCCGAGCCGATCGGCCTCATCGTCTGCGACGTTTCCTTCATCGGCCTGAGGCTGGCGCTGCCGCCGGCGCTGGCGCTCGTGGCCGACGAGGCAGCCCTGGTCGCCCTGATCAAGCCGCAGTTCGAAGCCGGCCGCGCGTTCGTCGGCAAGGGCGGGGTCGTGCGCGATCCGGAGGTTCGCCGCGCGGTCTGCGCTGAGGTGGAGACCTGGCTCGCCGCCCGGCCGGGTTGGCGCGTGGAAGGCGTGTGCGAAAGCCCAATCACCGGGCCTTCCGGGAACGTCGAGTTTCTGCTCGCCGCCCACTACGCCAAGCCGGACTGAGGGCGCTGCGGCGGCCGGATTGCGTCGCTGTCGCGCTCGACGGTTCCCCTCCGCCGGGCGGTCGGTATAATGCAGCCACAAAGAGCGGCGACGAAGCGGGACGCGGCTTCCAAGCCCACGTCGGCAGCGCGGACGGACGGTAGCTCGGCGCCATCGCCGCTCGGCACCCGGCTTGCACGGCCGGCGCGGTCTGCGGCCGCGGCCCGAAGCGCCGTGCCGCAACGCCTGCCGGCCGGAAGCCCAAGGGACGGAAACACGATAAACGCTGACCAGGGAGAGCGCGGAATGAAGACGAAAGTGGCGGAAGCGGTGAAGGCTGCGGCGGTGCCGAGCCCCGTGAGCGACGACGGCGTCGGCATGGACGTCGATAGCCTGATCAAGAGCTATCACTTCCACCTGTCCTGCACCCTGGCCAAGGACCAGTACACCGCGACGAACCAGGACCGCTACCACGCGCTTGCGCTGGCCGTCCGCGACCGCCTCGTCGGTCGCTGGATCCACACCCAGCAGCAGTACCACCACCAGAACGTCAAGCGGATCTGCTACCTGTCGCTGGAGTTCCTCATCGGCAGGGCAATGGGCAACAACGTCATCTGCCTCGGCCTGGAGGACACCTGCCGCGAGGCGATGAAGCGGCTCGGGCTCGACTGGGACGTGCTCCGCGACGTCGAGGTGGATGCCGCGCTGGGCAACGGCGGCCTCGGCCGGCTCGCCGCCTGCTTCCTCGACTCGATGGCGACGCTGAAGCTGCCGGCCATCGGCTACGGCATCCGCTACGATTACGGCGTCTTCAAGCAGTACATCGACAACGGCAACCAGGTCGAAGAGCCGGACAACTGGCTGCGCTACGGCAACCCCTGGGAGGTCAGCCACCCCGAGCTCTCGTTCGTCGTCAACTTCGAGGGCCGCTCCGAGCCGCGCCGGGTCAACGGCGTCACCCACTGGGAGTGGGTCAACACCCGGCCGACCATCGGCATGGCCTACGACACGCCGATCGTCGGCTACGGCGCCTACAACGTGAACAACCTGCGGCTCTGGGCCGCGCGCGCCACCGACGACTTCCACTTTCAGGACTTCAGCCGCGGCTCCTACGTCGAGGCGGTGGAAGACAAGGTCATGGCCGAGAACCTGACCAAGGTCCTCTATCCCAACGACAGCGTCTACGCCGGCCGCGAGCTGCGGCTGCGCCAGCAGTACTTCTTCGTCTCCTGCTCGGTGCAGGACATTGTCCGCCGCTTCAAGGTCGACGCCAACGACTGGCTGTCGTTCCCCGACAAGGTCTTCATCCAGATGAACGATACGCATCCGGCGCTGGTCGTCGCCGAGCTGATGCGGATCTTCCTCGACCGCGAGGACATCGAGTGGAACAAGGCCTGGGAGCTGACCGTCAACTCCACCGGCTACACCAACCACACCCTGCTGCCCGAGGCGCTGGAGCGCTGGCCGGTCAGCATGTTCGAGCGGCTGCTGCCGCGGCACCTGCAGATCATCTACGAGATCAACAGCCGCTTCCTGCGCAAGGTCGCGACCCGCTTCCCCGGCGACCTCGGCAGGCTCGAGCGGATGAGCATCATCCAGGAGCAGCCGGAGAAGGCCGTGCGCATGGCCAACCTCGGCGGTCGCCGGCAGCTGCTCGACCAACGGCGTCGCGGCGCTGCACACCAAGCTCCTGCGCGAGGGCGTGCTGCGCGACTTCGCCGAGTTCTGGCCGGAGAAGTTCAACAACAAGACCAACGGCGTGACCCCCCGCCGCTGGCTGCGCAAGGCCAACCCCCGGCTTTCCGCGGTGATCTGCGACAGGATCGGCGACGACTGGATCATCGACCTCGATAAGATCCGCGCGATCGAGCGCTTCGTCGACGACGACGGCTTCCGGCGCAAGATCGCCGAGGTCAAGCAGAGCAACAAGGACCTGTTCGCCGAATTCATCAAACGCGAGGTGGGGATCGAGATCAACAGGAACTCGATGATCCAGTCGCAGGTCAAGCGCATCCACGAGTACAAGCGCCAGCTTCTGCTCTGCCTCTACATCATTGTGCTGTATGACAGGCTGAAGGAGAACCCGGCGGCGGACATCGTCCCGCAGACGTTCGTCTTCGGCGGCAAAGCCGCGCCCGGTTACTACATGGCCAAGCTGATCATCAAGCTGATCCACCAGATCGCCAGTGTCATCAACTATGACCCGCAGGTCGGCGACAAGCTGAAGGTGGTGTTCCTGCCGGACTACCGGGTCTCGCTGGCGGAGCGGATCATCCCAGCGTCCGAGGTCAGCGTCCAGATCTCGACCGCCGGCATGGAGGCGTCCGGCACCGGCAACATGAAGTTCGCGATGAACGGCGCGCTCACGATCGGCACGCTGGACGGCGCCAACATCGAGATCAAGGAAGAGGTTGGCGACGAGAACATCTTTATCTTCGGCCTGACCACGGAGCAGGTGGCCAACCTTCGCGGCACCTACAACCCGCTCTACTACTACGAGCAGGACCCGGAGATCCGCAAGGCGGTCGACCTGATCCGCAACGACTTCTTCAGCCTGACCGAGCCCGGGATCTTCCGCCCGATCATCGACTACCTGCTCAACCAGGGCGACTACTATATGAACCTGGCCGACCTGCGCTCTTTCATCGAGGCGCAGGAGCGCATGCAGGCGCTCTACCGCGATCCGGAGGCATGGACCAGGAAGGCCATCTTCAATATCGCCCGCACCGGCAAGTTCAGCTCCGATCGGACCATCCGCGAGTACGCGGCCGAGATCTGGAAGGTGCCGCCGGTCGAGGTCACGCCGTAGGCGATCGCGCTCAGGAACGCGAAAGCGTCGGCGCCCCCACCCGCCTGCTTCGCAGGCCTCCCTCTCCCTGAGGGAGAGGGTGGGGTGAGGGGGACCTGCGGGGTCCGAGCGCGAACTCTTTGGTGGCTCCGCCTTCTCGTAACACTGCTGCTCGCCCCGGCGGGCTTCCCGCCAGCGTGTGGCGGTTGCGGGAATAGCGCCGCCCGCGCCGTGAGGCTTCCGTTGGTCGGCGGAAGGCTGTAAACCATCGACCCTGCCGGCGTGCAGAAAAAAATGCGACGGCGGATGGACGGTTACGGCTGTGGGCGGGCCCCCGGCGGTTGGCGTGGCCGCAGGGCGCGGGCTAGAACCGTTGCTGAGGGGGCTTCGCTTGCTTCGCACAGACATCAGGCGCTGGTAGCAAACGACGGGTCGGCATGTACATAGTTCACGTCTCAGCAGAATTGGCTCCGGTGGCCAAGGTCGGCGGCCTCGCGGACGTGGTCTACGGGCTGAGCCGCGAGATCGAGATCCGGGGCAACACGGTCGAGATCATCCTCCCCAAGTACGATTGCATGTGGTACGACGAGATCTGGGGCTTGCACAAAGTCTACGAGGATCTCTGGGTACCCTGGTATAGCACCTCGGTCGCCTGCTCCGTCTGGTTCGGCTTCGTTCACGGCCGCAAGTGCTTTTTCATCGAGCCCCACTCCCAGGACAATTTCTTCAACCGCGGTTCGTTTTACGGTTTCAACGACGACCCGATGCGCTTCGCCTTCTTCTGCAGGGCGGTGATGGAGTATCTCTACAAGTCCGGCAAGCGCCCGGACATCATCCATTGCCACGACTGGCAGACAGGCCTGGTCCCCGTCCTGCTCTACGACATCTACGCCCGCATGGGGATGGAGCGGCAGCGGGTCTGCTACACCATTCATAACTTCAAGCACCAGGGCATCACCGGGGAGTCGATCCTCTGGGCCACGGGGCTGGGCCGGCCGGAATACTATTTCCACTACGACCGGATGCTCGACAACTTCAACAACACCGCCATCAACCTGATGAAGGGCGGGATTGTCTACTCCAACCACATCACCACGGTCTCGCCGCACCACTCCTGGGAGGCGCGCTATACCGACCAGGGCTATGGCCTCGGGCAGACGTTGGCGATCCATCACTACAAGTTCAGCGGCGTGCTTAACGGCGTCGACTACGACATCTGGAACCCGGAGACCGACCGGTTCATTCCGTCCCACTACACGGTGTGGAACGTCGAGGGGAAGTACCCGAACAAGGACGCGCTGCGCGAGCGGCTTTGGCTGCGCAAGGAGTTCAAGCCGCTGGTCGCCTATGTCGGCCGGCTAGACGCGCAGAAGGGCGTGCACCTGATCCAGCACGCCATGTTCTACGCGCTCGAGCACAATGCCCAATTCATCCTGCTCGGCGCCGGCGGCGACAGCGGCATCAACAACCATTTCTGGCACCTGAAGCACTACCTCAACGACAACTCCGACTGCCACCTGGAGATCGGCTTCAACGAGCAACTCGCCCACCAGATCTACGCCGGCGCCGACATCGTCGTCGTCCCCAGCCTGTTCGAGCCCTGTGGCCTGGCGCAGATGATCGCCATGCGCTACGGCGCTGTGCCGGTGGTCCGGGCCGTCGGCGGGCTGGTGGATACCGTCTTCGACCGCGACTTCTCCGACAAGCTGCCAGAGGAGCGCAACGGCTACGTCTTCCGCGAGGCCGACTTCGCCGGCCTGGAGTCGGCGCTCGGCCGGGCCATCGGCTTGTGGTACGACTATCCCAAGGAGTTCCGCCGGCTGATCACCAACGGTATGGCCTCCGACTACTCCTGGGCCCGCTCCGGCGAGCACTACCTCGGCATCTACGACTACACGCGCATTAAGTAGCGCCGCGGCCCGGCCGGCCGGGAGGTGCCGGAGATGCCCGGTAGTGACCGCGATCTTCTGACGTTGCGACAACAGTCATGAGGCTCACGCGCGGTCCCAATAAGGCGTAGCGCCGATCCGCTGGACGAGGAAGTCGGTGAACACCCGCACCTTGGCGGAGAGGTGGCGGCTCGGCGGGTAGATCACGTTGATGGCCGTCTCCGGGGCCCGGTAGTCGTCGAGCAGCGGTCGGAGCGTGCCGTCCGCCAAAGCCGGGCCGACGATGAAGGTCGGCAAGAGCGTGATGCCGAGGCCGGCGATAGCCAGGTCGCGCAGCACCTCGCCGTTGTTGACGCAGATGCCCGCCTCGACGGCGACGGAGTGCTCGCCGTCCGGACCGCTCAGCTTCCAGGTCGTGCCTGAGGCAAGGTAGCCGTAGTGCAGGCAGGCGTGGCTGGCGAGCTCGCGCGGGTGCGTCGGCGTGCCGCGGCGGGCGAGGTAGGCGCGAGCAGCACAGACGACCGGCTTTGCCGGGGCGATGCGGCGGACGATTAGCGACGAGTCGTCCAGCTTGCCGATGCGGATGCCGACGTCGAAGCCCTCGTCGAGCATGTCGACGAACCGGTCGTTCAAGACCAGGTTGACGCGCAGCTCCGGGTATAGTGCCGCGAAGGCGATCAGCGCCGGCGTCAGGTGCAGCGTGCCGAAAGACATCGGCGCGTTCACCTTCAGCGTCCCGCGCGGCTGCGCCTGAAGCGTCGAGACGGCGTCGTCGGCCTCCTCCAGATCGGCGAGGATCCGCGAACAGCGCTCGTAGTAGGCGAGCCCGGCCTCGGTCGCGGCCACGCGCCTGGTCGTGCGGTTGAGGAGCTGGACGCCCAGCCTTCGCTCCAGCGCGATCACGTGCTTGCTGACGACCGCGCGCGAGCTGCCGAGCCGCGCGGCGGCGGCCGTGAAACCACCGCTCGCGACCACCTGGACGAACGAGGCGATGAGCTCGAGGCGGTTGCCATGGTCCGGCACTGGCGCTTCCTTGTTGACAATGTTTCGTCTCCGCCGCCGATTATAGGCACACAGTGGGCGACTATCTTCCTGGCATCCATTCCTTCGGGATAAGGAGGCCCGCCATGATCACCGTTCGCAAGGCCGAGGAGCGCGGCACGACCCGCTTGAGCTGGCTCGACAGCCGCCACAGCTTCTCCTTCGGCGGCTACTACGACGAGGCGCACATGGGCTTCGGCGCGCTCCGCGTCATCAACGACGACCGCGTGGCTGCGGGCGGCGGCTTCGCCCCGCACGGCCACCGCGACATGGAGATCATCTCCTACGTCCTGGAAGGCGCGCTCGCGCACAGAGACAGCCTAGGCACCGGCTCCATCATCCGCGCCGGCGAGATCCAGCGGATGAGCGCAGGGACCGGTATCCGCCACAGCGAGTTCAACGCCTCGCAGACGGAGCCGGTGCACTTCCTGCAGATCTGGATCGTTCCGGAGCGCGACGGGCTGGAGCCCAGCTACGGCGAGCTGGCGCTGGAGGACGGCAAGGCGGAGCCCGAGTTGCGCCGGATCGTCGGCAGGGGCGCCGACGGTTCAGGTGTGATCGGCATCAACGCCGACGCCGACATCTATCGGGCGCAGCTCCGCGGCGGCGAGGCGGTCCGCCACGCACTGGCGCCGGCGCGGATCGGCTGGCTGCAGGTCGTACAGGGCGAGGTCGAGCTCAACGGCCGCAGGTTGGCGGCAGGGGACGGCGCCGGCATCGAGGACGAGGCCGAGCTGGCCATTGAAGGACTTAGGGAGGTGAGCGAAGTCCTGTTGTTCGACATGGCCGGACCATCGCAGTAAAGACAAACATATCATAAGCCCGCGGCGGCGGCGGGCAGCTAGTCTCGGCGCATGTCAATCGAAGCGATCGCGCCGCCACCGCCCGCGGCCACGCCGCAGCCCAGCCCGCGGCCACTCCCGCCGCAAGCCCCGCCGCCGAAGCCGCGGCGGGCGCCGCCGCGGATCGCTCCGTTTCGACCGCGGTGCGCATCCAGTCGTTCGCGATCACCGGGCTGTTCATCCTGGCTTCGATCTTCGCGATCTACCTCGCCAAGCCGATCCTCATGCCGGTGGTCGCGGCCATCGTCCTCTACATCGTGCTGTGGCCGGCGGTGCGGCTGCTCGCCCGCTTCCGCGTCCCGACGCCGCTGGGCGCCGCGATCATCGTCTCCGGCCTTCTCGGCATCGCCGCCACCGGCGTCTACGTGCTCGCCGATCCGGCCGCGGCATGGCTGGCGCAGGCGCCAAAGGTGCTGAGCCAGGTCCAGGCGAAGATCAGGGCGCCGGTCGAGGAGCTGAACAGGGCGCGGGCGCAGGTCGAGAGTTCTGGTCGAAACTCGCCGCGGCAGCAGGGCGGCACCGGTGGCGCCCGATGGGGGCATGAAGGTCGGCGTCGTCAACGCCGCGATCATCGTCCTCGGGACGGTGCAACAGGTGGGCGTGACGCTGCTCATCACCATCGCCCTGCTATTCCTTCTCCTCTCCTCGGGGACGATGTTTCAGGAGAAGCTGGTTCGCTCGCTGCCGCGCTTTCGCCACAAGAAGCAGGCGGTGGCCATCACCAACCAGATCCAGAAGGACATCTCCACCTACCTGGCGACGGTCTCGCTCATCAACGCCGGCCTCGGCCTCGCCATCGGCTTCGGCCTCTACGCCATCGGCCTGCCGAACGCGGCGTTGTGGGGGACCATGGCGGCCCTGCTCAACTTCGTGCCCTACATCGGCTTCGCCATCGGCACGACGATCGTCTTCATCGTCGGCCTGCTCACCTTCGACACGCTGACGGCGGCGCTGATGCCGCCGCTGGTCTACATCGCCTGCAACGCGATCGAGGCCAACGCGATTACCCCGATCCTGCTCGGCCGCCGGTTGACGCTGAATGCCGTCGTCGTCTTCCTCGCCGTACTCATCTGGGGCTGGCTGTGGGGCGTCTCCGGCGCGCTGCTGGCCGTGCCGTTGCTGGCCATGATGAAGGTCATCGCCGACCGCGTCGATGGGCTCGGCGGCCTGAGCGAGTTCCTCAGCGGCCGCGAGACCGCGGCGTAACCGCTTCCGGCACATCAGCGAGAAGCATCGGCAAGTTTGACCCCGATGGCGCAAGGCCCTATGTGTGCCGAAGAAAAACTGGCCGCGCCGAAAAAGGGAGTGTCTCAATGCCGAACAGCGTCTATCGCAAGATCGAAGTGGTGGGGAGCTCCCCGAACAGCATCTCCGAGGCGATCACCAACGCCCTCGACACGACCGCGGCCGACGCCAAGCAGGGCTGGTTCGAGGTCACCGAGATCCGCGGCCACATCTCCGACGGCAAGGCCAGCGCTTACCAGGTGAGCCTGAAGGTCGGCGTCAAGATCGAGCCGTGACCAAGAGCGGCACCGGCCGCCGCCTTTCGCTCAACCAATCCTCGAACGCTTGTGCCGGCAGCGGCCGGCTGAACAGATAACCCTGAGCCTCGTCGCAGCCGAGCCCGCTCAGCACCTGGAGCTGGGCTTCGGTCTCGACACCCTCCGCGATGACCTGCAGCCGCAGACTGTGGGCGAGCGCGATCGTGGCCTTGACGATGGCGCCGTCGTCGGCGTCGGTGACCAGGTCGCGGACGAAGGACCGGTCGATCTTGAGCGCGTCGAGGCGGAACCGCTTCAGGTAGCTGAGCGACGAGTAGCCGGTGCCGAAGTCATCGATGGCGACGCCGACGCCAAGGTTGTTGAGCTCGTTGAGGATGGCGATGCTGTTGGCGCTGTCTTCGACAAGCATTCCTTCGGTCAGCTCCAGGTCGAGGAACTCCGGCGCCAGCGCCGTGGTCGCCAGGATCTCGGCGATGCCGGCGACGAGACGGGGCTGGCGGAACTGCGCCGCTGATAGGTTGACCGAGAGCTTGAGCGGGCCCAGGCCGCGCCTCGTCCAGGCGACGGTCTGGGCGCAGGCCTTGCGCAGCACCCAGTCGCCGATCGGGACGATCAGGCCGGTCTCCTCGGCGATGGGGATGAACTCGACCGGCGGGACAATCGTCCCATCCGGCCGCCGCCAGCGGATCAGGGCTTCCATGCCGCTCGGCCGGCCCGTTGGGATGTCGATCTTGGGCTGGTAGTAGACGATGAACTCGTCGCGTTCGAGCGCCTTGCGCAGGTTGGTTTCCAGGGAGAAGCGCTTGACCGCCCGCTCGTTCAGCGAGGCGGTGTAGAACCGGCTGCAGGCGCGGCCCTGCTCCTTGGCGTGGAACATCGCCGCGTCGGCGTTTTTCAACAGGCTCTCGGCGTCGGCGCCGTCGACCGGGAAGACGCTGATGCCGATGCTCGCGGTGATCCGCACCTCGGTCGTGCCGATCACGATCGGTGCGGCCAGCGCCTCGGCGATGCGTCTCGCCGCGGCGGCGCTGTCCTCGGCGCGGCGCACCTCGCCGAGCACGACCACGAACTCGTCGCCACCGAGGCGGGAGACGGCATTGCCGGCGCCGAGGTCGGCGCTGCCCGCGCGGCCGTCCTCGCCGCTGAACACCCGGTCGCTGCCGCGCACGCAGCGGACCAGCCGCTGCGCCACGTGCTGCAGGACCGACGTCGCCGGCGCCGTGGCCAAGGGTGTCGTTGATGCGCTTGAAGTGGTCGATGTCGAGGACGAGGATCGCCGACTCGCGGCCGTACCGGCGGCCGGCTTCCAGGGTCTGGGTGAGGATCTCGAGCAGGAACGTGCGGTTAGGCAGGCCGGTCACGGCATCGAAGTTGGCGAGGCTGCGGATGCGGTCCTCGGCCGTTCGGCGCTCGGTGATGTCCTGGGCAATCCCTACGACCTGCTCGACGGCGCCGGTATCGCCGACGACGGCGTCGCCTTCCTGGACGATGACCAGTCGCGAGCCATCAGGGCGCGCGACGGCATACTCGATGCTGTGCGCCTTCCGCTCCTCGACGGTGCCACGCAAGACCGCGGCGACCCGCGGCCTGTCGGCCTCGTCGATCAGGGCGACGAAATCAGCGTGCGGCACCTCGCTCTCGCCGCTGCCGAGCCCGACCATCTCCGAGAGGCCCTCGGAGCAGTGCATCAGGCCCGTCGCCAGGTCCCATTGCCAGTGGCCGAGCCGCGCCATCCGCTGCGCCTGGGCGAGCCGCGCCTGGCTCTCGCGCAACTCGTCTTCGATGCCCTGCGTGCGAACGATGTAACGCAGCCGGTGGACCAGGATCGCGAGGTTGAGCGGCTTGGTGATGAACGTGGTTGCGCCGGCCTCGAAGGCGCGGTTGATCGACTCGTCGTCGTCGAGGCCGGTCATCATCACGATCGGGATGTGCGCGCCGACGGCGCTGGCGCGGATGGCAGTGCAGGCGGCGAACCCGTCCATCCCGGGCATGACGATGTCGAGCATGACGACGCTGGCGCGGACCTCCGCCAGCATCTCCACGGCGCTGGCGCCGTCGTCTGTCTCGACGACGGTGAAGCCGGCATCCTCCAGCGCTTCGCGCGCCATGAAGCGGACGACGGCGTCGTCGTCGACGAGCAGGATCACGGGCGCCTTGCCGGCGCCGCCGTGGGCGTTCATGCCGCTTGCTCCTTGCAGATGGCCAAAAGCGCCTCGCGCACATTCGGGAACAGGCGTTCGACCTCGGCGAAGGCCTCGTTTGCGCCGGCTGTGGTGCCACTCCGGCCAAGGGCTTCCACATGCTTGAAAATGGAGGACAACCCGGTCGCGCCGACGATGGCGCTGCTCGACTTCAGCGCATGGGCGACCTTCCACATCGCGTCCGCGTCGGACGTGGCGACCGCGAGCCGCAGCTTCTCGTTCTGCTCGGGCCATGCGTCGAGGTAGAGCGAGATGACCTTCAGCAGCGGGCTCGGCCGGCCGGGCCGGGCCAGGGCCATGATCGGCTTCAGCGCCTGGACATCGATTGCGGGCGGCTCCTCGGCGTCGACCGTCTCGACGGTCGCTGCCATGTTCCGGGCGGCCGCGTTAGCCGCCACGCGCTGAGGCGTCTTCACCTGCGGCAGGTAGTGAGACAACATCGCTGCCAGCGCCTCGCGGGTGAACGGCTTGCTCAGGTAATCGTCCATCCCGGCCTCGATGCAGCGCTCGCGATCGCCCTCCATGGCGTTGGCGGTGAGCGCCAGGATGGGCCGGGGCGACCATCCGGCCGTGGCTTCGCGACGGCGGATCTCCATCGTCGTGGCGAAGCCGTCCAGCTCCGGCATCTGGCAATCCATGAGCACCAGGTCGAAGCTGCCCCGCTCCAGCGCGGCCAGGGCCTCGATGCCGTTGCCGGCAACCGTGACCTGGCAGTTCAGGCCCTCGAGCATGTTCACAGCCACCTCCTGGTTGACGACGTTGTCCTCGGCGAGGAGAACGTGGCCGGAGAAGGCCACCTCATGGACGGCGCCGTGGCTGGCGTGGCTGTCGATTCGGCTGGCTTCGGGCGCCCGCCCGGCCGCGAAGGCGGCGGCCAGGGCGTTGTAGAGGGCGGACTGGCGGACCGGCTTGTTCAGGCAGGCGGCGACGCCGATCTGGGCGAGCTCGTCCGGGTCGATCTGGTCGCTGACCGAGCTCAGCATCATCAGCCGCATCCGGTCGTGCTCCGGAGCGTGGCGGATCCGGCGCGCGACCTCGATGCCGTCCATTCCCGGCATGTGATGGTCGAGCACGACCATCTCGAACGGCCTGCCCCGGCGGGACGCGTCGCTCAGCCTGGTCAGCGCCTGCGGCCCGTCCGCGGCGCTCTCGTGGTCGACCCGCCAGCGGGAGAGCTGGTGCTCGAGGATCTCTCGGTTGGTCGCGTTGTCGTCGACGATCAGCACGCGCGCGCCGGCGATGCTCGGCGCCGCCGTCGAGCGCTGCTGCTCGGGGATGCGCTGCAGCCGCACGGTGAAGCGGAAGGTGGAGCCCTTGCCGAGCGTGCTCTCCACCTGGATGCGCCCGCCCATCAGCTCGACGAGCTGCTTGGAGATGGTGAGTCCCAGGCCGGTGCCGCCGAAACGCCGGGTGGTCGAGCCGTCGGCCTGGCGGAAGGATTCGAAGATGCGCGGGAGCTGCTCCGGCTTGATGCCGATGCCGGTATCCTTCACCGCGAACTCGATGATCGCCTCCCGGCCGACCTCCTCGAGGACGGCGACGCGCAGGGATACCTCGCCCGCCGCCGTGAACTTGATGGCGTTGCCGATGAGGTTGACCAGCACCTGGCGCAGTCGGCCGGCGTCGCCGAGGAAGGAGCGCGGCAGGTCCGGCGGCAGGCAGCAGGCGATCTCCAGGCCTTTGCGGTGGGCGCTCTCGGCGCAGAACTCGCTCACGTCCTCGGCGAGGTCGCGCAGGTCGAAAGCCGCCGTGCTCAGCTCCATCTTGCCGGCCTCGATCTTGGAGAAGTCGAGGATGTCGTTGATGATGGCGAGCAGCGCCTCCGCCGAGGCGCGGATAGTCTGGGTGAAGCGGCGCTGGCGCTCGTTGAGCGAGGTGCCGGCAAGCACTTCTGCCATGCCGAGCACGCCGTTCATCGGTGTGCGGATCTCATGGCTCATGTTGGCCAGGAACTGCGACTTGGCCCGGCTCGCATCCTCCGCGGCGTCCCTCGCCCTGGCGAGATCGTCGACCATCGCCCGAAGCTCGGCGGTGCGGATCGCGACCTCGCGCTCGAGTTCGTCGCGGTGGCGGGCAAGGACCGCGTCCCGCCTCTCGATCTCGGCCAGCATGGCGTTGAAGTGATCGATGAGGGTGCCGAGCTCGTCGTGGGTGGTCTTGATCACCCGCGCCGAATAGTCCTTGTCGCGGGCGATCAGGCGGATGCCTTCGGTGAGGATCTGGATCGGGCGGAGGACGACGAGCTGCAGCTTCTCCGACAGCGCGGAGGCGGCGAGCAGGCTCAGCAGCAGGATCGCCAGCGTCACCAGCGCATACTGTTCTATCGACGCGACCAGCCCCGAGAGGTCGATGCGGAACTCGATCATGCCGATGGTCTCGCCGTCGAGCTCGATCGGCGCGAACACCGCCACCTGCTCGAGGCGGACGTGCCTGATCATCACCCCGTCGACGTCGCTGAGCGCGGGCAGCTCGATCTTGTCGGGCAGGGCAGAGCGGCGCAGCTCGTTGGCCCCGCCGACTGCGACGCTGCCGTCGCTGGTGTAGGCGGCGAAGAAGTAGAGGTAGCGGTCGTAGACGACGGCGCCGGCGATATCCTCGCGGGCGGCCAAGGCGGACAGGATCTCGGAGGCGGTCTTCTCGTCGTCGAAGGCCACCGCGGCGGTGATCGTCTTCGCGAGGATCGTGGCGTCGGTCCGGTAGTCGGCCATTTTGGCCACCACCGTGGTATAGGCCGTGTAGAGCAGGATGATCAGCGAGAACAGCAGCAGGGCCGCACCGGCCACGCCGAGGATGACCAGCGTTATCTTGCTTCTTATCGACATCCTTTTGAGGGTCTTCATCTCGGGTCCTCGGGCTACTCGATAACTTCAGTGGCGAGCCGCAATAGCGCGGCCTCGATGCGCAGGCCGGCCGCACGCGTCATCCGCAGGTCCACTTCGAAGCGGATCTTGTTGTCGACGATGACCAGTCCGACCATGCCGCCGGTGCTCGCGAACCGGTTCCGGTCGCTGACGGTCAGCGTGTGCGGCGCCTTGAGATGGGCGACGTAGCTGCTTTCCGGCTCATCGGCGCCGATGAAGGTGATGTGGCAGATGGGTGGTGCGGCGCGGTGCTGGTTGACGACGGCGAGCGCGCGACTGCCGACCGTCTTTCCGTTCATGGCCTGGGCGATGACGGGGAAGGCGTCGTCACCGTGGACGCAGACGCTCAGCGGCGCGTCGGCTGCCGCGAAGGCCGCGGCGGGCCACTCGACGAACTTGGCGAAGTTGTAGATGAACGCGGCCTTCAGCAGCATCTCGCGGTCGTTGGCTGACTCGGCTTGGACGGTGCTTTCCGGCAGCGCCAGCGCCAGGGCGGCAACCGCAGCCACCGCCCCGATCATTCGCCACCGCCGCCCGGCAGGAAGGATCCAGTTCATCGACCGCTTGAGCATGTCTCGGCCCCGGCTGCCGCATCCGTCAGAAGCGCAGGGTCAGCTTGCCGTAGACGGCGCGCTCGACCTGCGTCGCCGCCAGCGGCAGCAGTTCAGGGACCGTTTCCTTGCGCCGGCTGTCGAGAAGGTTCTGGCCGACCAGCGAGAATTCGTGCCGTTGGTCGGCCTCCAGCCGAGGCGCGCATCCAGGGTGACGTAGCTCTCGATGCTCTGGTCGGTGAGGTTGTCGACGTAGCGCGGCCACAGATCAAACTCCCAGCCGCCGCCGAGGTCTATCATCGAGCGCAGCGACGCCTGGTGCTTCGGGCTCATCCCGTGCCCCACGGCGGCCGCATCAAGATCGTCGTGGAAGTAGGTGTAGGCCGCCTTCAGTCGCCACCAGGAGAACACCTCCCAGTCGGCCCCGACCTCGATGCCATAGGTTTCAGCGGAACCGTCGGAGGTTAGCTCCGACGGAACGACGACGCGCGGGACCGGCGAGAGCGCGAAGGAACGGCGCCCCTTCGCCAACCGTCCTCAGGTCGTCGTAAATGTTGTAGAAGCCGGCGATGTCGAAGGAGAGCCCGTCGATCGGCTGCGCCCGGTAGCCGAGCTCGAAGGACAGAAGGTCCTCGGCGACGATGTCGGGCTTGCCGGTGAAGACGATTTCGGTGGGAAACGGCATCGGGTTTACGAGGGTCGCAGGAGGAATGACGTCGACCCTGATGCGCGCGTCTTCCTCGCCGAGGACGGCACGTGGACCGCCCGCGACACTGCTCCCCAGACAGACTGGCTCGTCGTCGGTGTCCACAGGATGCGGGCGCTGCGGCTGGATCCGGAGGCCGGTAGTGTCGTTGTGCTCGACCTTCGAGCCGATGGTGAAGCGCAGCTCGTCTTCGATCAGCGCGATCTCATCCTGCACGAAGGCGTTGAGGATGGAGTCGATGCGGTGGTTCGGGGTCGATGCGGGCGTAGACGTTGTCGTCGAAGGTCGTCCGCGTGTAGCGGTAGCCGAGGCCCGAGACCACGGTGTTCCGGGAGAGCGGCTCGAACTCGTGCTGGCAGCTCGACGTCGGCGATGTCGGACATGATGCCGAGGCCCTGCTCCTCGACCTCGAAGCGGTCGTTGTAGCCCTGCAGCGTCAGGTTCGATGTTTTGGAGAGGTTCCGGCTCCAGCGCCCGAGGATGTTGCCGCCGCTGCTCCTGCCGCGGTCATCAAGAACGGCGAGGTAGGGCGGCGTCAGCAGCGGGCGGGGCAACGCGGTCGAGCCGTAGTCCTGCTCGTAAACATCGCCGCTTAGGGTGAAGCGGTCGCGGGCCGAAGGCCCGGCGTCGATGCGAAAGCCGGTGCGCACCTGATGGGTGGCGTCCGCGCCGCGGTCGCCCGAGGCCACCGGGCTGTCGTCGATAGTGAACGACTTGAGGTAGCCGCGGTAGGCGACCTTCTCGCCGGCCTTGCCGCCAAAGCGGGCGGTGCCGAAGCCGTACCCGCCGCGTGCCGCCACCACCGGAGAGCAGCGTGCCCTGCGTGTCGTTGGCGCTCTTGCTGATGATGTTGATGACGCCGTTGACGGCGTTGGCACCCCACATCGTGGCGCCCGGACCGCGGATCACCTCGATGCGCTCGACGTCCTCAAGCACGACGTCCTGGGCATCCCAGTAGACGCCGGAGAACAGCGGGCTGTAGACGCTGCGGCCGTCGATCAGGACCAGGAGCTTGCCGGAGAAGCGGCCGTTGAAGCCGCGGATCGAGACCGCCCACTTGTTCGCGTCGATGCGCGCCACCTCGACGCCCGGGACCATCCGCAGCAACTCCGGCACGCTGGTGGCGCCGGACCGGCGGATGTCCTCCTGGCCGATGACGAAGATGGCGGCCGCCGCGTCGGCGACGCGCTGGCGGCGCTTCGACACCGACGTCACCTCGACGTCCATCAGCTCTTCCAGGCTGAGCTTGGTGAAGTCGACGTCGGCCGGGGCCTCGGCCCGCGAGGAGACGGGCGCAGCCGCCATGACCGCAGCCAGGATGAGCGGAGACAGAACCGGCGCGCTCATGTGCCGTGAGCGGCGGGTTCGGCGGTCGCGGATAGAGGCGCGCGGCGGAGGCATGAAGGCCGGAGTCCCTTGCTGGGGAAGCACACCGGCGCAGCCTGCCCGACAGGGATTAAGATTCTCTTTCGCCGTCCGGGGCCAGTTCGCAGTCTCAGAAGCGGACGGTCAGCCTGCCGTAGACGGCGCGCTCGGCCCGGGTAGGCGTCATCGACAGGAACTCAGGCACGAACTCCTGGCGCTTGCCGTCGAGCAGGTTCTGCCCGACCAGGGCGAACTCGATGCCGCCGGTCGGCCGCCAGCCGAGCCGGGCGTCGAAGTCGACGTAGCTCTCGACCCCGGTGCTGGGGAGCTCCGCCACGTAGCGCGGCCATAGGTCGAGTTCCCAGTCGTGGCCGAGGTCGATGAGGGACCTGAGCGAGACCTGGTGGCGGGGGCTCGCGCCGTTGACCTGGTCGAGGACGCCGAGATCGCCGCCGTCTTCGAGATCGAGGTCGAGGTAGCCGTAGGTGAGGTCGAGCCGCCACCACGGCATCGCCGACCAGCGCGCCGCCGCCTCAAGCCCGTGGGAGGTGCCCTGGCCGGCGTTGGCGGCGACGAAGGGGACGAGCCCGTGCGGGCGGCGAGCGCTCGGCTTCAAAGCCGGGAGTTGCCGCGGAGAATGTCCGCAGCTTGTCGTAGATGTTGAGAAAGGCGGTGACGTCGAGCGACAGCGTCGCCGCGGGCGAGACCCGGTAGCCGGCTTCCAGGGCGTACAGCTCCTCCGCGTCCAGGTCGCTGTCTCCGATTGAGCCGGACCAGCACCGGCGCCGGAAATGGGTTGCCCGGGGCGCCCGGCGGCATCGTCTGGACGTTGAGGCGGACGTCGTCCTCGGCGATCGTCGGCGTGCGCACCGCCCGCGACGCTGCCGCCCACAGCGCGTGCTGACGGTTCGGCGTCCAGATGGCGCGGGCCGAAGGCTGCACCTCGACCCCGGTCGAGGCGTTGTGCTCCAGCTTCGCGCCGAGCGTCAGTCGTAGACGCTCCGGGATCAGCGAGATCTCGTCCTGGACGAACGCGGAGAAGAGGTGGTCCTGGCGCTGCTGCGGCTCGAACGAGAGCGCGAAGGTGCCGTCGAGGCGGTTGTTGATGAAGCGATAGCCAACGCCGGTGCTGAGGGTCTGGCGGCGCAGGCCACGGTACTGGTGGTGGACGTCGAGATCGACGGTGTCGAGGTTGAAGATCAGCCCCTGCTCCTTCCGGTTATCCCGGCGGTAGAAGGCGCGGGTCTCGATCGCCGATCTCTCGGTCAGCTCGTGCTGCCAATTGCCGAGGAGGTTGACGCCGGAGACGTCGCCGACGTCGTCGAAGGTGAGGGCGTAGGGCGGCGTGAGGAGGGGGGCGGTGATACCGGTGGTTCCGTAGTTGCCCCGGTAGAGCTGGCCGGAGATGGTAATAGGATCACCCACCGCCGTCTTCGTGTCAGCGCGGAAGCCTGCCTGCTTCCGCTCCCAGGCGTCGGCGGCGGCGATGTCGCGGCCCTCGGGCCGGCCGCTGTCGCCGTGGGTCATCCCCTTGACGTAGCCGCGGTAGAAGGTGTCCGCGCCGACCTTGCCGCCGTAACGGGCGGTTGCGGCGGCGAAGGGTGGGGAGCCGGCGGCCGTTGAGACAAGCGCGCCTTGCGTCTCCTCGGCGCGCTTGGTGATGATGTTGATGACGCCATTCACCGCGTTGGCGCCCCAGATGCTGCCGCCCGGGCCGCGGATGACCTCGATGCGGGCGATGTCTTCGAGCGGCACGTCCTGCACGTCCCAGAAGACGTTGCAGAAGAACGGCGTGTAGACGCTCATGCCGTCGATCATGACCAGCAGCTTGTCGGCGAAGCGGCCGTTGAAGCCGCGGATCGTGACCGCCCACTTGTTGGCGTCGATGCGCGCCACCTCGACGCCCGGGACCATCCGCAGGACCTCCGGGATGCTGGTCGCCCCGGAGCGGCGGATGTCTTCGGCGCCGATGACGAAGGCCGCTGCCGCCGTCTCCGCCAGTGGCCGGGTCTGCCGGGTCACCGAGCTGACCTCGACGACGTCGACGTTCATCAGCTCCTCGAGGCTGAGCTCGGAGAAGCTTTCGGCTGCTGGCCCCGCCCTCGCCGGGTGAGGCTGGGCGGCAGCACTTACGCCGGCGAGCACGAGGAGCAATGGAAGGATCGCGCAGCCAAGCCGCGATCGGCGTCGCCAGGCGTAGCGCCGGCGGCGGGCTTCGATCACCAGGGTGATGGCCGCACGTGTCATGGCTGGTCCGCATCGTGAATCGCAATCGATGCGCACCAGCGTCAGGCAAAAGATTTAAGGAGGTGTTGCGGCCGCTACTTCCCGCGCGGAAGCGGCGTTCGCCGGTGCCTACCCGCTCGGCGGACCCAGCCCTTCCGCGATCGCCAGCAGCGCCGGCACCTGGGCGCGGATCTCGGCGGCGACCTTGCTGTCGAGCCGCTTCAGCCAGGCGTCCGGGATGGTGCTGGCGCCATAGGTCGCGCCGGCCAACATCCCGGCCATGGCGCCCGCGGTGTCCGCATCGCCGCCCCAGTTAACGGTCTCGGTGATACAGGCGCGCACGCTATCGCCGAGGAAGTAGGCGTGCAGCACAGTGCGCACGGTATCGACGATGAAGGCGGAACAAGGTCCGCGGAAGCGCTCGAAGCGGAACTGGGGATGCCGCCCGACCAGGACTTTGGCCTCCTCGCGGCAGGCGGAGACGCCGCCGCCCACGATCAGCCGGTGGACCATGCGGCCGAGGCCGACGGCGGCGGCATCGGAGAGCGGATGGTTGTGGGTGATGTGCCCCTGGCTCATGGCCCACGCCGCGTAGGTGTCCGGGTGACCCAGCGTCGCCAGCGCCACCGGCAGGATGCGCATGCAGGCGCCGTTGCCGCCGTCGCCCTCGTTCTGCGGCGTCACCAGCGTTCCTTCCGTCATGTAGCGGCGGATCCCCCGGCGGACGGTGTTGCCGACGTCGGCCGGCCCGCCCTTGAGCCAGGCGGCGAAGCCCTCGCAGACGTCGCGGAGGTCCAGGCCGCCGCGGGCGATCAGCGAGCGGCCGAGGCACAGGCTCATCTCGGTGTCGTCGGTCACCTGCCCGGGGCGCAGCTTCAGCCAGCCGCCGCCGATCATCCGGCAGTGGATGCCGTACTGGGCGCGGATCTCCCGCGGCGTCATGAACTCGACGGTCGCGCCCAGCGCATCGCCGACGGCGAAGCCGAGGTAGGCGCCCAGCGCCCGGTCGAGGAGATCGGCGTCGGCCATCGTTGCTCTGCGATACCGTTGTTGCGCGGCCACGGGGCCCGCGGTTGCGAGGGATGAAGACGTCAGCCGTAGGTCGCGCGGACCTTGTAGTCGCCGCCGATCACCAGCACCTCGCCCTCGCCCTTGAGCGGGTGGTGCGGCAGCAAGGTGTTGAAGAACAGGATCTTTTCGAACGGCACCGCGGCTTCCATGATGATGTCGCCGAACCAGCCGGCGATGTCGCGATCGGCGGTGAACGAGACCAGGTTGTTCAGCCGCACGATCACCGTCCGCTTCTCCAGCCGCTCGATGATCTGATGCTCGTCGAAGTCGTTGACGCCGCGAAACAGGACGAGGTGGCGGCTCGTCGCCGTCGCCCGCCGCGCCAGCACCCATTGGGCGAACTCGTAGAGCAGGTCGAGCTGGCTCCAGATGGCGTTGCTGTGGAACCGGCTCGACATCTTCTCCTCGACGTAACGGACCCACTGCGGCGAGGCGAAGCGGCGGATCGGCTCCTTGTGGTAGGTCGGGACCAGGCCGAACCGGCTCTCGACCCAGCCCTTAAGCACGGCGCCCTCCGGGCCGTTGCTGTCGTAGGCCCAGCCGCGCAGCAGGCGGAGATAGCTTGCCCGGTAATGCCGCCGCTCGGGCGGCTCGTCGGCGTCGCGCTCGTCCGCCGTCCCGCGCCGCCTGCGCTCCGAGGCGGGCGCCACGCCGAACATCGTCGTCATGTACGCCTCGAAGGCGGCGCCGGCCAACGCCGGATCCTGGGCCAGCGACAGCAGCACGAACAGCGTCTCGTTGGCCTCGCGCACGCCGGCGATGTGCAGCGGCACCGGCGCGTCGTTGAAGGCGGCGCTGTTGAGGCGCGCCGACGGCACCCCGACCAGGGTCGTGCTGTCGCCGCGCTGCCAGGCGCCGCCTAACGCTCCGCTGTCCATCCTCCGCCTCATCGGCTGTGCAGGGATCCTCCGGCGATGGAAGCAACATCCGTTCCACCCGGATCATGCTGCATCTGCGAAGACGGTCCCGGCGTTCGTGTGCCGGACCGGACAAAGTGTCGACGATTGTCGTTTTCCGAACAGACCGCCGCCGCGGCCGCCGCCGGCGCGACCCGTTCGCCTAGGGCCCTGCGGACACAGGGAAAACTCGACGCGAAGCCGGGTCTGAAAGGTTCTGGCACGACCGTTGCAGTTGCCGGCCTGCGGGCACTCCTGCCCAACAAGCTGCTAAGCGAGAGGAGTTTTCGATGAGTGGTCTTCGTCAGATAGCGTTCTACGGGAAGGGCGGCATCGGTAAGTCGACCACCTCCCAGAACACACTCGCGGCCCTCGCCGAGCTCGACCAAAAGATCCTCATCGTCGGCTGCGATCCGAAGGCCGACTCGACGCGGCTGATCTTGAACTCCAAGGCGCAGCAGACGGTGTTGCACCTCGCCGCCGAGCAGGGCTCGGTGGAGGACCTGGAGATCGAGGACGTCATCCGCGTCGGCTTCAAGGGCATCCACTGCGTCGAGTCCGGCGGTCCCGAGCCGGGGGTCGGTTGCGCCGGCCGCGGCGTCATCACCGCCATCAACTTCCTGGAGGAGAACGGCGCTTACGACGGCATGGACTACATCTCCTACGACGTCTTAGGCGACGTCGTCTGCGGCGGCTTCGCCATGCCGATCCGCGAGAACAAGGCCCAGGAAATCTACATCGTCATGTCCGGCGAGATGATGGCCCTCTATGCGTGCAACAACATCTCCAAGGGCATCCTCAAGTATGCCACCAACGGCACCGTCCGCCTTGGCGGGCTGATCTGCAACTCGCGCATGACCGATCGGGAGATCGACCTGTCGGACGCGATGGCGAAGAAGCTCGGCACCACGCTCATCCACTTCGTGCCGCGCGACAACGTCGTCCAGCACGCCGAGCTGCGTCGCCAGACCGTCATTGAGTACAAGCCCGACTGCGCCCAGGCGGACGAGTACCGGATGCTGGCGAAGAAGATCCACGCGAACTCCGGCAAGGGCGTGGTGCCGACCCCGGTCGGCATGGACGAGCTCGAGGAGATGCTGATGGAGTTCGGCATCCTGAAGTCGGACGAGCAGATGCTGGCCGAGCTGGAAGCCAAGGAAGCGGCGGCGGCTCGCGTCGCGGTGTCTGCTTGAAGCGCGGCGCAAGAGCTGCCGGTTAGGGAGACGACGATGAGCGTGGCATACAAGAACGACCGCGAGTTCCATGAGCGGGTGATCGAGGAGGTCCTCGAGGCCTATCCGGACAAGGCGGCCAAGCGCCGGCGCAAGCACCTTGCGGTGAGCGGCGAGGACCCAACCTCGGAGTGCGCGGTCAAGTCCAACGTCAAGTCGCTGCCGGGGGTGATGACCGTCCGCGGTTGTGCCTTCGCCGGCTCCAAGGGCGTGGTCTGGGGGCCGATCAAGGACATGGTCCACATCTCCCATGGCCCGGTCGGCTGCGGCCACTACTCCTGGGCGCAGCGGCGCAACTACTACAATGGCGAGACCGGGGTGGACGCCTTCGGCACGATGCAGTTCACCTCCGACTTCCAGGAGCGCGACATCGTCTTCGGCGGCGACAAGAAGCTCAGGCAGATCGTTGACGAGATCGAGCAGCTCTTCCCGCTCGCCAACGGCATCTCCATTCAGTCGGAGTGCCCGGTGGGGCTCATTGGCGACGACATCGAAGCCGTCGCCAAGGAGAAGGCGGTGGACATCGGCAAGCCCATCGTGCCGGTCCGCTGCGAAGGCTTTCGCGGTGTGTCCCAGTCGCTGGGCCACCACATCGCGAACGACACGATCCGCGACTACGTGCTCAAGGACGACAGGGAAGACGCCGGTTTTGAAACGACGCCCTACGACGTCGTCATCATCGGCGATTACAACATTGGCGGCGACGCGTGGTCGTCGCGTCGCCTGCTCGAGGAGATGGGCCTGAGGGTCATCGCCCAGTGGACCGGGGACTCGACCCTGGCCGAGCTGGAGCGGGCGCCCAAGGCCAAGCTCAACCTCATCCACTGCTACCGGTCGATGAACTACATCGCCCGGCACATGGAAGAGAAGTACGCGACGCCGTGGATGGAGTTCAACTTCTTCGGCCCCTCGCGGATCGAGAAGTCGATGCGCGAGATCGCGGCGATGTTCGACGACCGGATCAAGGAAGGGGCCGAGCAGGTCATCGCCAAGTACAAGCCAATGGCCGATGCGATCGTCGAGCGTTACAAGCCTCGCCTCGCCGGCAAGAAGGTCATGCTCTACGTCGGCGGCCTGCGCCCCCGGCACATGGTCAACGCCTACGAGGATCTCGGCATGGAGATCGTCGGCACGGGCTACGAGTTTGCCCACAAGGACGACTATCAGCGGACCATGGAGTACGTGAAGGAAGGAACGCTGATCTTCGACGACGTCACCGGCCACGAGCTCGAGCAGTTCATCGAGAAGATCAGGCCCGACCTGGTCGGTTCGGGGATCAAGGAGAAGTACCCGATTCAGAAGATGGGCGTGCCCTTCCGCCAGGTGCACTCCTGGGACTACTCCGGCCCGTACCACGGCTACGACGGCTTCGCCATCTTCGCCCGCGACATGGACATGGCGGTCAACAACCCGGTCTGGGGCCTGTTCAAGGCGCCTTGGGCGGCAACCGCTGAAGCCTGAAGCGTGGGGGGACGGCAAGGGATCCCGTCATTGCAAGGCGGCGGAAACGCTGCCGAAGCTATCCAGTCCTCGGATCGCCACGCCGCTTCGCGGCTCGCGATGACGGCTCTTGAGCTTACGCGTCAACCGGCGCCCGAACCGCGATAGCCCCAGTACCCTGCGATGGCGGCGCCAGCCCGCCGCCACCGCACCCGTCGCGAGGAGATCACGTCATGCCGCAGAATGCGGAACACATCAAAGACCACGCGGAGCTGTTCAAGGAACCAGAATACCAGGAGATGTTCCGGGAGAAGCGGGAGAGCTTCGAGTGCCCGCACCCGGTCACCAAAGTCGAGGAAATCTCCGACTGGACCAAGTCCTGGGACTACCGCGAGAAGAACTTCGCCCGCGAAGCGCTCACCGTGAACCCGGCCAAGGCCTGCCAGCCGCTGGGCGCCGTGTTCTGCGCCGCCGGTTTCGATAGCACGCTGTCGTTCGTTCACGGCTCGCAGGGCTGCGTCGCCTATTACCGTTCGCATCTCTCGCGCCACTTCAAGGAGCCGGCCTCGGCCGTCTCCTCGTCGATGACCGAGGACGCCGCGGTGTTCGGCGGGCTCAACAACATGATCGACGGCCTGGCCAACGCCTATGCCCTGTACAAGCCGAAGGTCATCGCCGTTTCGACGACCTGCATGGCCGAGGTCATCGGCGACGACCTGCACGCCTTCATCGAGAACGCGCGCGCCAAGGGCTCGATCCCCGACGACTACCACGTGCCCTTCGCCCATACCCCGGCCTTCCAGGGCAGCCACGTCGACGGCTACGACAACATGCTGCAGGGAATGCTCACCCACTTCTGGGCCGGCAAGGAGCGGGTGGCGGACGAGAGCGTCAACGTCATCCCCGGCTTCGACGGCTACTGCGTCGCCAACAACCGCGAGCTGCGCCGCATCTTCAGCATGATGGGCGTCGAATACCGACTGATCTCGGACGCATCCGATGCGTTCGACACGCCTTCGGACGGCACCTTCCGCATGTTCGCCGGTGGCACTACGGTCGAAGAGACCGAGGCGGCGCTGAACGCCAAGGCAACCGTCTCCATGCAGGAGTACTGCACCAAGCGGTCAATGATCATGGCCAAGGACAAGGGCCATGAGATCGTCAAGCTCAACTACCCGATGGGCGTGCAGGCGACCGACGAGTTCCTGATGCAGCTCTCCGAGGTCAGCGGCAAGCCGATCCCGGACGAGCTGAAGCTTGAGCGCGGCCGCCTCGTCGATGCCATCGCCGACTCGATGAGCCACCTCCACGGCAAGACCGTCGCGGTCTACGGCGATCCCGATTTCTGCGTCGGCATGGTCCGCTTCCTGATGGAGCTTGGCTGCGAGCCGGTGCACGTGCTCGCCACGAACGGCACCAAGCCCTGGGCGAAGAAGCTGAAGGGCATCCTCGAAGCCTCGCCCTATGGCCAGAAGGCGACCGTCTGGCCGGGCAAAGGACCTGTGGCACATGCGCTCGCTGCTGCACACCGAGCCCGTCGATCTTCTGATCGGCAACAGCTACGGCAAGTACCTCGAGCGCGACTGCGGGGTGCCGCTGATCCGGCTGACGTTCCCGATCTTCGACCGCCACCACCACCACCGCTTCCCAACCTGGGGCTACCAGGGCGGCCTGCAGGTGCTGGTGCGCATCCTCGACAAGGTCTTCGACGAGTTGGATGCGAACAGCAACGAGGCGGGCGTCAACGACATCAGCTACGACCTCACCCGCTGATCTTTCGCCCGACCGGCTCCTTCCCCTCGACAAGCGCAGGGGAGGGGGCCGGACCGGCGAGCCCACCAGCGAGGCTTCAGACCCATGTCCCCGACCGCGTGGAAGCAGAAGGTCAGACGAGCGTTCGACGAGCCCGGTTGCGCCACCAACCGCGGCAAGTCGGCCGCCGAGCGCAAGACCGGGTGCTCGGCGAAGAGCCTGACACCCGGCGCCGCCGCCGGCGGCTGCGCCTTTGACGGCGCCAAGATCGCGCTCCAGCCGATCGCCGATGCCGCCCACCTGGTCCACGGCCCCGATCGCCTGCGAGGGCAACAGCTGGGACAGCCGCAACGTCGCCTCCAGCGGGCCTTCCCTCTATCGCACCGGCTTCACCACCGATCTCGGCGAGTTCGACATCATCCACGGTGGCGAGAAGAAGCTCTACCGGGCGATTAAGGAGATCGTCGCCCGGCACGCCCCGCCGGCGGTCTTCGTCTACGTCACCTGCGTGCCGGCGCTAATCGGCGACGATGTCGAGGCGGTCTGCGCCGCCGCCACCGAACGGCTGGGCACGCCCGTGATCCCGGTCATCGCCCCCGGCTTCGCCGGATCGAAGAACCTCGGCAACAAGCTCGCCGGCCAGACGCTGCTCGATTACGTCATCGGCAGCCGCGAGCCTGACGAGACCACGCCTTGCGATATCAACATCCTTGGCGAATACAACGTTGCCGGCGAGCTGTGGCAGATCACCCCACTGCTCGACCGCCTCGGCGTGCGGGTCCTCGCCTCGATCAGCGGCGACGGCCGCTACGAGAAGATCGCGACCGCCCATAGGGCGCGGCTGAACATGGTCGTCTGCTCGCAGGCGCTAGTGGCGCTGGCCCGGGAGATGGAGGCGCGCTACGCTATCCCGTTTTTCGAGGGTTCGTTCTACGGCATCTCCGACACCTCCGCGGCGCTACGCCAGATCGCGAGCCGGCTCGTCGCCGCCGGCGCGCCCGCCGACCTGATTGACCGCACGGAGGCGCTGATCGCCGAGGAGGAGGCCCTGGCCTGGCGCCGGCTCGCCCCCTACCGCGAGCGGCTCCAGGGCAAGCGGGTGCTGCTCTACACCGGCGGGGTGAAGTCCTGGTCGGTGGTCTCGGCGCTGCAGGAGGTCGGCATGGTCATCGTCGGCACCTCGGTGCGCAAGTCGACCGACGAGGACAAGTCGCGCATCGCCGAGCTCCTCGGCGAGGACGCGCCGACCTTTGGCCAGATCCCGGCCAAGGAGATGTGGCGGATGCTGTCGGCCGGCGAGGCCGACATCCTCATGTCCGGCGGGCGGACCCAGTTCGTCGCGCTGAAGACCAAGACGCCCTGGCTCGACATCAACCAGGAGCGCCACCACGCGTACGCCGGCTACGACGGCATGATCGCGCTGGTGGCGCAGATCGACGCGGCGCTGCACAACCCGGTTTGGGAGCAGGTGCGCCGGCCGGCGCCCTGGGAGCGCCCAGCGAGCGATGGCGCCGTGGCATGACCGAGGTCGTCGGCAACGGCAGGGCGTGCACCGCCAACCCGCTGAAGCTCAGCCCGGCCTTGGGCGGGAGCCTCGCGTTCCTCGGCATCGACCGCTGCCTGCCCCTGCTGCACGGCAGCCAGGGCTGCACCGCCTTCGCGCTGGTGCTCATGGTCCGCCATTTCCGCGAGGCCATCCCGCTGCAGACGACGGCGATGAGCGAGCTCTCGACCATCCTCGGCGGCGCCGACAACGTCGAGACCGCCATCGGCAACATCTACGAGCGCGCGAGGCCCAGGGTCATCGGTATCTGCTCGACCGCGCTGACCGACACCCGCGGCGAGGACATCGTCGGCGAGCTGCGCGAGACGCTGGCCGGGCACAAGGAGTGGGCCGATCTCGACGTGGTGCTGGCGCCGACGCCGGATTATGCCGGCGGGCTGCAGGAGGGCTGGGCCGCGGCGGTGAAGGCGGTCATCGACGATCTCGTGCCCGAGGGCAAGGCCAGGCGAACGCTGCGCCAGGTGAACCTGCTTGCCCGGCGCGCACCTCACCCCGGCGGACGTGGAGGAGTTGCGCGAGATCACGGAGAGCTTCGGCCTTGGCGCCGTCGTGCTCCCCGATCTTGCTGGCTCGCTCGATGGCCACGTGCCCGACGAGCACGTCGCGACCAGCCTCGGCGGCACGACCGTCGCCGCGATCCGGTCGATGGGCCAGTCCCGGCTGACGCGTTGCCATCGGCGAGCAGATGCGCGCGCCCGCTGCCGCCTTGGAGCGCAGGACCGGCGTACCGGCTTGCGTCCTTCCCAGCCTCACCGGCCTGGAGGCCACCGACACCTTCGTCGCGTCGTTGATGCAGTTGGCCGGCCACAGCGTGCCCGAGCGGCTGAAGCGGCAGCGCAGCCGCCTCGTCGATACCATGCTGGACGCGCATTTCTTCTTCTCCGGCCGCAGCGTCGCCATCGCCGCCGAGCCGGATCTGCTGCTGGCCTTCAGCACGCTCGTTGCCGGCATGGGCGCTTCCATCGGCTGCGCCGTGACCACCACCGCGGCGCCCGCCGCATCCAGGGTTCCGGCCGAACGGGTCGTCGTCGGCGATCTCGACGACCTCGAGCGCGGCGCCGGGGGCTGCGATCTCATCATCGCCAGCGCCCATGGCCGCCAGGCCGCCCGGCGCCTCGGCCTGCCGCTCTACCGGGTCGGCTTTCCGATCTTCGACCGGCTTGGGGCGGCGCAACGGCTTTCGGTCGGCTACCGCGGCACCGCCGCCCTGCTCTGCGAGCTCGGCAACATCCTGATGGACGCTGGCCACGGCCACGACCATGGCCACGACAGCGGCCACGATCATCGCCACGACGCGGCCACGACAGCGGCAAGCGCCATGGTCGCGTCGCGGCGCATGGCGGAGGAGCCTTCGATGCGCAGGTTGCGGCTCATTGACACCGGCGCCGGCGCCTTTGCCGGCGCGACGGACCTCGCACCACAAGAGGGGCACATGAAGATCGCCTTCGCCACCCAGGACCTGAAGACGCTCGACGCCCATTTCGGCGGCGCGCGCAACATCGCCATCTACGACGTCTCGCCCAAGGGCTACCGCTTCCTCGAGGCCGTGCGCTTCGACGGCCACAGCAACGAGGACGGTGTTCATTCCGAGCCCGAGGAGGATCGCATCGGCCCGCGCGTCGATGCCCTCGACGGCTGCGCCGTGGTTTTCGTCCTTGCCATCGGCGGGCCGGCGGCTGCGCGGGTGGTGAACAGCAAGATCCACCCGGTGAAGCTGCCCAGGCCGGAGCCGATCAGCCAGATCCTCGACCGGCTGCAGACGATGCTGGCGGCGAACCCGCCGCCGTGGCTGCGCAAGGCGATGCAGCAGGACGCGAAGGCGCTCGACTTCCTCGATGAGGAGGACGAGCCATGCCACTGAGTGCCCACACACCTGCAGAGACGACCGCCGGGGCTGCCACCCACGCGCCGGTCCTGGACGAGAAGGATGCCGAGGCCCTGGCCCGGCCGTTCGTCAAGACGCTGGTCATGACCATCCGCGCCCACGACACCTTCGGCCAGTGGGAGAAGAAGCCGGACGCGGCGCTGCTCGCCGATTTCATCATCGACGCCGAAAAGCGGCGGACGATCCCGATCATCGCCAATCCCGACCGCAAGGTCCTGTGGCGGGTCGAGGTGTTCTACGCCGCGGTCGGCCTCGCCATCGAGCGCGAGACCGGGCTGATCGCGGCACCGATCATGAAGCTGTCGCACGAAGGCTACGGCCGGGTCGTGCTGATCTGTGGCAGGCTGGTCGCCGTCAGTCGTCAGCTTCGCGACGTCCACCGCTTCGGCTTCTCCTCGCTCGCTGACCTTGGCCGCCGAGGGCGAGAAACTGACGGCGGAGGGGGCGGCGATGATCCGCGCCCATTCCGCCGTCGCCGAGCTTTAACGCCGCATCGCCAACAGCAAGCAATGGAGGATGACATGGAGCGCCCGCAGGCCCTGACCCGGGACGGCACGCCCTGGGAGCCGATGTTTCTCGAGGCCATCGACCCGGAGAGCTGCATCGGCTGCGGCCGCTGCTTCAAGGTGTGCGCCCAGGGCGTTTTGAAGATGATGGGCGTCAGCGAGGACGACGAGCTGGTCGAGCCGGACGACGACGACGCCGAGCGCATGGTCATGACCATCGGCGCCAAGGGTGCCTGCATCGGCTGCGGCGCCTGCGCCCGCGTCTGCGGCACCAAGGCGCAGACCCACCTCGCCGCCAGCGCATTGGGGCTCATCTAACAAACCGTATGGAGGAAACCCCCTTGCCCCGCCCCTGTCTCACTCGCGGTGCACGCGCGAGAGAGGGAGGCGGCCGCGGAGCAGGAGGGTGAGGTCGTTGCAAGGGCGGCTCATGGAGCTGGTTGAAACAAGTCGTCATTGCGAGGAGGCGAAGGCCGACGAAGCAATCCAGAAGGCCGGCACTGGATCGCCACGCCGCTCCGCGGCTCGCGATGACGATCTTGGTTCAATTTACCGAAGGCTGATGGAGAACGGCGCGGGCGACGCGTTCGACCGCCACGTGTTTGCCTGCGTCATCGCCCTGGCCGCCTGCGAGCCGGACCGGCCGCTGACGGCGGCGCTGGGCCTCACGGCCGGGGCGCTGCGGGCGCTGTTCAACACCTATTTCCCCGACGAGAAAGCGCTGCTGACGAACGTTGCGGACGACGCCGGCAAGGACGCGCTGGAGGAGCCCGACCTGCGCGCGCTGCTCGTCGAGCACGGCACCTGCGGGGCGGCCGAGGAAGGGTGGCTGGCGGCCATCGTCGCCCGTCGATCGCTCGGCGCCAACCACCTGTGGCAGGACCTGGGGCTGTCCAGCCGCGGCGATCTCAGCGAGCTGCTGCTCCGCCACTTCCGTCCGCTGGCGGCGCGCAACAGCGGCGACATGAAGTGGAAGAAGTTCTTCTACCGCGCCCTCTGCGAGCGCGACGGCGTCCTTGTCTGCAAGGCGCCCAATTGTGCGGTTTGCGACGACGTCTCGCTCTGCTTCGGCGGCGAGGCCGGCGAGCCCCTGGCCCGCCTGCAGGACGCCCCGCGCCGCTGACTGCTGCTGTCTCCTTCACCACTACGCCTCTTCGAGCGAGGCGTCACCCAGCACAGGGAAGTACTTCCCTGGTGTCATGGCCACACTTGTTGCGGCCATCCACGCGTGAGATGGACCCGCGGAACAAGTCCGCGGGTGACGAATAGGTTTGAACAAGCGGATCCGCATGATGCTTTGATGACGGTGCTCGTGTTCTGTACGTCAAACCTAACAACACACCTCTTTAGTTTGTCTAAATTTGCAACGTCTCCCCAAATGCATTTCGCATCGGGCTCGCAACGCGCCAGGCGGAAGAGGGTGGGGGTGAGGGCGGAGCGGCGATCGTCCTGTCCGACAGGACGTGTCGGCAAGACGACAAACCGGACCCGCCGCAGCGTCCGGCCGACGATCCACAAGAAAATGATCGATATTTTAAGGTGCTTAGCATCTGGCACGGCGGTTGCTGTAGTCAGTGCGAGCACTTCTTTGGAATGCACATCCCGCTTGGATGGAGGGAGAGGATGGTGGCTTTGACCGATGCGGCCGAGGGCGTCATCCGCCGGCTGATCGAGTCGTCGGACAGCGGCGCCTCGGGCTTGCGGATCATGGTCGAGGAGGGCGGCTGCTCCGGCCTGAAGTACCTCCTCGGGCTGGAGAACACCGCCCAGGACGGCGACCAGATCTACGACTTCAACGCGGTCAAGATCTTCGTCGACCCCTTCAGCCTACCGATCATCGACGGCATGACCATCGACTACGTGGAAGGCGTCGAGGCGTCGGGCTTCGTCTTCGACAACCCGAACGTCGGGCCGAAGTGCAGCTGCGGCAAGTCGTTCTCGGCCTGAGGCGCAGCCCACATGTCCAGCACTTTCCCGGCGCCGCCGGTGATCATCAACGACACGACGCTGCGCGACGGCGAGCAGACCGCCGGCGTCGCCTTCAGCACCGCGGAGAAGATCGCCATCGCCCGGGCGCTGGATGCCGCCGGCGTTCCCGAGCTCGAGGTCGGCATCCCGGCGATGGGCGCGGACGAGCAGGAGAACATCCGCGCGGTGGTCGCGCTCGGCCTCGCCGCCCGGCCCATTGGCTGGTGTCGGGCGAGGCCTGAGGATGTCGCCGCCGCCGCAGCCTGCGGGCTTCCCATGGTCAACGTCTCTGTTCCGGTCTCCGACCAGCAGATCGAACGCAAGCTCGGCCGCGGCCGGCCCTGGGTCCTGGCCCACATCGAGGCGATCGTGCGCCAGGCGCGCGACCTCGGCTTGGACGTGGTCGTGGGCGGTGAGGACGCGTCGCGCGCCGACCTCGACTTCGTCATCGAGGTCATCACCGCCGCCGAAGCCGCTGGCGCCAGGCGTTTCCGTTTCGCCGACACGCTCGGCATCCTCGATCCGCTCCGGGCGCATCGCATCTTCCGCCGGCTGCGCCGCCGCACCGGGCTGGAGCTCGAGATCCACGCTCACGACGACTTCGGCATGGCAACCGCCACCTCGCTGGCGGCGGTGCAGGGCGGCGCCAGCCACGTCAGCACCACCGTCAACGGCCTCGGCGAGCGCGCCGGCAATGCGCCGCTAGAAGAGGTGGCGCTCGCCTTGAGTCACCTCTACGGCCGCGAGACCGGGATTTCGCCGCGCCGCCTGCCGGAGGTTTCGGCCATCGTCGCGGCCGCTTCGGGCAGGCCGGTCCCGCCCGGAAAAAGCATCGTCGGCGACGGCGTCTTCACCCACGAGGCCGGCATCCACGTCCACGGCCTGCTCCGCGACCGGCGCAACTACCAGTCGTTGGATCCGGGCGAGTTGGGGCGCGAGCACCGGATCGTGCTCGGCAAGCACTCCGGCGTCGCCGCCGTCATCCACGTGTTCGAAGGCTTCGGCCTCGAGCTTTCGCCGGCGCGCGCAGCAAGCCTGGTCGCCGCCATTCGTCGCCACGCGGTGGCGCACAAGCAGCCGCTGCGCCAGGACGTCCTGCTCCGGCTCTACGCCGAGAGCGCCGATCCCGCGGAGGTCGCGGCATGACCACCACCCTTTCCCTGGCGTCCACCCTGCGCGAACTCGACACCGCCGAGGCGTTCCTGGAGCACTTCGGCATCGCCTACAGCCGCGGGGTCATCGACGTGAACCGGCTGCTCATCCTCCGCCGGTTCCACGACTCGCTGGCCGACCACGACCTCGATGGCATCGAGGAGCGCGAGGCCCTGAGCCTGGTCCGCTCGCTGCTGCAACGCGCCTACAACGCCTACGCCAAGCCCAAGGACGAGGCGGCTGTCGACAAGGCCACGCCGCCGGTAACCGAGACGCCCTGCCGCCCGTCGTCGCGCACGTTCGTGCCGCTCGCGGCGATCATCGGCTCCGCGCCGAAGAGTTGAGAGATGAGGCTGCCAATGCACTGCGTCGTTTGCATCAAGCAGGTGCCCGACAGCGCCCAGATCCGGGTCCACCCGGTGACCAACACGATCATGCGCCAGGGCGTGCCGACCATCATCAACCCCTACGACCTCTACGCGCTGGAAGAGGCGCTCAGGGTCCGCGACGCCTTCGGCGGTACGGTCAGCGTCATCACCATGGGCCCGCCCATGGCCGAGGCCGCCCTGCGCAAGGCTCTGGCCTTCGGCGCCGACCGGGCGGTGTTGATGACCGACCGTATCTTCGCCGGCTCGGACACGCTCGCTACCTCCTACGTGCTGAGCCACGGCATCATGCGGCTCGCCGCGGAATCGCCGGTCGACATCGTCTTCGCCGGCAAACAGACCATCGACGGCGACACCGCCCAGGTGGGCCCGGGCATCGCCCGCCGGCTGAACCTCAACCAGCTCACCTACGTCGAGAAGATCGAGCGCCTCGACCCGGAGGCGGACGAGATCGTCGTCCACCGCCGGGCCGAGGGCGGGGTGCACGTGCTGAAGACCGAGCTGCCGTGCCTGATCACCATGCTGGAGGGCAGCAATTCCATGCGCTTCGCCAGCATGGACGACATGTTCCGCGCCGCCCGCGCCGAGATCACCGTGTGGAGCGCGGCCGAGGCCGGGATCGAGGACCAGACCCGCTGCGGCCTGCGCGGCTCGCCGACCGTGGTGCGCAAGGTGTTTGCGCCGAAGCCCAGGCAGGAGAAGGCAAAGCTCATCGAGGTCGCCGGGCTCAGCGCCGTGGACGCAGCACCTCAGGTCATCGACGCCCTGCTCGCTGCCGACCGCAAGCTCGCCGACCACCTCGCCGCCGGCTAGCCAAGGAGAGAGAAGCTTATGAGCTCAGCCCCAACACCAACTAGGGCTCCGGCGAAAGGACCCGGTAAACCCGCTGGCCGTTCGCGCGAGCTGCCGGAGCACCTGAAGGCCTACAAGGGCGTGTGGGTGTTCATCGAGCTGGAGCGCGGCCGCGTCCATCCCGTCTCCTGGGAGCTTCTAGGCGAGGGCCGCAAGCTGGCCGACACGCTCGGCGTGACTTTGGCCGGTGTGATCATCGGGCCGGACGACGGCAGCGTCGGCGCCGCCGGCGCCGATGCGGCCGCCTACGGCGCCGACCTGGTCTACGCCATGGAAGATCCGATCCTCGCTTCCTACCGCACCGATCCCTTCACCCGCGGGCTGACCGCGCTGGTGGAGGCGCACAAGCCGGAGATCCTGCTGCTCGGCGCGACCACGCTGGGCCGCGATCTCGCCGGCGCGGTGGCGACGACGCTGGCGACGGGGCTCACCGCCGACTGCACCGAGCTCGCCATCGACATGGAGACCCGCACGCTCGCCTCCACCCGGCCGACCTTCGGCGGCAGCCTGCTCTGCACCATCCAGACGCTGCACTTCCGCCCGCAGATGGCGACCATCCGCCCCCGGGTGATGTCGATGCCGGATCGCCGCGACGCGCCGGCGCCGCGCGTCGTGACCGAGCCGCTGTCGATGGAGGAGGAGCAGATCGTCACCAAGGTGCTCGACTTCATCCCCGACCGCGACCAGAGCACCGCGCACTTGGCCTACGCCGACGTCGTCGTCGGCGGCGGCCTCGGCCTCGGCTCGGCGGAGAACTTTCGCCTGGTCCGCGAGCTGGCCCACGTCCTCGGCGGCGAGTACGGCGGCTCGCGGCCGCTGGTGCAGAAGGGCTGGATCCCGGCCGACCGGCAGATCGGCCAGACCGGCCGAACCATCCGGCCCAAGCTCTACATCGCCGCCGGCATCTCCGGGGCGATCCAGCACCGGGTCGGCACCGAGGGGGCCGACGTCATCCTCGCCATCAACACCGACGCCAACGCCCCGATCTTCGAGTTTGCCACCCACGGCGTCATCGCCGATGCGCTGGAAATGCTGCCGGCGCTGACCGAGGCCTTCCGCCGTCGCACCGGCGGCGCGGCCCGCGCCGCCTGACGAGAAGGAGCGAGACACCATGCCCGAACGTTTCGAAGCCATCGTCGTCGGCGGCGGACCCGCCGGCAACGCCGCGACGCTGACGCTCGCCCGCGGCGGGGTCCACGTCCTGCAGATCGAGCGCGGCGAATACGCCGGCGCGAAGAACGTGCAGGGCGCCATCCTCTACGCCGACGCGGTCGAGGAGATGATCCCCGAGTTCCGCGACGAGGCGCCGCTGGAGCGGCACATCGTCGAGCAGCGGATGTGGATGCTGGACGAGCGCTCCCACGTCGGCACCCACTACCGCTCCGAGGACTTCAACGAGGAGCGGCCGAACCGTTACACCATCCTGCGGGCGCCGTTCGACAAGTGGTTCTCGGCGACGGTGAAGAAGGCCGGCGCCCTGGTGATCTGCGAGACTACGGTCATCGACCTGCTCCGCGACGCCGCCGGCAGCGTCATCGGAGTGAAGACCGACCGCGACGGCGGCGAGATCCATGCCGACGTCGTCATCCTCGCCGACGGGGTGAACTCGCTGGTGGCGCAAAGGGCGGGTCTTCGCAACGAGGTCAAGCCGGACCACGTGGCGCTGGCGGTGAAGGAGACGCACTTCCTGCCGGCCGAGGTGCTCGAGCAGCGCTTCAACATCTCCGGCGAGGAGGGCGTCGTCATCGAGGCCGCCGGCGCGGTGACCGAAGGCATGCTCGGCACCGGCTTCATCTACACCAACAAGGAGTCGCTGTCGGTCGGCATCGGCTGCCTCGTCTCCGATTTCGTCGACACCGGCGTGACGCCGTACGGCCTGCTCGAGCGGTTCAAGCAGCACCCGTCGATCCGCCAGCTTCTCGACGGCAGCGAGGTCAAGGAGTACGCCGCCCATCTGATCCCCGAGGGCGGCTACAGGGCGATGCCGAAGCTGTTCGGCGACGGCTGGCTGATCGTCGGCGACGCGGCGCAGATGGTGAACTCGCTGCACCGCGAGGGCTCCAACATGGCGATGTCGTCCGGGCGGATGGCTGCGGAGACGGTGGTCGAGCTTCGCCAGATAGGCCAGCCGATGACGGCGAAGGCGCTGCGCCTCTACCGCGAGAAGCTGGACGCCAGCTACGTGATCAAGGACCTGAAGAAGTACCGCGACCTGCCGAGCGTGCTCCACCGCAACAAGCAGTTCGTGACGACGTACCCGCGGCTGCTGTCGCGGGCGGCGCAGACCTGGATCCGCGTCGACGGCGAGGACAAGAAGACGAAGGAGCGAGCGATCGCGAAGAGTTTCCTCAAGGGCCGGTCGCTGCGCGGCCTGGTCGGTGATGCATTCAAGATAGCGAGGGCGTGCGATGACCACGAGCATCAAGGTCGAAGAGAAGCTGTTCCAGAACCGTTACCTGGTCGACGAAGGTCGGCCGCACATCCGGATCAAGGACCCGAACGCAGTCTCGCCGACGCTGGCCAAGCTGGTCACCCTGTGCCCGGCCGGGTGCTGGTCGATGCAGCCGGACGGGTCCCTCTCGGGATCGCTCGACGGCTGCTTCGAGTGCGGCACCTGCCGCATCGTCGCCCGCGCCGCCGGCGACGAGATCGAGTGGTCCTACCCCCGCGGCGGCTACGGCATCAGCTACAAGTTCGGCTGAGCCGCCGTTCCGTTGCTTTCGCGACGGCGCCGGTAACTGCTCGAGGACGGGGGCGCCGACGCGGCGGGGGGTGGCGTCCTCGTTGGGAAAGATCCTTCGCGTCGGCGTCGACGTCGGCGTCGGCGGCGGCGGCGGCCATGGGCGGGGGCAGCGGCGGACTTGCCGCTACCGCCCGCGGAACAGCGAGCCGAGGAGGCCGCGGGCCAGCGCCGTGCCGAGCTGGCGGCTGGCCGAGCGCATGGCCGACTTGGCGAAGGCCTCGCCGAAGCCATCCGGTTCGCGCCGGCTGGCGTGTGCGCGAAGCGCGCTTCCCCTGAACCTTGTCCTCGGCCCGCACGGTCTGCTCCGGTGCCGCGGCTTCGGCGCGCGCCGCCAGCACCTCGTATGCGGACTGCCGGTCGATGGCGAGGTCGTAGCAGCCGGCAAAGGGGCCGGCGGCCATCAGCGCCGAGCGGACGGCCTCGTCCACCGGCCCGATCTGCGAGGCCGGCGGTCGGATCAACGTCTGGCGCACCATCGTCGGCGTCCCCTTGCCCTCCAGCGTCGAGACCAGCGCCTCGCCGACGCCCAAAGCGGTGATCGCGTCCTCCGTCTTGAATGCCTGGTTGGCGCGGAAGGTCTGCGCCGCGGCGCGGACGGCCTTCTGGTCGCTGGCGGTGAACGCCCGAAGCGCGTGCTGGATGCGGTTGCCGAGCTGGCCAAGGACGGCGTCGGGGAGGTCCGTCGGGCTCTGGGTGACGAAGTAGACGCCGACGCCCTTGGAGCGGATCAGCCGGACGAGCTGCTCGATCTTGTCGAGCAGGATCTTTGGCGCGTCGTCGAACAGCAGGTGCGCCTCGTCGAAGAAGAAGACGAGCCGCGGCTTGTCCAGATCGCCCACCTCGGGCAGCTCCTCGAACAGCTCGGAGAGCATCCAGAGCAAAAAAGTCGAGTACAGCGCCGGCCGTTGCACCAGCTCGGCCGCGGCGAGGATGCCGACGTGGCCGCGGCCCCTGGCGTCGCACTGCATCAGGTCCGCGATCGCGATCGCGGGCTCGCCAAAGAAGGCTTCGGCGCCCTGGCGCTCCAGAGCGAGGAGTTGGCGCTGGATCGCGCCGACAGACGACGCGCCGACGTTCCCGTAGCGCGCCCGGAGCTCCTTGGCGTTGTCGCTGACGAAGGTGAGCATCGCCCGCAGGTCCTTGAGATCCAGGAGCAGCAGGCCCTGATCGTCGGCGACGGCGAAGGCGACCTGAAGCACGCCCTCCTGGGTGTCGTTGAGGCCGAGCAAGCGGGCGAGCAGCAGCGGTCCCATTTCTGAGACGGTGGCGCGGACGGGATGGCCTTCGCGGCCGAAGACGTCCCAGAAGACGACCGGCGCCGCCTCGCCGCTGAGGCCATCGAGGCCGGTGAGGCGGGCACGCAGGGCGAGCTTCTCCGACGGGGCGGCGGCCGCGGCGAGCCCGGACAGGTCGCCCTTGACGTCGGCCAGGACCACCGGGATGCCGTTCCGCGAGAAGCTCTCCGCCAGTACCTGCAGGGTCACCGACTTGCCGGTGCCGGTGGCGCCGGCGATCAGGCCATGGCGATTGGCGAAGCGGAGATCGAAGCTGACGGGGCCATCGTCGGCCGCGCCGATGAGGATCTTGCCGTCGTCCGCCATCGCCGCCGCCTCCCGCCTCCCGCCGCCCGTCGCCCTTACGCCCCCTCGTTGACCAGCCGTCGCTCCCAGTCCATCGCGGTTTCGACGATGAAGCGCAGGTCGTCGTAGCGCGGCTCCCAGCCCAGCACCTCGCGGATGCGGCCGCTGGCGGAGACTAGCTCCGGCGGGTCGCCCGCCCGGCGCGGACCGATCCGCCACACGAGCTCGCCGTCGGCGGCGTCGCGGACCGTTTCCAGGACCTGGCGAACCGAGAAGCCGTGGCCGTAGCCGCAGTTCAGCACGGTGCTGCCGCCGCCGGCGGCCAGGTAGTCCAGGGCCTTGACGTGGGCCTCGGCGAGATCGCTGACGTGGATGTAGTCGCGCACGCAGGTGCCGTCGGCGGTGGGATAGTCGTCGCCGAAGACCTGCATGTCCGGACGTAGGCCCAGCGCCGCCTGGCAGGCCACCTTGATCAGGTGCGTCGCCTTCTCGGTCGACTGCCCCGTCCGCCCCTCCGGGTCGGCGCCGGCGACGTTGAAGTAGCGCAGCGCCACGTAGCGGAGTGGCGTCGCCGCACTGGTGTCGCGCAGGATCCACTCGGTGCAGAGCTTCGACGAGCCGTAGGGGTTGATCGGCGCCGTCGGGTCGCTCTCGGCCACCGGGGAGCGCTCGGGTTCGCCGTAGACGGCGGCGGTGGAGGAAAAGATGAAGTTGTCGACGCCGGCGGCGACGCAGGCGGCGATCAGCGTCAGGCTGGCGGCGGTGTTGTTGGAGTAGTAGCGCAAGGGATCGCTGACGGATTCCGGCACGACGATGGAGCCGGCGAAGTGCATCACCGCCACGGGCGTGTGCCGCGCCAGCGCCGCGTCCATCAACGCCCGGTCGCCGATGTCGCCCTCGATGAGCGGCACGTCCTCCGGAATGGCGGAGCGCCTTCCGGTGGAAAGATCATCGACGACGACCACGGGCCAACCGGCGTCGCGCAGGGCATGGACGACGTGGCTGCCGATGTACCCCGCGCCGCCCGTGACCAGGACGAACTGACGATCTTCCATGAACTATCCTTTCCCCTGATTTATCGGTCGCGCCGCCCCGCGGGCCGTCGCACCACCGGCCTTCAGCTCGTAGGTCTTCAGCTCGTAGTTTGCGCCCCCATGCGCAGGAACTTCTCCCGCCTCGCCGCTCGCAAAGCCTCCCCGTCCAGCGCCGACAGCTCGTCCAACGCGCCGGCCAGCGCGTCGCCGACGGCGGCGACGGCTTCCTGCGGCGAGCGGTGGGCGCCGCCCAGAGGCTCGGCGATGATCGCATCGACGGCGCCGAGCTCCTTCAGGTCGTCCGCAGTCATGCGCAGCGCCTGCGCCGCGGCCTTGGCCTGCTCGCTGTCGCGCCAGAGGATCGAGGCGCAGCCCTCGGGCGAGATGACGGAGTAGACCGAATGCTCGAGCATCAGCACCCGGTCGGCGGTGGCAAGGGCGATCGCCCCGCCCGAGCCGCCCTCGCCGATGATTACGCTGACCAGCGGGACGCGCAGCTCCAGGCAGGTGTCGATGGAGCGGGCAATGGCTTCGGCCTGGCCGCGCGCCTCGGCGTCGACGCCGGGGTAGGCGCCGGGGGTGTCGACGAAGGTGAGGATGGGCAGGGCGAAGCGGTCGGCCAGCCGCATCAGTCGCTGGGCCTTGCGGTAGCCCTCGGGCCGGGCCATGCCGAAGTTGTGGCGCAGCCGGCCCTCGGTGTCGGCGCCCTTCTCTTGGCCGACGACCATCACGCTGCGGCCGCGGAAGCGGCCAATGCCGCCGATCATCGCCGGGTCCTCGGCGAAGAGCTTGTCGCCCGCGATCGCGGTGAAGTCCTCGATCAGGACACTGATGTAGTCGCGGCTGTGCGGGCGGTCGACGTGACGGGCAACCTGCACCTTCTGCCAGGCGCTGAGCCGACCGTAGACCTGCTTCAGCGAGGCATCGAGCTTGACTTGCAGGCGCGAGACTTCATCGGCGATGTTGATTTCGCCGGTGCTGCTCAAGTGGCGCAACTCGGCGAGCTTACCTTCCAGCTCCGCGATCGGCTTTTCAAAGTCGAGAAACGTCCGCATGGCGGGGGTTCGTACCACAGCGTTGGGGCCGGCGCGACCGCAAAGGATGCGCTGGCGCCACCCTTAAGGTTCGGCTTTATCGTGCGGCCGGCGGGCCGCCACGCGCGGAGATGGCCTCGCATTTGCGCACCAATGCTTCCGCTTGGCGAATTGAGGCAATGTCGATCATGCGGCCGTCGAGGGTGACGGCGCCGAGCCCCTTGGCCTCGGCCTCGGCCATCGCCGCCATAATCCGCCTGGCCTTGTCCAGCTCTTCCGCGCCGGGGCTGAAGACGTCGTTGACGATCTCGATCTGGCCGGGGTGGATCACCCATTTGCCTTCGAAGCCGAGGACGGCGGCGCGCGTGGCGGCGGCGCGGCAGCCGGCCTCGTCGCGGAAGTCTGCGTAAGGTCCGTCGATGGGCCTGAGCCCATGGGCGCGGGCAGCCACGGCGAGGCGGGCCAGGGCGTAGTGCCACATGTCATTCCAGTGCTCGCTCCGCCGACCCTCGGCGTCGGCGTCGGTGAGCACGGCATAGCCGGGGTGCGGGCCGCCGATGGTCATGGTCCTGGCGCCGGTGGAGGCGGCGAAATCGCCGGGCCCGAAGTGCAGCGATTCCAGCCGGTCGCTGGCGCCGGCGATGGCGTCGATGTTCTGCATCCCGAGCGCGGTCTCGATCAGCACCTCGATGCCGAGGCGCTTCTGCCTGTGCATCGCCGCTTCGATCTGGGTCAGCAGCAGGTCGACGGTGTAGACGTCGGCGGCGGTGCCGACCTTCGGCACCATGACGAGGTCGAGCTTGTCGCCAGCCTTCTCGATCACGTCGACGACGTCGCGGTACATGAACGGCGTGTCGAGGCCGTTGATGCGCACCGACAGCGTGCGCGCTCCCCAATCGAGCTGGCCCAGCGCCTCGATGAGGGCGGCGCGCGCTCGCTCCTTGTCGGCCACGGGAACCGAGTCCTCGAGATCGAACATGACAATGTCGGCGCCGCTTTGCGTCGACTTCTCGAGGAACCGCGGGTTGGACGCCGGCACCGAGAGCTGCGAGCGGTTCGGCCGGATCCGGTGCGGCGTGACGACGGTGAAGCTCAAGGGGAGGTCCTCCCGTGTGGCTCCGGTGGGGTGAGGCGCGCGAGTATAGGGCGCGGCGCGAGCCGGGCTCCAGCGAAACGACCCGACGCCCGCCCGCCCTGGCTCAGCCGGGCTTGCGGCGGGCGAGGGGGTGCGAGCGCTGGACCAGGCTGTGCAGCCGGTCCGCCTGGACGTGGGTGTAGATTTGCGTGGTGCTGATATCGGCGTGGCCCAGCATTTGCTGTAGGCTGCGCAGGTCGGCGCCGTGGGCGAGCAGGTGGCTGGCGAAGGAATGGCGGATGACGTGGGGCGAGACCCTGGCCGGATCGAGGCCGGCGGCGACGGCGAGCTCCTTCAGCAATTGGCCGAAACGGGCTCTGGTGAGGTGGCCGCTACGCGAGCGCGAGGGGAACAGGAAGGGAGAGCCGCTGCTGCCGGCGGTAGGCTTTTGCAAGGATCGGCGGTAGCGGGCGAGGCAGTCGATGGCCGGATCGGTCAGCGGAACCGTGCGTTCCCGCCCGCCCTTGCCACGCACGAGGAGCACGCGGCCGTCGCGCGAGAGCGCCGAAAGCGGCAGCCCAACGAGCTCGGACACCCGCAAGCCGGTGGCGTAGAGGACCTCCATCAGCGTGACCAGGCGCAAGCCCTCGGGCTCGGGCAGGTCGTGGGCGGCGAGCAGGAGCCGGTCCACCTCCTCCTCGCTCAAGTATTTGGGCAGGCGCAGCCCGCCGCGTGGCCGATCGACCAGCGCCATGGGATCGTCCTGGCGCAGGCCGTCGGCGAGGAGGAAGCGGAAGAACTGGCTCAGGGTGGAGGTGCGCCGCGCGGCGGTGCGGGGCGACAGGCCGGCGGCGGCGAGCCCGGCGAGGTAGCCGCGCACGGCGGCGGCATCCGCGGCTTCGGGCGCAACCCCGCAGCGCCGGGCGTAGGCGGCGAAGTCGCGCAGGTCGCGGCCGTAGGAGTCCAGCGTATTGCGCGCCGCGCCGCGCTCGGCCGCCATCATCTCGAGGAACGCTTCGATGTGGCGAGAGCCCGAGCCGGCCTCCGGCGCCGCGACAGCCCCCTCGCTCACTGGAGCTTGCGCAGCGCGGGGTAGAGTTCTCGATCTCGAACTCCTGGCCACGGAATTAGCCGCTGATGAGTTGGGCAAGTCTTACGCTAGAAGTTGTACCGTCCCTCAGCTGAATGAGGCAATTCGGTTTCGAGACGAACCAGGCGAAGGATCCCCATGCAAGAGCGGAGACGGTCTTTCTGAATCCGGCCAATTCCCGGTCCTGGTATGCAGTGAGGAAAGCCACTTGGCCTCTCTGAAAGCCTGCCGCAGCGGTCAGGTCAAGCATCGCATCCTTCCGGCGGGCCGTGACCGCGCCGTCCGTAGCAACCACCTCTACAAATACCAGCAGGGGTTCGGCCGGGCCAAGGTCAGCCAGAATCAGGTCGGGAAGGTTCTCATCCGCCTCGATCCTGAGACCGATGGAACCAGCAAGCTTGTCATCACGAGCAATCACCTTGTTCCCGCTCTCGCTAAGCCACAAGATGGCAGGTTCAATGAGGAAGCGGGCGGTAAATTCCTCGACGACGGCCTTGGCGATGATCGAGCTGGGTCCGGGGGCAAGTATCCGGGTCTCCTTGTTTGGAAAGACAACAAGGACACCGGCTCTGCTTCCGGCGGCCCCAGCCAGCATAATCGAGACGCGCGCGAGCGCGCTCTTGCTTAGGTGCGCTGCCTGAAAAGCGGCAATGGCCTTTTCCAGCTTCTCGCCGTCAAGAGCCGGATTGAACAGGGCAGCGAAGTCGCTCCTGAGAGCATAGCGCGGCAGGCCGGATGTTGTCGGCAAGTCCTCACGCCGGGCGACGGCACCGACGGCGACCAGCCCATCGCGCAACGTCTCGTCGCGGATAGGCTCGCGGGTGTTGTCGGCGAACCAGCGCTTGCCGGGGGCCCGGAAGTTCTTTTTCAGGACGCCATCAGCGTAAGCTTCGCGGGCGGCTTGGTCGGCCATGGCCGCCTGCTCCTCCGTCATGCGGTAGACGTGAACCGGCCCAAGATAGCGCCCCAGCCCTTCCACAGCACCGATGTAGAGCATGGTGAACACGGTGCTCGCGGCGAGCTCGCGCGTGCAGTAGAGCCGATTGAGCGTGCCCTCAGGGAAAATCAGGGGGAGCCGTTCGGCGACGACCCCTCGGGAAACATACAGCCGCGAGACTCATGCCGTCTCAGCGGCATCGAGGGCGTAGAGCCGTCCGCACTCTGCCTCGATGCTGGCGCGCTCGGAATGGAGCGCACCAGCTCCGCCAACTCATTCAGCGCGGCTGGATCGGGCAGCGGCAGGGCCTCAAGCTCGTACGCGGAGACGGCAACACTCCCGCTCACACAGCGGAAGGCCCGGTCTGCGGCGACGCTGTTGAAAAATGCGGTAAGGACTTCAGGGGGCACCTTCGGTCTCTCCACAATTGGCCGGACCATGTTGAGATGGTTTTCAATCACCACGGCCTGATGCTCGGCCAGAAAAGAGGGCGGCAGGGCCGCGGCAATCAGTCGCCGGTTCTGCTCCTTTGCGGTCGTGCGCTGCAACAGGACGCAAGGCGTCCGGGTCACCAGCCACTCGTCGGGCGCGAAAGGCTCGAATAGGGCTGGTGGTTCTTCTTCTCGGCGCGGCCATCCGCCGTAACAGCCCGTTGACGAAGCTGGCTGGTTCTGACTCCCTGCACCCATAGCAGCCCGTTGACGAAGTTGGCTGGTTCTGACTCCCTGCACCCATAGCGGTTCGAGGGATTGATCGACATGGCGCTGGGACGGCAAGGGGATCGGCAGGGTGATCTGGTCGTGACGTGGCGGGAGATGCCGCGATCACCCGGGCACGTCTTTTACGATCGGCTGCAGGCGGTTCTGATCGATGCCGGCTTCGACACCTTCGCCGAGACGGCGTGCAAGCCGTACTACGCGGCGAAGATGGGCGCCGTCGATCCCGCCGGGGCGGTACTTCCGGATGCACATGGTCGGCTACTTCGAGGGCATCGAACTTCCGAACGCGGGATCGAGTGGCGCTGTGCGAGACTTCGCTCTCGCTGAGGGACTTTCTGCGCCTTGAGACAACCGCCCGGGTGCCGGACCACTCGTGGCTGTCGAAGACGCGGAGCCGCCTGCCGCATGAGGTCCACGAGGCGGTCTTCGGCTGGGTGCTGTCGCTGATCGCGGAGCGCGGTCTGGTGAAGGGCGATCGGATCGGGGTGGACGCCTCGACCATGGAGGCCAACGCGG
>CAVVAX010000034.1:0-46397 GCA_963746275.1 uncultured Alphaproteobacteria bacterium
GCGCCCTGTTCAAGCCGCTGCGCCTGGCTTTAACCGGCGCCGAGCACGGCCCGGAGCTGAAGGCGCTGCTGCCGCTCATCGGCCGGCAGACCGCCGAACGCCGGCTGCGCGGCGAGGTCGCCTGAGAGGCCGCCGGAGAGCCGCTTCGCGCGTCGCCCTGTCGCGTCACGAGCTCAGGACGCGCGGGACAAGCGCGGGTAGCGGAAGCGCCGGAGCCGCGAAATCAAGACCCGGACTTGGCCTGCCAGGTCTGGAACGCGTCCATGTAGAACCGCTGGCCGCCGATGGCGAAGACCACGCCGTTGCGGGTGATCTCGGCGACGCTGAGCTCGCCGCCTATGGCGTCGCCCTCGTGCGCGACCCGGCCATTGACGCGGATCATGCGGGCGTCGGCGCCGGCGGCGTAGCGGTGCAGGGTGATGGCGATGCTGGGGAGCGTGCGCTGCACCGACGGCGGCAGGTCGCGCAACGCCGTGGCGGCGACAAGCTCGCTTGCCTCAGGCGAGGGTGGCGCGGCCTCCCGTGCGGCCTGCCCGATCCCCTGTTCGCTCTGGGTCCTCGCGGAAGGTGCCACCGGTTTGGGCTCGCGCCGCGGCTTCTCGGGCCGGCTTGCTTGCGGGCGATGAATAGGGCCGGCGCGGCGGCTTCGCCTCCGCCTGTTCGCCGGCGGGGGCTGGCGCGGGGCGGCGGGGACAGGCGCGGGGGCTGGCGCGGCTGCCGGAGCCGACGACGCCGCGGCCGGCGCAAGCTCGCCCAACGCTGGCGCAGGCTCGCTGGCCGCCGGGACATCGCGCTCCGCGGCCGGCGCCGCCGCCGCGACCGGTGCCGGCGGCTCCGCTTCGCGCAACTGCCGGAGCCATGGGCCGAGGGCGAAGCCGGCAGCCACGACCAGCGCCAGCGCAATGCCCATGGCCAGCGCCGCCTGAACCGTCCGCGAGCTGGCCGCCCTGGCAGGCGCGGGCAGCGCCGTGTGGATGGTCGAGACGTCCGGGATCAGCCGCTTGTGCCGCGCCTCCTCCGACCGCCGGATCGCTTCGAGGATGAACGACATCCGGAACCCTCTCGCCTCCGCTCAACGCAGGGGCGAAGACGCGGCCTCGGCCGGCGTGGCGCCGTCGGCCACGTCTTCCAGGCGGAGCGTGTCGAGAAGCGAGGCCGGGGCGAAGAAGTAGATCGCGGCGGCCAGGCCGATGCCGCCGATGAGCACGGTCATGACGGTCACGAGTTGCTGGATCAGCCGCCCCGCTGGGGTGAGCCGCCGCTCCGGCAGGCCGAACACCTCATTCGCCGCCTTGCGCACCGTCTGCCTCGTCACCGCGGTTTCGCCCTGGACGTAGGCGCCGAGCAGCGCCCGGTCGCAGATGACGTTGATCAGCCGGGGGACCCCGCCGCTCAGCCGGTAGAGCAGCGACAGCGCGCCCCTGCGGAACAGCGACTCCCGGCCGCCCGCCCGGCGCAGCCGGTGCAGGACGTACTCGCTGGTCTCGGCCCGGGTCAGCCCCTCGAGGTGGTAGCGGGCGGTGATCCGCTGCGCCAGTTGCCTGAGCTCCGGCCGGTCCAGCATGGTTCGGAGCTCGGGCTGGCCGATCATGACGATCTGCAGGAGCTTCTCGTCGTTGGTCTCGAGATTGGTCAGAAGCCGCATCTGCTCGAGCACGTCCGGGGTCAGGTTCTGCGCCTCGTCGAGGATGAGGACGGCGGTGCGCCCCTCGGCGTGACGGGCGAGCAGGTAGGCGTTGAGGGTGTCGACAAAGGTCTTGATGCTGGGGGTCTTGATGCCGGCAGGCACGGCCGAAGCCGCCGCCGGATAAACCAGTTCGAACTCGTCGCAGATGGCGGCCAGCATCTCGCCGGCCGAGAGCTTGGGGTTGAAGATGACGGCGACGTCGCAGGTTTCGGGAAGCTGCTCGAGCAGGCAGCGGCACAGCGTGGTCTTGCCGGTGCCGATCTCGCCGGTGAGCAGCACGAAGCCGCCGCCGGAGGCACCGTAGACCAGATGCGCCAACGCCTCGCGATGCTTGGCGCTCATGAACAGGTAGTGGGGGTTGGGCGCGATGGAGAACGGCGGCTCGTCGAGGTGGAAGTAATCGACGTACATCGCCCGCATGGTGGTCATGGCGCGCCCCGCGCCGGGCGGGCGTTCTCGCGGCGACCGCGCCGGGCCGCCGGGACGGGCGCAAGCGGTTCGTGCTTGACAAAGGCGCGGCCACGGGGGCGCCTTGCGCCGGCCGGGCCGACAGCGGTGCGCCCCGCGGCGCTGCTTGTTGTACTTGCCACCGCTAATTACTACCGAAGGCTGATGCGTCGATGAGTTTGCACCTATACAACACGCTGGACGGCGCAAAGCAACTCTTCACCCCGATCGATCCGCGGTCGGTGCGGATGTACGTCTGCGGCCCCACCGTCTATGACTTCGCCCATGTCGGCAACGCCCGGCCGGCGGTCGTCTTCGACGTGCTCTTCCGCCTGCTTCGGCGCCTCTACGGCGAGAGCCACGTCACCTACGTTCGCAACATCACCGACGTCGACGACAAGATCATCGCCGCGCATCGCGCCAGCGGCGAGCCCATCGAGGCGATCACGGCGCGAACGACCGACGCGTACGAGCGGGACATGGCGGCGCTCGGCTGCCTTCGCCCGACGCTGGAGCCGCGGGCAACGCATCACATCGCCGACATGGTGGCGATGATCGCGGCGCTGATCGAGCGCGGCCACGCCTATTCCGCGGAGGGTCACGTCCTCTTCGACGTCGCCTCGATGCCGGACTACGGGCGGCTGTCGCGGCGGAACACTGACGAGCTGATCGCCGGCGCCCGGGTCGAGGTCGCCCCCTACAAGAAGGGCCCGGGCGACTTTGTGCTGTGGAAGCCGTCGGCTGAGGACGAGCCGGGCTGGGACAGCCCCTGGGGTCGCGGCCGCCCCGGCTGGCACATCGAGTGCTCGGCGATGAGCGGGCGCTACCTCGGCGAGACGTTCGACCTGCACGGTGGCGGCCAGGACCTGATCTTCCCGCATCACGAGAATGAGCTGGCGCAGAGCACCTGCGCCCACGGCGGCCGGCCCTTCGTCCGCTTCTGGGTGCACAACGGCTACCTGATGAGCGAGGGCGAGAAGATGTCGAAGAGCCTCGGCAACTTCTACACCGTCCACGACCTGCTGGCCGAGGCGCCGGGCGAGGCGATCCGCCTGCTCTTGTTACAGACCCACTACCGCCAGCCCCTCGACTTCACCAAGGCGGCGCTGGTGCGGGCAAAAAGGAGCCTCGACCGGTTCTACCTTGCGCTGCGCGGAAGGCGACGGAGACGACGCGGCGGCCGACGCCGAACCTGATCCGGTCGTGCAGGCGGCGCTGGCGGACGACCTCAACACGCCGCAGGCCATCGCCGTGCTGCACGAGCTGCTCGGCGCGCTGAACAAGGCGGAGCCGGCGGAGCGGCCGGCGCTGCGGGCGCGGCTGAAGGCGAGCGCCGGACTGCTGGGTCTGCTGTGGGCCGAGCCCGAGGCCTGGTTGCGGGGAGCGCGTGTTCCGGGCGAGGCTGCGGCCCCGTCTGTCACAATAATAACCCCGGGGAGCGGCAGCGCTACGGCTACAGGCAATCCGCCGGCGGTGTGGAAGGGTCCCAATGCGAGCTGGATCGAGGAACAGGTGGCGGTCCGCGCCGCCGCTCGCGCCGCGCGCGACTTCGCCAAAGCCGACCGCATCCGCGCTGAGCTCGACGCCCGCGGCGTGATCCTGGAGGACCGGCCCGGCGGAACCACGTGGCGGCGGGCTTAGGGTTTTGGGGCCTCAACCGCGGCTAGTCACTCGGAATACGCTGGTTCCCAACCACGCCCACCTCGCTCCATCAGCCGCTCGGCGGCAAAGCCGATCATCTCGCGCAAGCGATCGGCGCCGGGGGTCTTCTCCACGATCGGCGCGGAGACTCATCATCTCGTCGGTCATCGATGGTCCGTCGAAGTCCAGGTTGCAGCCCGCAACCTTATCGACGAACCATCGATGACCGACAAGACGATGCTCTTTCGCCACCGGCTACCCCGACGCCGCTCTGCGCGAGATGATCGGCTTTGCCGCCGAGCGGCTGACGGAGCTGAAGGTGGGCGCGCTCACCGGCGCCGGCTATGGCGAGAAGAGCCCAACGCGGCGACGCGCCGGCAGCTCGGCGTCGTCAGCCGACGAACAGGATCAGAAAGGCGATGATCAACGTGAACAATCCGATAGCCTCGGTCAGCGCGAAGGCCAGCAGGCCTACCGGTTGAACGGCTTCCTTGGCGGCACGATTGCGGGCGACGGAGGTGATCCAGTCCGAGAAGATCTTGCCGAGCGCCAAGGCGACGCCGAACAGCGGGATAAGCGCGAACGCGGTAGCCAGTAGGCGCACGCCTTCGTCCGTCATATTCAACCTCCTTCGATGCTCCCGTGAAACACTCAGTGCCCACGCACGGCTTCACCAACATACGTAGAGCTGAGGACTAAAAACACGTAGGCCTGAATGAAGACGATCAAGAACTCGAATGCATAAAGAATGCACATCAACGCTATCGGCAAGATCACTATCGGAAGGCCACCGGGTCTAGCAGCCTCTAGGATCATGACGCATCCGTCGGCGAACAGCTTAACCATGATGTGGCCGGCAAGAATGTTTGCGAACAGCCGAACGCCGAGGGTTACTGGGCGGAATACATAGGAAATCAACTCGATGGTAAAGATGATCGGAAGGACGGACCCAGGAGATAGGTGATGCTCACGATGACCGTGGTCACCATCGCCTGAGCCGAGGCGGTGAACGAAATGTCGATCCCGAACACCTCGATCGGGATCAAGGGATCGATAGCGAACTGGCGGATGGCGTAGGGCAGGATCGGCTCAGCCATGCGCGGCCTCCGCAGCCACGCTCCGCTGGTCCTCGTACTTCAACGTCCGCCCGGCCGCGATTGTGGCCGCCACGAGTGCAGCCGCCGCAAAACTGGCTACGCTCAACAATTAAATGCCCGCCACCCAGTGCCCGACATGCATGCGTACGCGGGCCACGGACGGTGATTTAGCCAATCGATTGCTCTAGCAGCAGTGATAGTCCTGGACTATCAGCTTAGGTGAGCGTGCCTCCGCTTGCGCGCCTGCCTGCTAGTCGAACACCGGCGGCTAATCGAAGATCGCGCCCACCGGCCGGGGAAGGACGTCGGCTTCGTCGATCGGGTTTTGGGCGCCCGCGAAATAGCGGACGCTGCCCGACGCGTCGAGCAGCGGGCGGATGCGCAGCCGGTTCCAGAACGGCCGGCCGTCCCTGCGGTAGTTGAGGATGTCGACGGTGATCTCGGCGCCGGCGTCCAGCGCGGCGTGGATCGCCGCCACGGCGCGCGGGTCGGTGCCCGGCCCCTGAAGGAAGCGGCAGTTGCGCCCCAGCGCCTCCGCCGCCGGATAGCCGGTCTGGCGCTCGAACTCTTCGCTGACGAAGATCAGCGGGTTGTCCGGCCGCGAGGGGTCGCTGATGACGACGCTGACCTCGCGTTCGTCCTCGTTCAGCAGCCTTGCCACCGCCGTCTCGCCGTGGCCGGGAACCGTCGTCGCCGTCATGCTCGTTCTCCTCGCATGTGCTCAAACCGGTGCTACGAAGCTTGCATCGCCTTCAGCCATTGGCGCGGCCTCGCGCTCCGCGCCGATGAAGTACTCATCGAGCTTCTCCGCCGCCCGCTCGCCGAACAGGATGGCGCACGCCTCGGCCAACCCTGGCGAGCGCCTGATCTCCTCGCGGCGCACGACCAGGGCGATCTTCGAGCGGCGGCGGAGGAAGTCTTCGAGCGTCACCACCATCTCGCGGCGCGCCGTTTCCTTCAGCTCGCAGCGGATGTACTCGGTGCCCTCGATCAGGATCGCCGCCTGACGCGGATCGCGGCGGATGTCCTCCAGCAGCAGGAAGGCGCGGGCGCCATAGCGGCGCCAGAGTCTACGGGTCAGCGGTTCGGTGGAGGTGGGCGCGGTCAGGCCGTCGAGGTCCATCAGCCGGGCCTGATGCTCGAATTCGCCTCGAACCTCCGCCGCCGGCTCGCCATACCAGCGATGATCGGGAAAACGGAGATCGACACCCAGCGCGCCGGCCGCCCGGCTGACTTCGTCGCCGACGTTGATGCAGTCGGTGAGCTTGCCGCCGAAGATGCTGACGTGGGCGTCGGCGCGGTTGACCTCGACCGCGTGCTTGCGCGAGAGCTGCATCCAGTCGCGCTCGCCGCCGCCCCCGCCGCCCGCCGCCCGCCGCCCCGTCTGCCGCCGCCCTGGCCGCGGATAACCAGTGGGCGGACGCCGCAGCGCTCGGCGATGATGTCGGCGCGGCCCAGCGGTTCCGCGAGCTTCAGCTTGTCGTTGACGTTGGCGAGGATGAAGTCGCGGTCCTCGTCTGTGACGGTGCTCGTTGGGCTGTCCACCCGGGTGTCGGTGGTGCCGATGCAGGTCCGCGCGCCCATGGGGATGACGAAGAACAGCCGGCCGTCGCTGGCGAACAGGGTCAGCACCCGCCGATGGGGCGTCAGCCGGTCCACGATCAGGTGCACGCCCTTGGAGAAGACGTGGTGGTGCTCGGTCTTCTGCCCGGTGAGCGCGTTGTGGGCGTCGACGAAGGGGCCAGCGGCGTTGACCAGGACCCGCGAGCGGATCGGGAAGGTGGCTCCGGCACCGACGTCGCGCGCCTGCGTCTCCCAGATGCCGCCGTCGCGCCTGGCGCCGAGGGACTCGACGTAGTTTGCGGCGATGCAGCCATTGTTCAGCGCCGAGCGGATGAAGGTGAAGACGAAGCGGGAATCGTTGTCGTGGAGGTACGCATCCGAGTACTCAAAGCCGCCGACGATGCGCTCGACGTCGAGGATCGGCTCCTCCTCGCCCATGGTTTCGGGCGAGAGCAGCCTCGGCGGCCGGGTGAAGCCGTTGCCCATCAGCCAGTAGAGCCATGCGCCGGCCCAGAGCTTCAGCCGGCCGTGGCGAAAGCCCCGCGGCACGCCGGTATAGAAGCGGATCTCCTTGACGATGGAGGGGAAGCTGCGGAGCAGGTGGTTGCGGCTGAGGCAGAGCTTGCGAACGAGGCGGAAGTCGTAGGTTTCGAGGTACTTGATGCCGCCCCAGGCGAGGTTGGACGACTCCTGGCTGGTGAACCCGCCCCAGTCGCCGCGATCGATCAGCGCAACGCGCGCGCCCTTGCCCGAGAGCGCCGCGGCGGCCACGGCGCCGTTGATGCCGCCGCCGATGACGAGAACGTCGAAGACGCCCCGATCGAGCCTGGCAATGTTCGCATCCCTCAGCGTCGGTCCGGGGCTCACGGCCGTGCCCAACCGGCCGAGCGGGCAACCGCGTCCGTCCACCTGGCGTAGAGCCGGTCGCGCTCGTCCGCGCCCATCCGCGGCTCGTAGCGGCGGGCAAGCCGCCACTTTTCGTCGATTTCGCCGCGCCCCGACCAGAAGCCGGTGGCAAGCCCCGCAAGATAGGCGGCGCCCAAGGCCGTTGTCTCGGCGACCTCAGGGACGTCCACCGGCACGCCGAGGATGTCCGCCTGGAACTGCATCAGGAAGGCGTTGGCGGCGGCGCCGCCGTCGCAGCGCAGCTCCTTCAGCCGGATGCCGGAGTCCCGCTCCATGGCGGCGACCACGTCGCGGGTCTGGTAGGCGATGCTCTCGAGGACGGCGCGGGCGAGGTGCGCGCGGCTCGTCCCGCGGGTCAGGCCGATGATGGTGCCCCGCGCGTATGGGTCCCAGTGCGGCGCGCCGAGGCCGACCAGCGCCGGGACGAAGTAGACCCCGTCGTTGCCGGCAAGCGAGCGGGCCAGCGCCTCCGTCTCGGCGGCGCTCCGGATGATGCCGAGCCCGTCGCGCAGCCACTGGACGGCGGCGCCGGTGACGAAGATCGCGCCCTCCAGCGCGTACTCGACCGGCTCCGAACCGATCCCCCAGGCCAGCGTCGCGAGCAGCTTTTCCCGGCTCAGCACCGGCTTGGCGCCGGTGTTCATCAGCACGAACGAGCCGGTGCCATAGGTGTTCTTGGCCAGCCCCTTGCCGTAGCAGGCCTGGCCGAACAGGGCCGCCTGCTGATCGCCGGCGATGCCGCCGATGGGCACGGCGGCGCCGAAGAAGCTGGCGGGGACGGTGTGGCCGTAGATGCAGGACGACGGCCGCACCTCCGGCAGGATGGCGCGGGGGATGTCGAAGAGGGCGAGCAGCTCGTCGTCCCAGGCGCACTCGCGGATGTCGTAGAGCATGGTCCGCGACGCATTGGAGTAGTCGGTGGCGTGGATCTGGCCGCCGGTGAGTTGCCAGACGAGCCAGCTGTCGACCGTGCCGAAGGCGATCTCGCCGCGCTTCGGCACGAGGCCGCAGCCCGCCCACGTGGTCCAGCATCCAGCTGATTTTGCTCGCGGAGAAGTAGGGGTCGATCACGAGGCCGGTCTTATCGCGGACCATCGCCTCCAGCCCGCGCTGGCGCAGCGCCTCGCATTCTCCGGCCGTCCGCCGGTCCTGCCAGACGATCGCCGGATGAACCGGCGCGCCGGTGGCGCGGTCCCAGAGGATCGTCGTCTCGCGCTGGTTGGTGATGCCGATGGCGGCGATGGCGGCAGCATCCGTGCCGGCAGCGGCGAGCGCGCCGCCGATCACCTCCAGGCTGGTCGACCAGATCTCCGCCGGGTCGTGCTCGACCCAGCCCGGCTGCGGATAGTGCTGCGTGATCTCAGCGTAATGGCGGCCGCGGATGTGGCCGTCGTGGTCGAAGACCAGGACCGTCGTTCCCGTCGTGCCCTGATCGATGGCGAGAACGAGCTGCTCCGCCAAGCCGCCGCCTCCCTTGATTCTTCTCGTTCTTAATCGCGATCATACGGGAGCACCCGAACACAGGCTAGGCGGGTCGAGCCCGGGCATAGCCTGGGCGGTGGCGGGGTGATCGCTGCGCATGGAGCGCCCATATGCGAATGCAAAGCTCGATCAACGAGGGAGGAAAGCCATGACGGAGAAGACGATCCTGATGCTGGTCGGCGATTACGCCGAGGACTACGAGACCATGGTCCCGTTCCAGGCCTTGCAGATGGTCGGCCACCGGGTCGACGCCGCCTGCCCCGGGAAGAAGGCCGGCGACGCCTGCCGGACCGCGATCCACGACTTCGAGGGCGACCAGACCTATTCCGAGAAGCCCGGCCACAACTTCACCCTGAACGCGACCTTCGACGAGATCGACGTCGCCGGCTACGATGCCCTGGTCATCCCCGGTGGCCGGGCGCCCGAGTACCTGCGGCTGAACGACAAGGTGCTGGACGTCGTTCGTCACTTCTTCGACGCCGGCAAGCCAGTCGCCGCCATCTGCCACGCCGCCCAGATCCTGACCGCAGCCGGCGTGGTGCAGGGCCGCACGCTCTCCTGCTACCCGGCTTGCGCGCCGGAGGTGAAGACCGGCGGCGGCCGCTTCGCCGACATCGCCGTCGACGAGGCCGTTACCGACGGCAACCTGGTGACCGCTCCGGCATGGCCGGCCCACCCGCAATGGCTGGCCCAGTTTCTGGCGGTGCTCGAAGGCCGCATCGCCAAGGCCGCCTGAGCCGGAAAGCAGCAAGGAGGCGAAGATGGTGGCAGGCTGGCCGAGGCGGGACGCGCCGGGACCGGGCCAGGAGTCGGTCTGGGACTACCCCCGCCCGCCACGGCTGGAGCGGGTCGCGCGCCACGTCCGCGTCGTCTTCGCCGGGCGGGTGATCGCGGACGCCCAGCAGGTTTGGCGGGTGCTCGAAACCAGCCACCCGCCCAGCTACTACCTCGCCCCGGACGATGTTGATCGGTCGCTCCTGCGAGCGGCCGCGGGCACTTCGTTTTGCGAGTGGAAGGGGACGGCCCGATACCTCGACGTGGTCGTCGGCGGGGCGGTGGCGGCGCGGGCGGCCTGGTCGTACCCGCAGCCGTCGCCAGCCTTTGCCGCCATTCGCGACCATGTCGCCTTCTATCCGGCGGCGATGGACGCGTGCACCGTCGACGGCGAGCGGGTCCAGCCGCAGCCGGGCGGCTTCTATGGCGGCTGGATCACCAACGACGTCGTCGGCCCGTTCAAGGGCGAGCCCGGCACCGCCGGCTGGTGAGCAGCGTCGCCTGAGTGTCCGCGTTGATCATCGTAACCGATCGCAGCGACGGTCGCACATCAAGCCTGCGTGACGGCGCGGTGTTCGCCGGCAGCTCCGGCTCGCGGGCGAGCGGAAAGCGCAGCGTCACCCGGAGCCCGGGCGCCGCATCCTCGAGGCTGAGGCGCGCACCATGCATCCGCGCGACCGCGGCAACCAGCGCCAGACCGAGGCCCGCCCCGGGCGTGCTGCGGCTTTCCTCCAGGCGGACGAACCGGTCGAGGACCCGATCGCGATCGGCCGGCGGGATCCCGCGGCCGGTGTCGACGACGCAGAGGACGACGACCGACCTGCGGGCCTCGACGACGATGTCAATGCGCCCGCCGGACGGCGTGTTCTTGACCGCGTTGTCGATCAGGTTGGTGATGGACTGGGCCAGCAGCTCGGGCTGGGCGCGGACGAAGGCGCCGGTCTGCGCCTGGATGCACAGCCGGATCTCGCGCTCCTCGGCAACCGGCTCGTAGAGCTCGGCGGCATCGGCGGCGATGCCGGCAAGATCGACGACGTGAAGGTCGGCGGTGCCGATCCCGGCCTCGGCCATGGCGATCTTCATCAGGCTGTCGAAGGTCGATAGAGCCGCCTCGGCCTGGCGCAGGACGTCGGCCAGCGCCTCGCGGTCGCGCGCCGCCTGCGGCGGCTGGCGCAGAGCGAGCTCGATGCGCCCGCGCAGCCGGGTGAGCGGGCTGCGCAGGTCGTGGGCGAGGCTGTCGGTGGCAAGCCGCATCCCGGTCATCAGCCGCTCGATCTGGTCGAGCATGGCGTTCAGGCTGGTCGCGAGGCGATCGAACTCGTCGCCGGTCCCGGTGATCGCGATCCTGCGGCTGAGATCGCCGGCCATGATCCCTTGCGAGGTTCGGGCAACGTGCTCGACCCGGCGGAGCATCCTTCGGCTGAGTACGATGCCGCCAGCCAGGCCGAGCGCCAGGGCGGCGGCGAGCGACCAGGCCAGCGCCTTGATGACGATGTTGCGCAGGTTGGTTCGTTCGTGGGTGTCGCGGCCGACCAGCAGCCGGTAGCCGCCGCTCAAGGTGAACAACTGAGCGCGAACGTCGCGGGAGCTCGCCCCGCTCTGGTTTTGCCGGTGAACCGTCAGCCGGATCCAGTCGCTGGCGCCCTCCGTTTCCTTCGGCCAGGCCACGAGGTTGCCGGCGAGCGGGGTCAGGTTCGGGTCGGTGAGCAGGTAGTAGTCCGGACCGTCGACGCTGCTGCGCAGGCGGATCACGTCGATCAGCCGGGCGAGCCCCTGCTCGCGGTACTGCTCGGCGAGCCCGCGCACCTCGGCGTCGATGGTGTCCTCGGTCTGGCGGTCGATGACCGCCACGGTGGACAGATAGATGAACGCGAGCAGGCCCAGCACCGAGGTGCCGAACAGGATCATATAGAGAAGCGTCAGCCGGAAGGCGGAGGAGCGGACGAGATTAGGCCGGCGCACGCAGGCTGTATCCGGCGCCGCGCACCGTGTGCAGCAGCGGTGCGGCGAAGCCCTTGTCGATCTTCCCGCGCAGCCGGCTGATGTGCACGTCGATGACGTTGGTCTGCGGGTCGAAGTGATAGTCCCAGACGCCTTCCAGCAGCATCGTCCGGGTGACGACATGGCCGGCGTGGCGCATCAGGTACTCGAGCAGGCGGAACTCGCGCGGCTGCAGGTCGATCTGCCGGCCGCCGCGGCGGACGATGCGGGCGAGCAGGTCCATCTCCAGGTCGGCCACCTTGAGCTTGGTCGCGACCCGGTCGTCGGCGCCGCCGCGCCGGGCCAGCGCCTCGAGCCGGGCCAGGAGCTCGGAGAAGGCGAAGGGCTTGATCAGGTAGTCGTCGCCGCCGGCCTTGAGCCCGCGTACCCGGTCGTTAACCTGGCCCAGCGCGCTCAGGATGAGGACCGGCGCCGCGATCTGCTGCTCGCGCAGGCTCTTGATCAGCGTCAGGCCGTCCAGGCCGGGAAGCATGCGATCGACGATCAGGGCATCGTAGCGTGTCGCCGAGCGCCATGGCCAGGCCATCTGGCCCGGTCGCCGCGTGGTCGACGACGTGCCCGCTCTCGCTCAGGCCCTTGCGCAGGTAGCCCGCCGTCTCGACGTCGTCCTCGATCACCAGGATGCGCATGCCGTCACCTTAGCGCCGCCGCCGCGGGGCGTGAACGCCGACATGGGTACCTTCGGCGTGTGTCCGGAAAAAAAGGCCCCGTTCCCGGGGGCGTGGGAACGGGGCCAGCTGGCGCAGTCTGGGTGCGGGAGTGCGCGCCAGCCCTGCGTCACCGTGGCTGGGGAACACCGGCAGGGGGGAGGTGCTTAGGCATCCGCCAACTCTACGGCGACAAAGCGTTGCTCGCCGTCACGCTCGACGAGGAGAAGAACCGCCTTCCGCTGTGCCTTCCCGGCCTCTTCGATGGCCGAGGCGAATTCGCTTGGCGAGGCGACCGGCCGCTGATTGACGCTGGTGATGATGTCGCCGGGGCGCAGCCCCTTGGCGGCCGCGCTCTTGCCGGCGTCGACCTCGGCAATGACCACGCCGTTGGACTTGTCGCCGACGCCGAACCTCGACCGGCTCTGTGCGTCCAGCGGCACGACGGTCAGGCCGAGGCCGGCAAACTGCGTTCCGCGGCTCGCTTCGGGCGCCTTGCTGCCGCGGTCGGCCTGGGCCACCACCTGCTGCGGCTCCTGGGCGCCGATCTTTGCGGTGAGCGTGCGCACCTTCTGGTCGCGCACGAGCTCAACCCTGACCGCCGAGCCGGCCGCCGTGTCCGCCACCGCGCGGCTCAGGTCGCGCAGCGTGCTGATCTCCTTGCCGTCGTAGCTGAGGACGACGTCGCCCTGGCGCAGCCCGGCCTTCGCCGCCGGGCTTGCCTGCCGTGACCTCGGTGACCAGCGCGCCACGCGTCTCCTTCAGGCCTAGGCTCTCGGCGATCTCGGCCGTCACCGGCTGGATCATGACGCCCAGCCAGCCGCGCTCGACCATGCCCTTGTCGCGAAGCTGCGCCACCACGTCCTCCGCGATCTGCGACGGGATGGCGAAGCCGATGCCGATGTTGCCGCCGTTGGGGCTGAAGATCGCGGTGTTGACGCCGACGACCCCGCCGTCGCCGTCGAACAGCGGTCCGCCGGAGTTGCCGGTGTTGATCGAAGCGTCGATCTGGAGGAAGTCGTCGTAAGGTCCGGCGCCGATGTCGCGGCCCCGGGCGGAGACGATGCCGGCGGTGACCGTGCCGCCAAGGCCGAACGGGTTGCCGACGGCCATCACCCAGTCGCCGACCCGCACGCGCGTCCGAATCGCCCCAGCGCACGGCTGGAAGCGGCGCCTTCGGCTCGACGCGGAGCACCGCGAGGTCCGTCTTCTCATCACCGCCGACGAGCGTCGCCGCAAGCTCCTCTCCGTCCTTGGTCCGGACCGAGATCTCGCTGGCGTCGCCGACGACGTGGTTGTTCGTGACGATGATACCCGACGGATCGATGACGAAACCGGAGCCGAGCGCGGCAAGTTCGCCCTGAGGCGGCCGGCCGCCGGGCCCGCGCTCGCTGAAGAAGCGCTCGAAGAACTCCTTTAAGGGACCGTCTGGGAGCGGGGCGTCCGGCATGCCTTCGGGCATGCCCGGGGCACGCGCCGTCTTCGCCGGGAGCGGCGCCTGGCGCAGCGGCTTTCTTCACGACGATCTGCACGACCGCCGGGTTCACTTGCTCGACAAGATCGGCGAAGCCAGCCGGCGCGCTTTGTGCCAGGGCCGGCACGGGCGCCGCCACCGGCGCCAACGCGAGTGTGCCCGCCATGAGCGCCGCCGCGGGGCAAAGCGCTCTGCGGGATCTTGCAAGGCGCGGGGTCGTCGCGGAACTCAAGCGCGTTCTCCGTCGGTACGTCGTGGATGGTACGTCGTAGGCGAACGATAGTTACGGCGGCAGCCTTACCTTCGCCTTACGGCAACATTACCAATCGTTCATGTTCTTCGGCCAGCCGGGTAACCGGTCGCACCGGGTCGCTTCACCGCGGCGGAACCACCGCATAAGCACGCCGTTCCTGTGGCGGGTGCCGGCTCGGCGCCAGCCGCGGCAGGCGCGGCCAGTCCCTCAAGACGGAGGCCCCAGTGATAGCAGACGGCACGAAGCGACCTCGGCCGAGCGCCGGCGGATATCTCCAGCGGCGGCGGTGCCGGATGTGGCCGAGCGACCAGCGCGGCGCGGCACCGGCGGCCGTGCGGCCGCCGCCGTGCTGGGCTCCGCCGCCGCCCTGGCCGGGGTTGCCGCCCTGGTGAACTGGCAGGCTCGGGCAGCCGAGCGCCGGCATCCGCCGATCGGCGACTTCATCACCGTGGACGGGGTGCGGCTGCACTACGTCGACGTCGGCGACGGCCCGCCGATCGTCCTGCTGCACGGCAACAGCAGCATGCTCCAGGATTTTGTCTTGAGCATCCTTGAGCCGCTGGCCCGCAACCATCGCGTTATTGCCTTCGACCGGCCCGGTTTCGGCTACAGCGACCGGCCGAAGGACGTCGTCTGGACGCCGGAAGCCCAGGCGGCGCTGCTTCGCGACGCGCTCGCCGTGCTCGGGGTCGAACGGCCGGTGATCTTCGGCCACTCCTGGGCGGCGTGCGTGGCCCTGTGCTTCGCCCTCGATTATCCGGACGAGATCAGCGGCGTCGTCGTCGAATCTGGCTATTACTATCCGCACCGGCGGCCGGATGCGGCGATCTCAGCCATCAACTCCAAGCCGGTCATCGGCTGGATCGGCCGCAACACCATCTCGCCAGTCATGGGCGCGATCTTCGGAAAGGCGATGGTCAAGGGCATGTTCAGCCCCAACCCAATCCCGCCGACCTACGCCGAGTTCCCGGCGAAGCTCGCCCTGCGGCCGTGGCATTTGCGCGCCGGCGCCGAGGAAGCCGCGACCATGCGCGGCTGGGCGCGGCGCACCTGGCGGGACTACCCCGCCATCGACGTGCCGGTGATGATCCTGGCTGGGACCAAGGACCGCCTTGCCGGCTACCACAACCATGCCGTTCGGCTGCACCACGACATCCTCAGCTCGCGGCTCCGGCTGTGGCCCGGGACCGGCCACATGCTGCACCACATCCACCCGGGCGGCGTCATCGACGCCATTGAGGAGGTGTGGGAGATGGCGGAGCAGCGCGCTGCGGTGGACGAGGCCCCGGGGCGAGGCGCGAGAGCGAGGCTCCGCAGGGCGACGCGCTGCGGGACGAGCCTCTGGCTGACGCGCCGGCAGCGGACGGCGACCCAGCGGGCTTACCCTAGGGAGCCGCTGACGCGGAGCTGGCTTAGCGGCACGCGGCTCCTCAGCCGTCCTTGCCGCAGCAGCGCTTGTACTTCTTGCCCGAACCGCAGGGGCAGGGGTCGTTGCGGCCGACCTTGGGCGTTTCCCGGCGGTAGGGGATCTGCGCGCTGAGCGATCCGGGCCACGGGACCTCGTCGTCCTCGCTCAGAGCCCAGCCTTTCTGCCGCGCCTCCCAGAAATAGTCATAGATGGCCGGCGCCGCGGCCCCTATCGCCCGGACGAGAATTTCCCTCTCCTCGGGGGTGATGGGCTCCTCGATCGGCGGCATCTCCGGGTCCGGGTCTGGGTCGCGCTCCTGGGCGAGGACCAGGATGGGCATGAGCACGTGGTTGTACTCCTCGTCGTCCACGAGCTCGTCCCACGCATCGGGTTGAAAGCGCATGCCCGCGGACGAACCCCCAGGCCCAGTCGCTGGCGGCGACCTCGCCACTCTCGTCCGCAAGCAGCATGGGCTCGAAGTCCTCCTCGGCCTCCAGCCGCAGCATGACCCCGCCGAAGTGGCGGTTGATCAGACCGACGAACTCCCGTGCCGCCTCGAGATCGGGAAGAAGCTCATCGTCATCGCCGACCGTGCCCCACAACAAAGGCAAGTACTGTTCCGGCGGGACGTCCTCCGGGGAGCAGGCCAGCGCGCACATGTAGCCATCCAGCTCTTCCAGGTTCATCGCGTCGGCGCTCGGAAAATTGGCGAGGATCCCCACCAGGCGGTCGTAGTCCGCCGGTGTCATAGGGACGTACTTCGTCGGCTCGTCTTCCTGTTCCATGGCTCGTGCCCGCTGCTGCCGTCTCGCCTCCGCCCGCAGCTTAGCCCGCGCCGGCTCCGGCTTCACCCCCCGATGGCCAGCTCGGCGATGCCGATGCGACGCAGATGCGACGCGGTCGCGCTTGACGCTGCCGTTGCGACCGGTGCATCCTGTTCGCGTTCCAGGGGAGCCTCGCTAGGAGGCTGAGAGACCATCGGCCCACCACGGTCCTTATCGGCAGGGTGGCAACATGGAGACCCTCAGAACCTGATCCGGGTCATGCCGGCGTAGGGACAGGAACGAGCGGCTCGTGTTCACCTCGCCTCCTCAGGCCGCCGCGTTCTCGGATCGCCCCGGATCACAACGAACGACAGGGAGATCCGACATGGACGGCTCGGCGAAGACCCCCACCATCGCGCTGACCACCCGGCCGCTGCCGGCCTCGCGTAAAGTCTATGTCGAGGCGGCCGAAGGCCGGCTGCGCATCCCCTTCCGCGAGATCGCCCTGGATCCGTCCGCGGGGGAGGCGGCGTTCAGGGTCTACGACACCTCCGGCGCCTACACCGACCCGGATGCCACGATCGACCTCGACGCCGGCCTGCCCCGCCCGCGCGCATCCTGGATCGAGGCGCGCGGCGACACCGAGGCCTACGACGCCCGGACCATCAGCGCCGCCGACAACGGCTTCGTGGGCGAAGCCCAGCGGGTGCCGGACTTCCCCGTTCGCCATCGGCCGCGCCGCGCCCGGCCGGGCCAAGTCATCACCCAGCTCGCCTATGCCCGCGCCGGCATCGTCACCGACGAGATGGAGTACATCGCGGTGCGCGAGAACCTCGGCCGCGAGCAGGCCCGGTGCGAGGGCAAGACGCGACGGCCAGGGCTTCGGCGCCGAGATCCCGGACTTCATCACCCCCGAGTTCGTCCGCGACGAGGTCGCCCGCGGCAGGGCGATCATCCCCTGCAACGTCAACCACCCGGAGGTCGAGCCGATGATCATCGGCCGGAACTTCCTGGTGAAGATCAACGCCAACATCGGCAACTCGGCGGTCACCTCGTCGGTCGTCGAGGAGGTGGAGAAGCTGGTCTGGGCGATCCGCTGGGGCTCGGACACGGTCATGGACCTGTCCACCGGCCGCAACATCCACAACATCCGCGACTGGATCATCCGCAACTCCCCGGTGCCGATCGGCACCGTGCCGATCTACCAGGCGCTGGAGAAGGTGAGCGGCGTCGCCGAGGAGCTGACCTGGGAGATCTTCCGCGACACCCTGATCGAGCAGTGCGAGCAGGGCGTCGACTACTTCACCATCCACGCCGGCGTCCGCCTCGCCTACGTGCCGCTGACCGCCGACCGGGTCACCGGCATCGTCAGCCGCGGCGGCGCGATCCTGGCCAAGTGGTGCCTGGCGCACCACAAGGAGAACTTCCTCTATACGAACTTCGCCGAGATCTGCGAGATCATGCGCGCTTACGACGTCTCGTTCTCGCTGGGCGACGGGCTGCGTCCCGGCTCCATCGCCGATGCCAATGACGCCGCTCAGTTCGCCGAACTCGAGACGCTGGGCGAGCTCACCAAGATCGCCTGGGACCGCGACGTCCAGGTCATGATCGAGGGCCCCGGCCACGTGCCGATGCACAAGATCAAGGTGAACATGGACAAGCAACTCGCCGTCTGCGGCGAGGCGCCGTTCTACACGCTCGGCCCGCTGACCACCGACATCGCCCCGGGCTACGACCACATCACCAGCGCGATCGGCGCGGCGATGATCGGCTGGTTCGGCACCGCCATGCTCTGCTACGTCACGCCCAAGGAGCACCTGGGCCTGCCCAACCGCGAGGACGTGAAGACCGGCGTCGTCACCTACAAGATCGCGGCGCACGCCGCCGACCTCGCCAAGGGGCATCCGGCGGCGCAGGCCTGGGACGACGCCATGAGCCGGGCGCGGTTCGAGTTCCGCTGGGAGGACCAGTTCAACCTCGGCCTCGACCCCGAGACGGCCCGCGCCTTCCACGATGAGACGATGCCCAAGGAGGCGCACAAGCTCGCCCACTTCTGCTCGATGTGCGGGCCGAAGTTCTGCTCGATGCAGACGACCCAGGAGGTGCGCGCCTATGCCCGCGCCGGCATGGACAAGATGGCCGAGGCGTTCAAGGAGAAGGGCGGCCGGATCTATCTCGAAGCCGACGAGGTAACCCGCTCCAACCAGGCGCTGGAGGCGCCCCCGCCGCCGCCGGCGGAGTAAGCGAAGGCCGGGCGCTCATCGGTCCTTGTCACGGACGAGCACCGCGATGATCAGGCTCGCCATGGCCAGCGCCTGCAGCATTGCGCCGGCCAGGTGCGAGTACTCCCATCGCCGGCGCAAGCTCTCCCAGGTCTCCGGCAGAAGGGTCCAGTCGGCGGTCGCCTGATTGGCCGGAAAGGTGAAGATCCAGAAGACGGCCTGCGCGGCGAGCAGGCAGCCGAGCGCGGCCAGGCGCGGGCCATAGCACCCTCGGCTGCCGTCGGTAGAGGACGGCGACGGCGAGCATGCCCGACCAGCTCGATGCCCGAGGAGGATAGCCGAGCCGGCTCCAGCCGGCGTAGATCTGCTGGACGACGAAGTAGTCGTCGCGCGACAAGCCGATCTTGTTCGGCAGCTCCAGCGCATGCGCAAGCGCCGCGCCCAGCGCCAGCGCGGTGGCGAAGAGGGCGATGAAAAAGGCCATGTCACCTGCGAAGGCGGTGCGCCGCGCCATCAAGGACCGCCCTACCCTTCGGGCGGCGCCGGCCGCTCCTCATCACCCGCCTCTGGCGGCAGCTTGGGAAAGCGAGGCAGCGCCGGATCGATGAAGTCCCAAGCGTGGCCGCGGCTCGCATAGCAGATGAACTGCGGCGCAAAGATGCTCGGATCGTCGAGGCTGCCGACCCTGATCACGACCACGCCGTACGCTTCATCGGGCGCGCCGAGAATGGGAGAGCCGCAGGCCGGGCAGAAGCCCCTGCGGATCGGGCTGCCGGAGTCGGCAATGACCTCGTGGAAGCGGAGCGTCCCGGTCACGTCGAGGGCGCCGCTCGGGAAGCCCATGAAGCTGGTGTGGCCGCCGCCGGTTTCGTGCTGGCAGTCCAGGCACTGGCAGTATCCGGCGAATAGCGGCTCGGCGTCGATCTCGTAGCGGACGGCGCCGCACCGGCAGCCTCCGCGATACGGTTTCGGCATCGTTCGTTCCTAAATCCCCCTCGCTCCAGGCGCGCCTTTCGGACCCCGCGCAGCAGGGCTACTCGCCGTCGTAGGCGGCCTTCAGCCGTGCGATGTCGAGCTTCGTCATCCCCATCATCGCTTCCATGACCCGCTTGGCTTTCTCCCGATCGGCGTCCTTGATCATGTCGAGCAACGCCTCGGGCACGATCTGCCAGGAGACGCCGAACTTGTCCTTGAGCCAGCCGCACTGGACCGGCTTGCCGCCGTCGGCGGTCAGGTCGTCCCACAGCCGGTCCACCTCAGCCTGGTCTGGGCACATGGCAGAGAGCGAGATGGCGTCGTTGAAGGCGTCGTGCGGGCCGCCGTTGAGGGCTTGGTAGCGTTGTCCGGCGATGGTGAACTCGACGAGGATTGTCGAGCCTGACGCTGCCCCGGGATGGCCCGCAGCCGGTCGGCGATCATCTCCAGGCTCTCCAAGGCGCTGGCGTCGATGAAGTTGACCGCGGGGCAGACCAGGACGACGTGTTCCAGCGCCGGCCGCTCCGCGACCAGGGCGTAGATCCGGTCCTCCAGGTAGCGGGCGTTGGCGAAGTAGAGGCTCTCGTCGACGCGCACGCTGAGCACGCTTTCGCTGACGACCACCTCGTGCCGATCGACGTTGCGGTAGTGCTCTGTTCCGGGAACCTGGCCCAGGACCGCCATATGCGGCCGGCTGGTGCGCCAGAGGAAGAGCAACAGCGACAGGATCACCCCGGCGACGATGCCCGCCTCGACGCCGACCGCGAGGACGAGGGCGATGGTGAGCGCCATGGCGGCGAAGTCGCCCTTGCAATAGGTCCAGGTGCGCCGGATCGCGCCCAAGATCGACCAGTGACAGCACGGCGACGATGATGGTGGCGGCCAGCACCGCCTGCGGCAGGTCGTGGAACAGCGGCGTCAGGAACAAGGTCGTTAGCGGCGATGCCGGCGGCGGCGAGGACGCCGGCCATGGGCGTTTCTGCGCCGGCATCGGCATTGACCACGGAGCGGGCGAAGCCGCCGGTGACGGGATAGCCGCCGCTGAACGCTGAGGCCAGGTTGGCGGCGCCGAGACCGAGGAGTTCCTGGTCGGGCTCGATCCGCTGGCGCCGGCGGGCCGCCAGCGTCTGCGCCACTGATACCGACTCGACGAAGCCGATGATGCTGAGCAGCGCCGCCGCCGGCGCCAGGTCGAGCCACAGGCCGGCGTCGAACGCGGGCAGGCTGAGCGGCGGCAGGCCGCGCGGGATCTCGCCGACGATCCTGACGCCGGCGGTCGGCGAGCTCCAGTCCACTGACGGCCAGGATCGAGACGACGATCGCGAGGACCGGCCCCGCCTTGACCATGACGTCAGCCGTGCGCGGGGCGAGGCCGAGGCGCGCCAGCAGCGGCTTCAGCCGGTTGCGGACGAAGAAGAGGAACACGATGGTCGCCGAGCCGATGACCAGCGTCGGCGCATTTGCCTCATCGAAGCGACCGGCGAGTGCCGCTACGATCTGCGGCAGCGTTTCTCCCTGCGCCGGGACGCCGAGGATGTGCTTGAGCTGGCTGATCGCGATCAGGACGCCGGAGGCGCTGATGAACCCCGAGATGACCGGGTGGCTCAGCAGGTTGGCGAGAAAGCCCAGCCGGGCCAGACCCATGGCGACGAGGAATAGGCCGGAGAGCAGCGCCAGCACCACCGCCGCGGCCAGGTACTCCGGCGTGCCCGGCGCTGCGACCTTGCCGATGGCGGCCGCCGTCAGCAGCGAAACAACCGCCACCGGCCCGACCGCCAGGACACGGCTGGAGCCGAACAGCGCGTACGCGACCAACGGCAGGATGCTGGCATAGAGGCCGACGTAGGGCGGCAGCCCGGCCAGCATCGCGTAGGCCAGGCTCTGCGGGATGAGCATCACCGTGACGATCGCGGCCGCGAGCGCGTCGCCGGCGAACTGCCGGCGATCGTAGGCCCGGCCCCAGGTCAGCGCTGGAACCAGCCTTTCGAGCACGGTTCAGGCCCGCTTGGCGCCAGCGGTGGGGGCAGCGACCGGCGCGGCAGCGGCCGGGGCCTCGGCGAAGTCGCACGCAGGCTGCGCCTCGTGGGCCTTCGGCTCGTGCGGCAGGATCTGCGGCTCGGCCAGCCACTCCCGGCCCTTCAGCACCATGTCCCAGTAGATAAAGGGAAACAGCTTGGCCTTGAGGATCCAGGCGCTGCGCCTGGCGACCCGCGGGTCCAGCGGGAAGCTCGGGGTCAGCCGGCCACCATAGGCGAACTCGGCCAGCACCACCTTCCCCCGCTCGACGATCAGCGGGCAGGCGCCGTAGCCGTCGTAGATCGCCCGCGGCCCGTGGCCGTCGAGCACGCCGATGACGTTCTCCGCCACCACCGGCGCCTGCTTGCGCACCGCCGCCGCGGTCTTGGCGTTGGGTGTCGAGGAGGCGTCGCCGATGCCGAAGACGTTGCCGTAGCGGACGTGCTGGAGCGTCTCCGGGCTGACCTCGACCCAGCCGGCGGCATCGGCCAGCGGGCTTTCGCGGACGAAGTCCGGGGCGCATTGCGGCGGCACGACGTGGATCATGTCGAAGCTCTTCTCGACCGTCGTCCGCGCCCCGTCGGCGCCGGCGACCTCGAACCAGGCCGTCTTGGCCGGCCCGTCGATGGCCTTCAGCGTCGAGTTGAACGCAAGTTGGGCGCCGTAGCGCTGCACGTATCGCATCAGCGGCGGAACGAATTCGGCCACGCCGAACAGGACCCCGCCGGCGTTGTTGAAGTCCACGTCGATGTCGGAAAGCACACCTCGGCGCAACCAGTGATCGCAGGACAGGTACATCGCCTTCTGCGGCGCGCCGGCGCACTTGATCGGCATCGGCGGCTGGGTGAACAGCGCCCTGCCGCGGCGCAGGCTGCGGACCAGCTCCCAGGTGTACGCGGCCATGTCGAAGGCGTAGTTACAGGTGACGCCGTTGCGCCCCAGCGTCCCCGCGAGGCCGTCGATGGCGCCCCAGTCGAGCTTGATGCCGGGACAGACGATCAGCGTTCGGTAGGCCACCCGTTCGCCATCCTCGAGCACGACCTGGTTGTGCTCGGGCTCGAACCCGGCGGCCGCGGCGCGGATCCAGTGCGCGGCCTTGGGCATGCACCGCTCCATGGGCCGTTCGGTGGCCGCGCGCGGGTACTCGCCGGCGCCGACCAGCGTCCAGCCCGGCTGGTAGTAGTGCTTGTCGCTGGGCTCGATGATGGCGACCGACAGGCCCGGCTTGCGCCGCAGCAGGCTGGAGGTGACGGAGATGCCGGCGGCGCCGCCGCCGACGACCACGACGTCGTAGGCCGGCCCGTGCAGGCGATCGGGCCGCGCGTGGGCGGCGGCGGTTTCGACGCCCTCCCAGCGTTCCTCGAGCCGGGGCCGCATTGCCGAAAGGTCGTAGCCGGCGGCCTGCGTCGTCCGCAGCACGACGTCGGCGTCGAGACGAACCGCCTCAGACAGCGCCCAAAGCGTCGCCGAGCGCGTGCCGGTGCGGCAGAACGCGAGGACGGGGCCTCGCAGGGCCGACAGCGCCTCGGCGAAGGCGGCGACATCGTCGTCGCTGAGCCGCCCCGAGATGACCGGAACGTGGCGGTAGGCGAGGCCGTGGCGGCGGGCCGCCGCCTCCAGCACCGCGCCGGCCGGCTGATCGGCGCTCTCGCCGTCGGGCCGGTTGTTGATCACCGCCTTGTAGCCCAGCGCGGCCAGCGTTCCGAACTCCGCCTCGTCCAGTTGCGGAGCCACCGAAAGAAAAGGCGTCAGCGTCGCGATCTTGTCTCATTCCCGTCCCTCTGCCTTGTCCGGCCCTCTGGCCGGTCGTGGTGTCCTCGTCTCCTCTCCGCCCGGCTACAGAACGTCGATCGGAATCTTCAGGTAGCGGGTGCCGTTTGCCTCCGGCGGCGGCAGCTCGCCGGCGCGGATGTTGACCTGGATCGACGGCAGGATCAGGCGTGGCATGTCGAGGCCGGCGTCGCGCTCGGTGCGCATGCGCACGAAGGCTTCCTCCCCTATGCCGTCATGCACGTGCACGTTCGCGGCGCGCTGCTCACCTACTGTCGACTCCCAGGCGTACGTGTCGCGGCCCGGCGCCTTGTAGTCGTGGCAGGTGAACAGCCGGGTCTCCGCCGGTAACGACAGGATGCGGCGGATCGAGCGATAGAGGGCGCGCGCGTCTCCACCGGGGAAGTCGCAGCGCGCGGTCCCGTAGTCGGGCATGAACAGCGTGTCGCCGACGAACGCGGCGTCGCCGATCACATAGGTGCTGCAGGCCGGCGTGTGCCCGGGCGTGTGCATGACGCGACCGCTCATCGCGCCGATCGCGAAGCTGTCGCCGTCGGCGAACAGCACGTCGAACTGGCTGCCGTCGCTGGCAAAGCTCGGCTCGACGTTGAACAGCCTGGCGAAGACCTTCTGCACGGTCACGATGTTCGCGCCGATGCCGGTTCGCCCGCCGAGCTTCGCCTGGAGGTAGGGCGCGGCGGAGAGATGGTCGGCATGGGCGTGGGTCTCCAGGATCCAGTCCACCTCCAGCCGCTCCGCAGCGACGTATCGGACGACCTCGTCGGCCGAGCTGTGGCTGGTCCGGCCCGACGCCGCATCGTAATCGCAGACCGAGTCGATGATGGCGCATCGTCGGCTGGACGGATCACGGACGACGTAGCAGACGGTCGAGGTGGCCTCGTCGAAGAAGGCCTCGGCATCGGGTGTCACTGCGGATGCGGATTCACCGGGGCGATCAGGTTGCAGAAGCGTGGTATGAGCGGACGACACAACGTAACCCTCTCCCATTTCCGCCCCTGGCCCGCGGCACAACCCAAAGCCGCAACCGGAGCTACGACACAGAATTATGATATAATCCTAATATTAAATGCAGAGGTTGCCTAAGGATGAAGATCGCTTCCTCCGGCGCGGGCGGCGGCGGCGCCAGGCCGCTGGTCCGTCGCCGATGCTGATCATCGACGACTTCGCCGCGGGCCCGCCGGCAAACAGCGCCTGGCGGGCCTTCAGCGACCGGGTCATGGGCGGGGTGTCGGACGCGACCCTCGCGCCAGCAGTTTTCGACGGCCGGGCGTGCCTGCGGCTCACCGGCGACGTCCGGCTGGAGAACAACGGCGGCTTCATCCAGATGGCCCGCGACCTAGCGGCGGGCGGCGATACGCTCGACGCCTCGGGCTTCGCCGCACTGGCCCTTGTGGTTCGCGGCAACGGCGAGACCTACGGCTGCCACCTACGCACGCCCGATACCGTGCGCCCGTGGCAGTCTTACCGCGCCACCTTCGTCGCTTGCGCCGAATGGCGTGAGGCGATCCTCCCCTTCACGGACTTTCAGCCGCACCGGCTGGACCAGCCCCTGGATAAGCGACATCTCCGCCGGATCGGCCTCGTCGCCATCGGCCGGGCCTTCAGCGCGGACCTTGCGCTAGCCCGCGTTGCCCTGCTGAGCCCGGCCGAGCTCGCCTCTGCCCAGACGTAGCGCTCAGAAGTAGCGCTGGCCGGCCTCGAACAGCGCCCGGGTCGCCGCGGTTGTGAGCCCGTTAGCGAGTTGGTAGTGCGGCGTGTCGCGGAACGTCTGCCAGGTGCCGCCCCAGACCAGATCGTCGATGAGGCAGGCGCGGGCCGCGTTCTCGTAGGCCGTGATCCCCTTCAGATACGTCCCGTCGGCGAAGATGCCGATGTCCCAGGCGATGGCGAAGTTGTGGTTGCTCTGGCCGCCGCGGGCGTTGGTCACCCGGCAGCCGGGGTTGCCGTAGCGGCCCTGGCGGAACAGCTGGTTCTGCTCCTCGTAGGTACGGGTCGCCGAGATGATCCTGGCGTCGATGGCCGAGGACCGCGCGCGGGCGAGAAACGTCCGGGCGGCGCGCTGGGCCGGGAGCTGCAACGTCGCGATCAGCCGCTCTGAGCGGAGATCGAATCGGCCGAGGGCGGATGCCAGATCCTCGCTCGCCGAAGCAAAGGCCGTCGCGGCACGGTCCGTGACCGTCCCCCACATCCCGTCCAGGCGTCCCGGATACAACCCGCTTGCCTTGAGAAATCGCTGCTGAAACAGCACGTCGCTGGAACAAAGAGCTGCGCTCATCAAAGTCTCCGCTGAAAATGCGCTACTTGTGAAAATATCCCTATGATAGCCGATTGCGCGCGGGTCGTCGCTGGCAATCCTCCGGGGCCCTTAGGGGCCTCAGGCTGTGCTACTGTCATGGCGACGGAAGCTTCGGGCCGCGGCCGGGCCGCGGGAGACAGATGAGGACGATCCGGATCGTCGCCGACTACTGCGCCAGCGGCTTCCAGGTCCGCGACGACGGCGGGCGTGCGGGCGCCGAGCGGCCGATGTTGAGCGACGCCCTGGTCCGCAGGCTGGCGGCGTGGAACGCCCGCTATGAGGACCGCTGTCATCCCCTCGCCTACGAGGACGTCTCCGGCTCGCGCTTCGACTTTGTCGCCTTTTCGGCGGAAGGGCTGGACATCGCCAGGGCGGTGAAGCGCGAGTTGCCGGGGTGGACGGTGACCTACTGGGACGAGGCCCTGGACTGGTTCCTCGCCCGTGACCCGCGCAGCTACGACCCGGCCAAGGCCGAGTACGAGATCACCCTGCAGGACGCCCTGGCTGGGCAGAACGACTTGGCGCGCCGCTCATGATGCCAACGCGCATGATCGCAGTACGCATGATCGCAACGCGCATGATGCCGCCGCGCCGGCCGGTTCGTGCCCTCGCCGCGGCAACCGCGCTCTCGTTACTCCTGCTCGCCGCCGTCCTGGCGCCCGGCGGAGGCCCTGGCGCGCTCTTGGCAACAACCGCGGCGCCGGCGCTGGCCGGATGGCTGGCGGCCTCCGCGCGGCATGCCCGGGCGGAACGCGTGGCCCCGATGCCGGGCGAAATTCGCGAGGCGCTGAACGGCTTCGTCGACGACGGCGCACTCGACCGGGTGCGCTACCGCATCGGCGGCGGCGGCGCCCACTCGGTACAGGCGTATGCCTTTCTCCACCCGCAGACGCGGGCCGTCGCCCTCGACGGCGTCATCGTTTTTCGCGACGCCGAGAACGCGGCGAAGCCCCGCTACTGGGTGCACGAGATCGCCCACCTCGAGCAGATCCGGCGCTGGGGCCTCGAAGGCTTCGCTGAGCGCTACCTCCGCAACGCCGGCGCCGTGGAAGCGGAGGCATGGGCGCTGACCGAGGGCTACGTCGGCTGGGCGCTGCGCCGCGACCTGGAGGCCGCGGCAAAGTCTCCCGCCGGGCGCCGCGGCGGCGGATAGAGGAGCAGCGATTTACGTCGGCTTGATGCACTTGCCTTAACGACACCGTCATCGCGAGCCGCGAAGCGGCGTGGCGATCCAGTACTTGAGGCACTGGATTGCCGCTCGGCTCCGCCTCCTCGCAATGACGGCGCCCGAATTCAACTCAGTCTGCCGGAGCAAGCGGCGGTTCAGTCGGCGAAGGCGAAGATCGGAACGCTGCAGGCCGGCAGACGCGCCAGGACCATGATCTCGTCCCATAGCACCTGGACGGCGAGGCCACGGTCGTCGCTGGCCTCCTGCAGGCTGGCGAAGTCGTGATCGAGGAGATACCGCGATGCGGCCCCGGCGGCGTCGGCCCGGTCGCCCGGCGCCATGTCCTCGAACCGGCGAAGGGGCTCGGCTTCGTTCGTGGTCATGGCAATTCCCTCCTGTCTCCCCAATTACAATCCGTCACTGCGGCAAGCCGCCGTACATCTCGGCCTGGCAGTAGGTGTACGAGCCGAACGCGGCGCAGTTGCGGAAGCGGGAGAGGAAGTACGGATCGTCGGCATCCGGCCCCAGCATCGATCGTTCGAGCTGGGTCGGCGGCGGCGAGGCTGCGTCAGACGATCTTGAAGCGGAAGGTCCGGCGCCCTGGCAGGCGGTGGCGGCCAGCATGACGGTGATCAGGGCGCATAGGCGCAGCATATCGATGTTCCTGTCAGCTCGGGCCGGCGGTGCTGCGCCTGCGATCATAGCGAGGCGCCGGAAGGCGCGGCAAGGCCGGACCATGATGAGGGTATGATGAGGCCCATGGGCATATCCGGGACCTATTCCTCCGCGACCCGCCTGCGCCAGTCCGTCCTGGCCGCGGATGCGCTCCTGCTGCACCGCCCGGTCGAGCGTGCTGTCGCGGCCGGTGGCGATGGCAGGCTGCGTTTCCGCCGAAGCCGCGCGCCGGCCGGGGCGCCCGGCGAAGACGAAGCGTCGGTTCGGGAAGATCGACGTGAGCCGTCCCCATCCTGGTGAGGACGACGCGGATCGCTTCGCTGCGGACCCGCAGCCAGTCATGGCTGCTCTGGTCCATCCAGCCGCCGACGATCATGTTCACGGCCGACTCGCCGACGCTCTCGTAAAGTGCCGCCGGCGCCGGGTCGGCAAGGACGCCATCGACCTGCGCCAGCGCCTCGACCGCGACCCGTTGGGCCCGGCCCAGATCCTCGCCCGGCGCAATGCCGAGGGTGAAGGTGAAGCGCCGCTGCGGCCGCCTCGTGAAGTTGACGATCAGGCCCTTGAACACGATGGCGTTGGGAATGCGGATCTGGTTGCCGTCCTGGTTCAACAGCACTGTCGCCCGCGACGTCAGCCGGATCACCATCCCCTCGTGGTTTTCGATCCGGACGTAATCGAACGGGTCGAAGGGCCGGCGGACGCTGAGAAGGATGCTGGCGATGTAGTTCTCGACCGTGTCGCGCAGCGCGAAGCCCAGCGCCAGGCCGACGATGCCGGCGGCGCCGAGCAGGGTGTTGACAAGGCCGGTCGCGTCGAGCAGCAGCAGGGTCAGCGCGAGGCCGGCAAGCAGCACGGCCGTCTGCACCACCTGCGCCAGCAGCCCGGCGATGAAGGCGTTGGCGGCGATCCGCCGGTAAAGGCCCTTCAGCCGGGCCAACCAGCGGCCGATGGCACTGGCCGCGACCATGATCGCGATCCCGAGAAGGATGACCGGCAACAGGCGGACGAAGTCGGTCCAGACCTCGCTCAGGCGGCGCAGCGCCGGTGTCAGCCGCCCTTCGAGATCCTGGGCGACCTCGATGCGGTTCTCCACCTCGGCGACGCCGCGCACGTTCGCCGCCAATCGCCCCGCTTGCTGGCGAAGCGCCTGGGCGCTGACCTCGCCGCCGAGCACGACGACGCCCGAGGTTACCCGAACCTGCACGGCGCCTAAGCCGTCGATCGTGGCGTAGGTCGAGCGCAGCCGCCTGGCGATGGCCTCGTCCTCGGCCGGATCGACATCCGGATCGATGTTCGGCGCCGCCGGCGCCGGTGCTTGGCTCGTCGCGGTGCCGGGGCCCTGGAGCAGACCCTCCTGGGCGAAGGCAGCCGACGGCGCCCCAAAGGCAGCGGCGGCACAGAAGGACAGCGCGAGGCAGAAGGCAGCGAGCGCCCGGCGCATGTCACCCTCCTCCGCGTACGGCGCGAAAAATGCGACGCCATGTCCGGCGCAGCAACGAGCCGCCGCCTGCCGGCGGCGCGGCGACAGAGCCCGTTCGCCGTCATGACGTCACGGCAGAAGGCGGCGTAGCCGGGCGTCACCGGAACCGGCACGCCAAGGCCTTCGAAGTAGCCGGCGAGAGCAGCCTCCATGCCTTCTTCATGGCGATCCCGCCGCGGCCGCGCCACCGCTGGGCGAAGGACAGTTCCTGGCCCCACCAGCCGGCAGCTCGTGGCCGCAGCGCCCTGACCATCGCCGCCGTCTCCCCCGGCGCGGCGGCATCCGCGCACACCGGCCAGATGTCGGCGAACAGGTAGTCGGGGCTTCTGCCGCCGCTTGCGGCGAGAACGTGCCGCGCCACATCCGGGTCGCGTGCATCCGCTTGCAGGATTATGATCTTCTCGCGCCCTGGCCAGCGGTCCCAGCCGCAGGCTTGGCGCATGAGGTCGATGACGTCGGCGGCGATCTCGATGACGACGACGCGCTCCACCTCTGGCTTTGCCGCGGCGGCGTGGACGAACATCGCGAGCCCAAGCCCGGCGACGACGACCACGCCGCGGGCGAGGTGAACGTGGAAGGCATGGCTTTCCTGCTCGAAGAGCCCGGTCGACATCCACGCCGTGCGGCGGTGGTAGAGGACGTGGCGGTCGCGCTCGAAGCCGGCCCCGGAGACGTAGCCTTCGGCGAGGCTCGGCAGGTGCCGCACCAGCCGCCACTGTCCTGCCGCACCCTCGCGATAGGACGGTATCGGAAACAGCCCGAAGCCGTAGGCGGCGAGCATGCGCTCGTGGCGGGCGTAGTCGGCTTCGGTCATGTCTCCCAGGAGCGAAAGCGGCAAAACCCCCCATCTCCGGAGAGGAACGGCGCCGGCGGCAGGCGGAGCTTGGCCGCGGCAAGGCGAGTCGAGGCTTCGCGCCGAGACTTAAATCTTGTTAACCCTTGCGAACCGCCGGACCCGCGGACGGTGGTAAAAACCTTGTTTTCCCGGGGCGTAGGTCGGGATCGGAACGCTGTCGTGTTTGCACTGCACAAAAATAACACGAGGGTGCTCCAGATTTCTGCCAGAATTGCTATCCTATCTCCCCCGGGGATGAACCCCAGGAGCATTGAGCGGGACGCGATGAGCAAGCTAGATCATGGGCGCAGGCGGGCGGCGGAAACGCGCGGGCGGGACGTGTCTGACGCGGCGATTCCACTCGATACTCTGACGAAGGACGCGGGTGCGGCAGAGGCGGATGCGCCCGCGGCCTTGCCAGCCGCGAGGCTCGATGTGGGCTCGAACCGGAGCGAGCGCCCCAGCGGGGGTGCCGGACAGGAGGCGGCCACGCCAGCGCGCGCGCGCGTCCTTGCCCCGCAGCTGTCGCGTCCGGCCTTGCCGTCGTACGCGATGCACGGCCCGGTGCGCTTCCTTCTCCACTATATGCGTCGCCGGCTGTGGAGCCACCTGATCGTCCTCGCGAGCGATCCTCGCCGCCGTCGGCTGCGCCATCGGCTCGCAGTACGGCGTGAAGAACCTCGTCGACGTGCTGAGCCTCGGCAAGCCGTCGGACGCTGTGCTCTGGGGCGCGGTCGCCCTGCTGCTCGGCCTCGTCGCCGCCGACAACCTGCTCTGGAGAGTTGCCGGCTGGACCGCGACGCACGCCTTCCCGGCGGTCGGCGGCGACATCCGCCTCGACCTGTTCGACCATCTCTCCGGGCATGGCACCCGGTACTTCTCCGACCGCTTCCCCGGCGCCTTGGCCGGCCGCATCACCACGGCGGCGAACTCGTCGTGGCAGATCGAGAACTCGCTGGCGTGGACCACCATCCCGCCAGCGGCGGCAGTCATCACCGCCATCGGTGTGCTCAGTTCCATCAACTGGCAGATCACCCTGGTGCTGGTGGTGATCATCTCGGTCCTCGGCGGGATCATCGCCAAGCTGGCGTCCAACGGCAGCCACCTGCATGCCCGCTTCGCCGGGCGGGCCGCGGCCGTGACGGGGGACATCACCGACGTCGTCAGCAACATCGGCTTGGTGCGGGCTTTCGGCGCCCGGGTGCGCGAGCGCGACCGGCTGGGCAGGAAGATCCGCCGCGAGATGTTCGCGCAGCGCCAGAGCCTTCGGTCGCTGGAGCGGCTGCGCCTGTTCCACGCCATCTCGGTCTTCATCGTCACCGCAGGCGTCCTGACCTGGGCAATCACGCTCTGGCGCGCCGGCAGCATCACCATCGGTGACGTCGTGCTGACGACCACGCTTGGCTTCACCGTGCTGAACGCCTCGCGCGACTTCGCCACCGCCTGCGTCGACGTCATCCAGCACTTCGCCAAGCTGGGCGAGGCGGTGCAGGTGCTGGCGCTGCCGCACGAGATGGCCGACGCGGCCGATGCCAAGCCGCTGATCAACCTCGGCGGCTCGGTGGAGTTCTCCAATGTCTCCTTCTCCTACCCCAACGGGACCAACGTGCTGCAGGGCTTCAACCTGAGCATCGCCCCGGGGCAGAAGGTCGGCCTCGTCGGCCGCTCCGGGTCTGGGAAGACGACGATCCTGGCGCTGCTGCAGCGCCTCTACGATCCGGACTCCGGCCAGGTCCTGATCGACGGCCAGGACATCGCCAAGGTGACGCAGGAGAGCCTCCGCCACTCGATCGCCGTCGTGCAGCAGGAGATCTCGCTGTTCCACCGCTCGATCCTGGAGAACCTGCGCTACGGGCGGCCGCAGGCCACGGATGAGGAGGTGTACCGGGCGGCGGAGGCGGCGCACTGCACCGAGTTTATCAGCCGCCTGCCGGAGGGCTTCCAGACCATGGTCGGCGAGCGCGGGGTGAAGCTTTCCGGCGGCCAGCGGCAGCGCCTGGCGATCGCCAGGGCGTTCCTGCGCGACGCGCCGATCATCCTGCTGGATGAGGCGACTTCTGCGCTGGACACGGAGTCCGAGCAGTCGATCCAGGAGGCGCTGATGCGCCTGGTCAAGGGCCGCACCGTGATCGCCATTGCCCACAGGCTCTCGACGCTAAACTCGTTCGACCGCATCGTCGTGCTCGACCGCGGCTGTATCGTCGAGGACGGGCCCTCGATCGAGTTGCTCGAGCGCAACGGCGTCTACAGCCGCATGTACAGCCGCCAGTTGGCCGCGGCCAAAGGCCCCTATGAGTGAGCGGGCGAGCCTCGCCTGCCTCACCGCCTGCCTTCTCCTCGCCGCCCTCGTCGCGCGCGCGCCCTCGGCACTCTCGGCCGAGGGTGACGCCGCGACCGGCAATCCTCCGGGCGCCACCGCACCTGAGCCTTCTTCAGGCGCACCCGAGGCAGCACCGCACCCGCCGCAGAGCCTTCCCCGAACGCCGGCGCACCTGTGCCTTCCAAGGATGCCGGCGTCAAGGAACCGGCTTCTGCAGCAGCGGCCGAGGAGCCTCGCCCCGGCCCGCCGCCTCTTGGGCCCGGGCTGGCCGGCGAGGGCGATGTGCCACCGGCTCAGCCCGCGATGGAGCTGGCTGGTGGGGATGAACCGGAGCCGCCCCAAGCGCCGAAGAACCTTCGCACCATCCCCGCCGACGAGGCCGCCGGCGTCCTCGGCAAGCGGGTGACCGGCGCAGCGGGAGAGGACATCGGCATGGTGGTCGACGTGCTCATCGACACCGCCGGCAAGCCTCGTGCGGCGGTGGTGGACTTCGGCGGCTTCCTCGGCGTCGGGACGCGCAAGATCGCGGTAGACTGGACCTTCCTCCAGTTCCGCCCCGGCGATCGGAACGCGCCCGTGCTTATCGACGTCTCCGCCGACGCGATCCGCGCCGCGCCCGAGTACCGGCCGTCGGATGCGCAAGCCAGCGTCGTCGTTTCTCCGCCCGCCGAGAACGGCGGTGGAGCCTCGGAGGCCCCGGCGGACGCCGGCCTAGGCGAACCCGCGCGGACGCCGATGACCGGCGAGCCGACGGCGGACGGCGCCCCGGCGCCCGACGTCCAGGAACGGGCGGAACCCCCACCGCCGTCGGCAACAGGCCCGGACCGGCCGCCGCTCCCGGAGATGAAGCCGCCCAACGGGCGGCCCAAGGCTCATCCGCCGCCGGCAGGCCTGCCCTCCACCGATGATCTGGGGCCGGCACCGGCGCCGGCCCTCCCACAGATCCCGCCAGATGCACGACAATGAACAACCGCCGGTTCCGGCCAAAACCCAAAGATCCAAAAGAAGACAAGAAGCGACTCGCAGGGCAGGTTTAGGTCTCGACTGGCTCAACCTATTCGTCGCCAATGTGCAAACGGGTTTCGGTCCGTTTCTCGCAGTCTACCTGACGACCGCCGGCTGGACCCAGACGTCCATCGGCGTTGCGCTCAGCATTGGCACCGTCACCGCTATGGTCAGCCAGGTTCCGGCTGGGGCGCTGGTCGATGCTGTCCGGCGCAAGACCCGCGTCGCGGTCTTCAGCATCCTGGCCTTCACCGCCAGCGCGCTGCTGTTCACAATCGAGCCCATCCCGCTGTTCGTTTATCTGGGCCAGATCCTGCACGCGTTCTCGAGCTGCACGCTGGGCCCGGCGATCGTCGCGATGAGCTTCGCCGTCGCCGGGCAAGTGGCGCTCGGCACCCGCCTTGGGCGTAACGCCCGGTTCGGGGCCATCGGCAGCGGCCTCGGCGCGGCGCTGATGGGCGCCTGCGGCTATTACATCTCCGAGCGCGCGGTCTTCTTTCTCACCGCCCTCTTCACCTTCCCGGCGGTCGCGGCGCTGATCCCGCTCGCCGGGGTCGCCGACCGGACGCCACCCGCGCTGCGGAAGCTGCGCAAGAAGGATCGCAACAAGATCCGCCTCGGCGAAATGCTCAGCACGCTGGCCGACAGGCGCCTGCTGATCTTCGCCGCCTGCGTAACCCTGTTCACCTTCGCCAACGCCCCCCTCCTGCCGCTCGCCAGCGGCGCCATCACCAAGCGCGCGAGCGAAGAGGCGACCCTGCTGATTGCAGCCTGCATCATCATTCCGCAGGTCATCGTCGCCTTCATCTCGCCCACCGTCGGGCGGTTTGCCGAAACCCGCGGGCGGAAGATTGTGCTCCTCGTCGGCTTCTCCATCCTGCCGATCCGCGGCGTCCTCCTCGGGCTGGTCACCGATCCCGCCCTGGTCGTCCTGATCCAGGCCCTCGACGGGATTGCCGCCGCCTGTTTCGGGGTGATGATGCCGCTGGTCACGACCGACATCGCCGCGCGGTCCGGCCACATGAACCTGTCGCTCGGGTTCATGGGCTTCTCCGTCGGCATCGGCGCGACGCTCAGCACCACCATTGCGGGCTGGATCGCCGACACCTACGGCGAGGCGATGGCCTTCTACAGCCTCGCTTGCGTAGGCGTGCTCGCGGTGCTTCTGGTCGGCCTGGCGATGCGCGAGACCCGTCCGGAGCCGCAGCCGGTCCCCGAGGATGAGCCTTAGCGCAAGGCATAGCGCGGGCAACCGGCGATTGACGGTGGACGCAGAAAGCTTCTACTCAAGACGGAAAGCGTTACGTCCACCCTGACCCTCGTGAGGATCTCCATGCGCCCGTTCCGTTTCGTCCTTCTTGCTCTCGCGCTTCTTGCCGTCGTCGCCGCGCGGCCCGTATCCGCGGCCGAGCCGGGCGCGCTCTTCGTCAACCTGACGACCGACGAGCCGCACCGCGCCGCAATGGCCCTGGCCTTCTCCAAGGCGCAGATGGCGCTTGGCCACCCCGTGACGATCTGGCTCAACGACCGGGGCGTTTTCATCGGCGACGTCCGGAGCGCCGGCAAGCTGAGCGAGCCGCAGACAATGCTGAAGGAGGCGATAAAGGACGGCGCCGAGGTGATCGCCTGCCCCATGTGCATGAAACACTATGGCGTCGGCGATACCGCGCTGCTCTCCGGCATCAAGATGGGCAAACCGGAGATGACCGGCGCCGCACTGTTCAAGGACGACACCAAGACGCTCACCTGGTAGCGGCGCACGGTTCGGGAGGCGGCGTCGGCGCCGGCTCCCGGGCCGTCAAATTACCGCATCCCAGGCGGCGAGCGGGCGGAGCTGGGCGCTGCGCTTGATCCGGTGGGTCTCCATCCGCCGCAGCACGTTGTCGAGGACGGCGATGCCCTCCTCGATGTAAGGCCCCTTGTTCAGCATCACGCATTCGGCCCGCTCGGCCATGGCCGCGTCGGTGAATTCGCCCCGGGACGGCATGCCGCGCTTGACCAGGCTCTCCAGAACCTGCGTCGCCCAAATCACCGGCACGTGCGCCGCCTCGCATAGCCAGAGGATCTCCTCCTGGATCTCAGAGAGCCGCTCGTAGCCGATCTCGACCGCAAGGTCCCCGCGGGCGATCATGACCGCGAAGGGGTTGGCGCCCGCGGCTTGCACGATCAGCTCCGGGAGATTGGCGAACGCTAGCTTCGTCTCGATCTTGGCGACGATCGGCATGGGCGGCAGCCCGGGCCGCCGCTTGTCCAGCTCCCTTTGCAGGAGGGCGACGTCCTCCGGCCGCTGGACGAAGGAGTAGCCGACGATGTCGGCGTTGGTGGCGACGAAGTCGAGGGCGGCGAGGTCGGCGTCGGTGAGCGGCAGGACGTCGAGCTCGGTGTCGGGGAAGTTGATGCCCTTCTCCTCGACGAAGGGCTGCCCGCCGGGCGGGGTCCGCGTCACCTCGACGACCAGCCCCTCGCGCTCGACCGCCTCGACCCGGCCGCGGATCAGGCCGTCCTTGATCGATACCGTGGCGCCCTGGCCGACTTGGCGAAACACCGCGGGCATCGCGCAGCTCGCCTGGAAGGCGTAATCGCCGTTCTTCTTCGGCTCGTCGAAGGTGAGCAGGATCCGGTCCCCGGGCTCGACGTTGCGGTCCTTTCGCGCCAACACCGTCTCGGTGCGGATCTTCGGCCCTTGCAGGTCCATGAGCACGGGGCAGCGGCGATCCGCCTCGGCGCCGGCCCGGCGGACGTTGGCGATCATCGCCGACCAGACGTCCGGGTCGTCGTGGGCGCAGTTGATCCTGGCCGCATCCATCCCGGCTGTGACCAGGCGGCGGACGAACTTCGGCTTCTTCGCCGCGCGGGCCGACAGCGTGACGAGGATCCGGGTGCGCCGATCGCCGACGGCTGGCCCGAAGATGGCGGCGGTGTTCTCCGCCAGCGCCACCGCGCCGCACTGGAAATCCTCGATGCTCGGCCGCTCCGTCTCCTCGTTGGCCCGGCTGAGCACCTCGAGGTTGGCGATGATGGCGTTCAGGCTGGGCAGCACCCGGCCTTCCTTGCGCGACAGCGAGGCCAGCCCCCATGGCGCCAGCGCCGCCTGCAGCGGCCGCAGGTCGAGCTGGCGGAAGGCGAGGTAGTGGGCGAGGTTGCGCGCACTGGCGGCGAACGCCTCGCGCTTGATCATCGGCTGCCAGCGGCCGAGCAGCGCTTCGCCTTCGTCCACGACGTGCCGGCGCACGTCGCGCATCTCGCTCAGCAGGGTCTTGGGGTCGTTGCGCTCCATTGCACGTGGTCCTCTCCCCAGTCTCTCCTATGTCGTCTATCGCGACCCCATTTCCGCTGCCAATTGACGGTTTGGTGACGGTTTGGTGGCGGTTGTGTTGGCCCCGTCCACGGCGCCGTTAGTCGTTGCCGAAGGTCACATAGCCGGCATTTGGACACCGTGGCACGCCTGGCAGGCGGAACCGCCACCAGCTACGTCATATTACCGCTGGCCACCCCCACGCGCAGCCGCTAAGCATGATGCCCTTCACGCGGGCGGCGCAACGGCGCTGCCGCGTAGGTAGGAATCGTTCTAAGGGAGGGGATACACCATGACGCAAAGGAAGCGGCTCGCGGCCGCATTCGGCGTGATGCTGCTGCCGCTCATCGCCGGAGCGGCCGGCGCAGCGGAGACGATACCGGTCGGCCAGCTCGTTGCCGAGACAGGCGCGACCGCCCCGGTCGCCAAGATCTATGGCCAGGGCGTCACCGACGCATTCGCGTTTATCAATTCGCAGGGCGGGATCAACGGCAAGAAGGTGCAGCTCGCCACGGTCGACTACGGCTACGACGCCGCCAAGGCGGTCAGCACCTACAAGCAGTGGGCGCAAAGCCTGAAGCCCGTCGCCATCCAGGGCTGGGGCACCGCCGACACCGAGGCGCTGATTGATCTCGTCAGCAAGGACGGCGTCGTCTTCATGTCCGGCTCGTCGTCCGGGCATCTGACCGACCCGACCGGGCGCTCGCCGTGGACCGACACGCCGGCGCCGTTCAACTTCTTCTATGGCCCGTCCTATTCGGACGGCTGCCGGGCGCTGGTCCAGTTTGCCGCGGAGGCATGGAAGCGCTCGCCCTCGGCGGAGCGCGGCTCGACCTTCCTCGGCGACCTCTACCGGCCGAAGTTCGCCTACCTCGGCGACAACCACCCCTATCCGAACTCGCCGCGCGCGGCCTGCACCGAGTATGCGCGCGACCTCGGCTTCGAGATCGTGCCGCCGATCCGCTACTCGCTGTCGCCCACCGACTACTCGGCGCAGTGCCAGTCGCTGAAGCAGTCCGGTGCGCACTTCGCCTTTCTCGCCAATACGGCCGAATCCAATGTCCAGCTGTTGAAGGATTGCGCCAAGCTTGGCGTCGCCACCCAGTTCATGACCAACATCTACGGCTGGGACGAGGCCGCGGCGGCACAGGCGGGCGATGCCGGCAATGGCCTCGTCTGGGTCGTCAGCGTCGCCCGCTGGGGCGACGACGTCCCCGGCATGGAGACGGTGCGCAAGGTCTCGGCGCAGTCCGATCCCTCGGGCAACGACGCCAGGCCCGTGCACTACATCCGCGGCGTTTGCTCGGCGTTTTTGATGCGCGATGCCATGAAGGCGGCCGCCGAGATGGGCGGTGTGACAGGGCCGAACATCAAGAAGGCGTTCGAGCAGATGCGCGACCACGTCCCGGCCGAGCTCAAGGGCGTCTGCCTGCCGACGACGTGGACAGGCGACGACCACCGCGGCACGACGACCGTCATGCTGTACCGCAACGACCACAACCTCGGCACCGTGACGCAGACCCGGGTTTACACCACCACGATCCCGCTGCGCCCCGACTGGTTGGGCTGGTAGCCGCTCCCTGACGGTCATGATTACGGCCCCGTTCCCGCCCGCGCGTATCGCGCAGGCGGGGACGGACTGGCCGGTGGAATGAGAGGTAGTTTCAGATGAGCACGACTGTAAAGACAGCTAGCCCGATCGCGGCGCCCGCTCAGGCGGCCGTGCCGCAGACGCTGAGCATCGCCGACACCACCGCCAACCCGGCGCCCCTCGGCCTGCTCTGCTTCGGCCTGACCACCGTGCTGTTGAGCTTGCACAATGCCGGCTTCTTCGCCCTTGACGCCATGATCCTGGCAATGGCGGTGTTCTACGGCGGCACGGCGCAAATCTTCGCCGGTGTCTTCGAGTGGCGGAAGAACAACACCTTTGCCGCGACGGCCTTCATCAGCTATGGCTTCTTCTGGCTGACGCTGGCCGGAATCATCGTTTTCCCCAAGCTCGGCATCGCCGAGCGGCCGAGCGAGGTCGCCATGGCGAGCTATCTCGGCATGTGGGGGCTGTTGTCGTTCGTGATGTTCATCGGCACCTTCCGCCTGAACCGCGCCCTGCAGGTCACCTTCTTCCTCCTCGTCGTCACCTTTGCCCTGCTCGCCATCGGCGATCTGCTTGCCAGCATTACGCTGAGGACGCTGGCCGGTTGGGTCGGCATCGTGCTCGGCTTCGCCGCCATCTACACCGGCCTGGCGCAGGTCATCAACGAGGTCTACGGCCGCGTGCTGATGCCGCTCGGCCCGGTCAAGAAGTAACGGCTTTCGAAGACCTATCGCCCGAGCTGAGGCATTGAAAGGGCGTCATTGCGAGGAGGCGAAAGCCGACGGCGCAATCCACTCTTCTGGATCGCCACGCCGCACGGGGCTCGCGATGACGTCCTCTTCTTCCAATACGTCGACCTAAGCCCAGCCCCAGTCTCAGCCCCAGCAGTTAATGATCTTGGCCGGCGGAGCCGGACCGGCGTCCGGCCCAGTCTTTTTCAGGTCCCTTTGTAGGTCCGTTCCTCGCCGCAGACTCGGCCCCCTTTGCTGGCAGCCTACAGGATGAAGTCGAGGTCGTTCCACTGGGTGGGGAGCACTCCCTCCGCCAGGATCTCCATCTCCGCTCCGGAGGTGCCAGTGACGTTCGCCTGGATCAGGGTATCGCAGCCGGAGCTCTCTACGGAGCCCTCTACCCGGACCTGGCCTGCGGCCGTGAAGGGACTGCCGCCGATGAAACTGAAGGTCTGGTTGCCGGACACCCCGGTGTTGGCGTCGATGGTCGAAAGGTCGATATGGTCGGTGCGGATCGAGCAGCCGGCGCCGCCGAAGTCATAGATCACGTCGCGGTAGGCCGCGCCAGGACGAGAGTAGGTGACGTCGTCGTAGTCGAACTTGTCGTTGCCGCCACCGCCAGACAGGCTGTCGAGCCCCTCGCGCCCGGTAAGCTTATCGTCCCCACGGCCACCCTCGAGCAGGTCGTTGTCGCTACCGCCCGCAAGCACGTCGGCGCCGTCGCCGCCATATAGGTTGTCGTTGTCGCTCTGGCCATAGAGGCTGTCGTTCCCGACGCCGCCGTAGACGGTGTCGCCCCCGCCCCCGGCCCAAACGGTGTCGTTGCCGTCGTCACCGGAGATCTCGTCCGCGCCGTCCGCGCGGTCGTCGTTGCTCCGCCCGCCGTAGATCACGTCGTTACCGGAGCCGCCGGAAATCCTGTCAGAAGTCCGTGAGGGTGTCAGCAAACACGCGGTCGCCTCCGCCCAGGACGCTCGCTCCGTAGATGGTGTCATTTCCCGCAGCGCCGTTGAGCTGGTTGTCCCAACAGTTGCCTAGGATCATGTTGTCCAGGCTGTTGCCTGAACCTGCTCTTGCCCCAGCACTGGTGAATAGAGCGGAGTCTGTCGGGTCACCAAGAACCAGTTTTTCGACGTTGTCACGCAGGATTACAGGACTATCGCCGAAGGAACTGCTTTGAAGCGCGGTTACCGTGTCGTAGCCACCATCTGCATTTTCGGACACATTGTCCTTTAGTTCATATATCAAGTACGTATCGTTGCCGGGGCCGCCTTCTAAAAAGTCATTGCCAACTCCACCTACACGGTACTTACTTTCTATACTGGCCGCCTCAAGCGTGTCATCCCCATCTTCCCCATAATAGTTGTTTATCACGTCTTTCGATGTCAGGAGCGAGATGTCCAATGTGCAGATAATTGTCTAGAGCGCGCATGAGATATATGATCGTTCCCGCTTCCGCCATAGAAATCCACCCTGCCACTAGAGTAGACGCCGCCGCTATAGGCACCCTCTGGAGAACGGCGGTACTCATAATGAAGGCTGATATTGTCGTCGCCACCATAGCCGTAGACGTCATGATCAAATTCACCAGGATTCTCATAGGGTATCTCAACCCGGATTTCATCGCCGGCCGCTGTTCCGGTATAGGTCGCCATCAAACCCTCCGCCAAAAAACTCAACACATCTTCCGCTTTGGGCGAGCGCTGGGCGCGCGTCCACCGGGTTCCGTGTCTCGAAGGCGGAAGCACCTGTTGTGGCCGCTGTTTACTTTGCGGTCCTCATTCGGCCCACGCGGGTCCTTCATTTAGGCGAATATCATAGCATGAAATGCGCTCCATGTACACTGAGCGGCATTTGAACGAGGTACAGGGTGCCCACGTGCGCTTCCGGCGGGATACTCTACCTATTGTTAGTCATGGGATGAACTCGGCGGCGACGTACGCCGCGGGCAGCGCATCGTCTCGCTGACCACAGTCTCAAGCTAGGCGCCGATGATGCGATGGTGTTGGCCCGGTTAGGGCGTCGGTTCCCCTGACCGGCCCATCGTCCACTGCCGTTCAGCTGCAGCCGGCACTGGTTAAGACTACTGGCGGATGGGGTGGGATTCGAACCCACGAGACCGCGAGGGTCTGCCGGTTTTCAAGACCGGTGCCTTCAGCCGCTCGGCCACCCATCCAATCCCTTCTCGCTGGCGCTCGAAGCTTATTTGTAGGGACCGTGGGAAGCGTGGTCTACACGCCGACCACAGGATGCGGGTCTTCCAGCAGCCGCGACCGCCTCAAACACCAACGTCGAACACAACGCTTGTGAGCCAGGTCTTGAAGGTCACGATCTTCGGCAGGTCCTTCTTCTCGATGCGACAAGCAAGCCGGTGAGCATGGACCTCCGGACCATCGTCCGCCAGAGGCCTGACCAGCAGCCCGGCCGCGAGCTCCTTTCGCGCCAGCGGGGTGCTCTCCAGGCAGACGCCCAGTCCGTCCACGGACGCCTTGATCGACATGAGCGGGTCACGTCCCCAGTAGTGGTGTAGGAGCTGTGGGTAAGTGGCCCGCCGCAGCGACCGCCACGAGTCAGGCGTAGGCGGGCCACACCCACAGCGGCGGCCACCGCGGTGTTCTTCGGTAGAGTTGGGTTTGCGACACGCAACTCTGACCTGGAGACCACCACGATGACCGACGAGAAGATCGTGCTTCGCGAGCTGCTGGAAAAGGGCTCTGACGCGACGTTCCTCCGCGAGATGATCGGCTTCGCCGCGACCCGGCTGATGGAGCTGGAGAGCGAGGGCCTGTGCGGCGCCGGCCGGCACGAGCGCAGCGATGCCCGGCGCAACCACCGCAACGGCTATCGCGACCGCGACTGGGAAACCCGTGCCGGCACCGTCGAGCTACGCATCCCGAAGCTGCGCCGGGGCAGCTATTTTCCGGGCTTCCTCGAGCCGCGCCGCACGGCCGAGAAGGCGCTCACGGCGGTCATCCAGGAAGCCTACGTCCAGGGCATCTCGACCCGCTCGGTGGACGATCTGGTGAAGGCGCTGGGCATGGAGGGCGTCAGCAAGAGCCAGGTCTCGCGGCTCTGCGGCGAGATTGACGAGCGCGTCAAAGCCTTCCTGTCGCGGCCGATCGAAGGCGAGTGGCCGTATCTCTGGCTCGATGCGACCTACGTCAAAGCGCGCCGCGACCACCACATCGTCTCGGTCGCGGTCATCGTCGCGGTGGCGGTGAACACCGACGGTCGTCGCGAGGTGCTCGGCATGACCGTCGGCGACAGCGAGGCGGAGCCCTTCTGGACCGGGTTCCTGCGCAGCCTGCGCCAGCGTGGCCTGCGCGGCGTCAAACTCGTCGTCTCCGACGCGCACGACGGGCTCAAGGCAGCGATCACCAAGATCCTCAACGCGACATGGCAACGCTGCCGCTTCCACTTCATGCGCAACGCCATGGCGCATGCGGGCAAGACGCAGCGTCGCATCGTCGCCGCCTGGATCGGCACCGCATTCGCCGAGACCGACCCCGATGCGGCGCGAACCCAATGGCGCAAGGTCGCCGACCAGGCGCGGCCACGGGTACCCAAGCTGGCGACCCTGATGGACGACGCGGAGGCCGACGTGCTCGCCTACATGGGCTTCCCGGCGCCACATCGCGCGCAGCTCTGCAGCACCAACCCGCTGGAGCGGCTCAACAAGGAGATCAAGCGCCGAAGCGACGTCGTCGGCATCTTCCCCAACGAGGCCGCCGTTGTCCGTCTGATTGGCGCGCTGCTGCTGGAGCAGAACGATGAATGGGCCGTGCAGCGCCGCTACATGACGCTGGAGACGCTCGGCGCGGTCAGCGATACTACCCTCGTCAGCCTGCCCGCCGGGGCCGTCTGACCCGGCGACCCAAGTCGCCGATGAGCATCGCTGCTACACCACGCGATGGGACACGATCCATGAAGGTCACGTCCCTGGTGATGGTGTAGCTGGCGGAGGCAGCCGCGAGCGAGCGCGCCTTTCGATAGCGCCGTAGCGAGCGAGCGGCGGCTTGGCTGGTCATCGATGGTTCGCCGATAAGGTTGGGTTGCTGGCCTCAACCTGGACCGAGGAACCGATCGATGACCGATGAGATGATGAGCCTTCGCGCCCTCGTGGAGAAGACCCCCGACGCCGATCTGTTGCGCGAGATGATCGGCTTTGCCGCCGAGCGGCTGATGGAGCTGGAGGTGGGCGCGCTCACCGGCGCCGGCTACGGCGAGAAGAGCCCGGCGCGGCTGGTGCAGCGCAACGGCTATCGCGAGCGGGCGTGGGAGACGCGGGCCGGCATGGTCGAGCTGCGGATTCCCAAGCTCAGGAAGGGCCGCTACTTCCCGTTCTTCCTCGAGCCGCGGCGGCTGGCGGAGAAGGCGCTGACGGCGGTGATCCAGGAGGCTTACGTCCAGGGCATTTCCACCCGCTCGGTCGACGACCTGGTCAAGGCCATGGGCATGAGCGGGATTTCCAAAAGCCAGGTCTCGCGCCTGTGCGAGGAGATCGACGGCAAGGTGCGGTCGTCCGGCAGGGTCCTGAGCCCGGAGCAGATCAAGGCGCTGCTCGCATAGGGCGAACAGCGGTTTCCCTGATTGACATTGAAGCGGGTGCGCGGCGGGGACTAATATGACCGTTCGTTGAACGATCGGGTGCGCTCCGGCTGCGGGCACCTAGCGCATGCGTCCTTTCATGATCGAGCGCGAAGAGCTGATCCTCGAGCCGCTTCCCGGCGATGGCATGGACGACCTCGCCTCGACGCTGCGCGAGGCGGAGCTGCCGCATCAGGACCTGGGCGGCACTAGCAAGCGCTTCTTCTGCGCGTCCGTCGCCGGCGAGATCGTCGGCTACGTCGGGCTCGAGATCAGCGGCCCCGATGCGCTGCTGCGCTCGGCGGTGATCTTCATCCGCGCCCGCCGCAGGGGCCGCGGCCGGGCCATGATCGAGCGGCTGCTGGCCTTGGCCGGCGACTACGGCATCGAGCGGGTGTGGCTGCTCACGACCTCGGCGCCCGGCTTCTTCGCCAAGCTCGGCTTCGCCGACGCCGAGCGCACGACCGTGCCGACGGGGATCGCCGCCTCCGAGGAGTTCACCCACCTCTGCCCGGAAACGGCGGTGTGCATGGTCCGGACCTTGCCGCAGACGGCCCTCCGCCACGCGATCTAAAGCAACGACCGAGTATTTCTCTTTAGAACGACGTCATCGCGAGCCGCGCAGCGGCGTGGCGATCCAGAGGGAAGCCCCTCACCCGCCCGCCGGACTCCCTCTCCCTCAGGGAGAGGGTCGGGGTGAGGGAACCGCGTCGGCTTCGGCTCCTCGCAATGACGGCGCCGGTGTTCTGATTGAACTTTATGACGCCTTGCTCTAACCGTCGATCGGCGGATCGGTCGCCCCGGGCGGCATGCGGGCGGGCATAGGCGGGCATACCGCGGCCGTTGAACGCTTAGCACTAAGCTGAAACAGTGCGCGCTTCTTCTCCAACGCGGGGAGCGGCGCATGAGAGACCCGGGAACGCCGCCGGTCATCGGCATCATCGGCGGTAGCGGCATCTACGACATCGAGGGCCTGGAGGGGGCGCAGTGGGTGCCGGTGGCCTCGCCCTTCGGCCGGCCGTCGGACGAGCTCCTCATCGGCCACCTCGACGGCTGCAAGGTCGCCTTTCTCCCCCGCCATGGCCGCGGCCATCGGCTGCCGCCGTCGGCCATTAACGGCCGGGCCAACATCGATGCGCTGAAGCGCGCCGGCGTGACAGAGGTCGTCTCGCTCTCGGCCTGCGGCTCACTGAAGGAGACGCTGGCGCCGGGAACCTTCGTCCTCGTCGATCAGTTCATCGACCGCACCTTTGCCCGCGCGAAAAGCTTCTTCGGCGAGGGCCTGGTCGCCCACGTCGGCCTCGGCCATCCGGTCTGCGCCAGGCTCGGCGATGCGCTGGAACAGGCGGCGCGCGGCCCCGATCTCCCGACGGTGCGTGGCGGAACCTACCTGGTGATGGAAGGCCCCCAGTTCTCGACCAAGGCGGAATTGCAGCTCTACCGCTCGTGGGGCTGCGATGTCATCGGCATGACCAACATGCCGGAGGCCAAGCTGGCCCGCGAGGCCGAGCTCTGCTACGCCACCGTCGCCATGGTCACCGACTACGACTGCTGGCACCCCGACCACGATCACGTCAGCGTCGAGGCGATCATCCGGGTGCTCACCGAGAACGCGGCCCGGGCCCGGTCGCTCGTTCGCGACGTGGTTCCGGCGCTGGGCCGAAGGCACGGCTCCTGCCCCGAGGGCTGCCACACGGCTTTGGCCACCGCCATCATCACCCCGCCCGAGGCCCGCGACCCGGAGCTCGTGGCGATGCTCGACGCCATCGCCGGCCGCGTGCTGGGGTAGGCGCGTACTCCGCTTAAGCTGTTAAACGGGGACAGGAGGAAGATAAGCCATGCCTGAAGAGAAGCCTATGGTGCCAGCACCGAGGACAAGTAGAAGCCTTGCCGTTGAACTTATGAATACGCTTAAGGATCCCGCGCGGAATGCCTTTATAGAAGGAGCTGAACTGGTACTTGATATGTCTCTTGATGAGGGTGTACTAAGGGATATTCCAATAGTCGGGCAGATGGCCGGCCTTGGGCGGTCCCTTATGTCGATCCCCGATAGGCTTTTTGTCCTGAAACTTCGGAGGTTCGTCAGCGAGCTTGACGGCGTGCCAGAGAGGAAGAAGAAAGCGTTTTTAGAGACGATGGAGCGCGATGGGGTGTTCGAGAAGGTCGGCGAAAAGGTATTAATGATCGTGGATCAGCTAGACGATGCAGACAAGGCGTCACTGGCTGGCTACGTCTTCAGAGCTTACGTTACAGGAAGAATTGATAAAGATCAGTTTGAGATATTGTGCTCTTGTATCAGATTGACGCGAATGATAGACTTGAACGCATTTCTTACGTATCATGACTGTTTTGACAGAGTGGATGTGCAGATCGCTCGTTCGCTTCTCACAGACCGGCCTAGTGGATATGGAGATTAAGGTGGCGATGACGATAGGGGAGGTCGGGTCTCCACGCACCGGTGTTTTTTACACGGTCAGCCGCTACGGAGATTTACTCTTTGATCTATTGAAGGAGCGGAAGCGCGACCTTGAGAAACAAGCTGCTGCATCGCCTTCTTGATCCCAAGCGCTGCGCTCAGCATGTAGGCTGCCAGCTCCAGCGACACACACGCTGCTTCAGAAAAGCGCAGTTAGGTCGCGGCTGCCGTGGATGACTCGAACGAGCACGATCCCGCCCGGCTGCTCCCGGTAGAACATCACGTATGCGCCGACCGGGAACGAGTAGATGCCAAAGCGCAGATCATTGGACCGGTCGCGGCCTATGCGGGGATGCGCGGCAAGCTGGGTAGCCGCTGTGCGCAAGCGCTGGAGGACACGCCGAGCGGCGTCTGGGTCATCTCTGCCTACGTAGGCGTAGATCTCTTGCAGATCCGCTCTGGCCTGTGCCGCAATAGTGAGGCGCGGCATCCGCTACGGCGCTGCCGTATCCTCAGCCAGCAACTCCCTGAAGACCACGTCGGCGTCGTAGACCCTGCCGGCCTCTATATCCGCGAGACCGGCGTCGATGTCGCGGAGCAGCGCGTCCCGTCCCTGTGACCGGCTGCGGTCGGCGCGAACCAATGTCCGCACGTAGTCGCCGGCGCTCGTGAACTCGCCTTCAGCCAGCCGCTTGTCGATGTGCTCCTTCAGCGCCTTCGGCAACGAGACGCTGATCGACGTCTTGCTCATGCTCTGGTTCCGCGGATGTTCCAGAAGAGGATATACGCTTGGTGACGCCGCTTGTCTAATTCGGGTCGCGGCAGACGGTCGCGGCAACGCTGC
>CAVVAX010000035.1:0-29926 GCA_963746275.1 uncultured Alphaproteobacteria bacterium
GGCCAGAAGGTCGGCGAGGTCGAGCGGATGAAGACCGGTTTGCCACTGTCACACGCACTGAGCCGGCCACAGTATCAGGCGACATTTTGTGCTAGTGACGAGTGGCTCAACTACGAGAACATTTACGATGCCGTTCGAGCGGTCGCTCGAACAGCATGGCAGGTGCTATCTGAAGAGCGTTCCACTGAACGAAAAGCGTTGGGTGCCGGCGGCCTTGCTGTAAGCATCGGCGCCGCGGCAACGAGCTGCGCGGACAGGCGGCAACAGGCGAAGGGAGGGCCGCGGATGACGGTGGTGGCGCGAACAAGCGGGCGCATCCACGCCAGTTCCTGGCACGAGACCCACCGCGAGGCGACGGACCTAGCCGAGCGGCTGAAGGCGCATCGGCCCGTGGGCCGGCATGATCGTCGATCACCCGCGGCGGCTTGGTGCCCGGCGGCGATCGTCGCCCGCGTGCTCGGCATTCGCCTGATCGACACCATCTGCCTCGCCAGCTACGAGCGCGAGGTCAAGGGCCCGGTGCAGACCATCAAGGGAGCGCCGGCGGAGATCGGCGAGGGCGAGGGCTGGCTGCTGGTCGACGACGTCGCCGACAGCGGCGCCACGGCCGAGGAGGCGCGCCGGCAACTGCCGAAGGCGCACTACGCGGCGCTTTACGTCAAGCCGGCGGCACGGCCGTTCGTGGATACGTTCCTGCGCGAGGTCGGCCAGGACGTCTGGATCGACTTCCCCTGGGACCGCGACCCGCACATCCCGGACCGTTAGCGCCGCTACCTCGGGATCGGCACGTTGTCGATGAGCCGGGTGCGCCCGAGCCAAGCGGCCGCCAGGACCCGCCCCGGGCGGCGCGGCCGTCCACGGCTTGCAGCGTTTCCGCGTCCCGCACCGCCACGTAATCGACCTTGCCGAAGCCGGCGGCGAGCAGTTCGGTGGCCCGTGGCCTCCGCCTCGGCCGGATCGGCGCCGGCCGCGACGGCGCCGGCAGCCGCCGTGATCGCCGCGTATAGCGCCGGGGCGATCCGCCGCTCGCGGCGGCCAGGTAGGCGTTGCGCGAGGACAGCGCCAAGCCGTCGGCCTCGCGCACCGTCTCTCCGCCCAGGATGCGCACCGGGATGTCGAGGTCCGCGACCATGCGGCGGATGACCTGGAGTTGCTGGTAGTCCTTGGCGCCGAAGATGGCGACGTCCGGCAGCGCCATGAGCAGGAGCTTGGCGACGACGGTGGCGACGCCGGTGAAGAAGCCGGGGCGGAAGGCGCCCTCCAGGTCGTCGCCCAGAACCGGCACCTGCACCCGGGTGAGGTGGCCGGGCGGATAGACCTCGGCGGCTGCGGGCGCGAAGAGCAGGTGCGCCCCGGCCGCGGCGATCTTCGCCGCGTCGGCGGCCTCGTCGCGGGGATAGCGGTCGAAGTCCTCGTTGGGGCCGAACTGGGTCGGGTTGACGAACAGGCTGACGCAGACCCTGTCCGCCTCGCCGAGCGCCAGGCGGATCAGCGACAGGTGCCCCTCGTGCAGCGCGCCCATGGTCGGGACCAGGGCGAGCCGAAGCCCCTCTCGCCGCCACGCGCCGACGCCGGCGCGCAGATCGGCGACCGTCCTCGCCGTTTCGACGGGAGCGGCGCCCGCGCCCCCCTCGGGCGCCGTCATTGCGCCTCGGCGTCCGCCGGCGGCTTGACGCCGAAGCAGTGCTCGAGCGCCGGGAAGCGGCGGGCACGGACGTCGGCGGCGTAGGCCTTGCCGGCGGCGGCAATGCCGTCGCCGAGCTCGGCGTAGCGGCGGACGAACTTGGGCTTGAAGTCGGAGAACAGGCCGACGAGGTCCTCGGTGACCAGGATCTGGCCGTCGCAGGCGGGCGATGCGCCGATGCCGATGGTCGGGATCGGGATCTGCTGGGTGATCTCGCGGGCGACGTGCTCCACGGTGCCCTCGATCACGGTGGCGAAGGCGCCGGCCTCGGCGATGGCATGGGCGTCGGCAACGATGTCCGCCGCCTCCTTCTCGCCGCGGCCGAGCGAGCGGAAGCCGCCGGCGGTGTTCACCGACTGCGGCAAGAGGCCGATGTGGCCCAGCACCGGGATGCCGCGCTCGGAGAGGAAGCGCACGGTGTCGGCCATCTCGAGGCCGCCCTCGAGCTTCACCCCGGCGCAGCCGACCTCCTTCATCACCTGGGCGGCGTTGCGGAACGCCTGCTCGCGCGACTCCTGGTAGCTGCCGAAGGGCATGTCGACGATGACGCAGGCCTTTTTCGAGCCGCGCATCACCGCCTTGCCGTGGGCGATCATCATGTCCAGGGTGACGCCGAGGGTGCTCTCCATGCCGTAGAGCACCATGCCGAGGAAGTCGCCGACCAGCAGCAGGTCGACGCTGTCGTCGAGGAGGACGGCGGTGAGCGAGGTGTAGGCGGTGAGCGAGACGATCGGGGTCTGCCCCTTCATCGCCCGGATCTGCGGAACGGTGATGCGCTTCTGCCGGCTGGCGACGCTCACGGGCTAGGCCCTCCTGTGCGGTCCTGACGCGGGCGCACTCTAGCCGCTGTGCGGCTGCGGGCAAAGATCATTCGCAACCGCAGCGAGGGTGGCTGCGGGGCTTGCGCGTCGCAGCCAAGCAGAGAGATACGGCCGAGAGACGTATGCGTCAGCGCCCGGTCCACTTCGGCGGCGGCTGCTTGGCGACGAAGGCGTCGATGCCGGCGGCCGCATCCTCCGTCAGCATGTTGCAGGTCATCGCCTCGCTGGCAGTGGCATACGCCGCTTCCATGCCCTGCTCGAGCTGGCGGTAGAACAGCCGCTTTGCCGATGGCCACCGCCGCCGGCGACTTGGCGGCGATGCTGCCGGCGAGCTCCGCCACCGCCTCGTCCAGCCGGTCATGGGCGACCACCCGGTTGACGAGGCCCCAGTCCCGCGCCGTCTCGGCGCCGATGAACTCGCCGGTCACCAGCATCTCCATCGCCTGCTTGCGGCCCATGACCCGGCTCAGCGCCACCATCGGCGTCGAGCAGAACAGCCCGAGGTTGACGCCGGACACGGCGAAGCGGGCCTTCTCGGAGGCGACGGCGAGGTCGCAGGTGGCGACGAGCTGGCAGCCGGCGGCGGTGGCGACGCCGTGGACGCGGGCGACGACCGGCTGCGGGATCCGGGTGATCGTCAGCATCACCTGGGCGCACTGGTCGAACAGCGCGCGGATGGCCTCCGCGCTCGGGTTCTCGCGCATCTCCTTGAGGTCGTGGCCGGCGCAGAAGGCCTTGCCCGCGCCCTCGAGCACGACCACGCGGACGCTGCGGTCTTCGGCGATGGCCTCCAGCTCGAGCTGCAGGGCCGCCAGCAGCGCGACGGACAGGGCGTTGAACTTGTCCGGGCGGTTCAGCGTCAGGGTGGCGATTCCCGCCTCGTCGCGCCGGAGCAGCACGTCCTCGTTGCCCCGAACATCCGGTTGTGCCGCAGTGTCCATGGTCCGCTCTCCCGCTGCTTGAGCTGGTGTAAGAACGCAGGTATCGAAGGGCAAGGGCGCGAGCGGAACCATGGCCGCCATCACCGTCGAGCAGTTCAACGACATCATCCGACACGACCTGCCGTGGGCCTACGAGATCGGCATGCATGCCGACGCGATTGGCGACGGAACGGCGACCCTCCGCCTGCCGTTCGCCGAGAGCATGTTGCGACCGGGTGGGGTGATCTCGGGACCGACGATCATGGCCCTGGCCGATGCCTGCATGTACGCCGTGGTGTTGTCTCGGATCGGCGAGGTCAAGCTGGCGGTGACGACGAGCTTCAACATCAACTTCCTTCACCGCGCCGATCCGGCGGACCTTCTCGCCGAAGGCGCCATCCTCAAGCTCGGCAAGCGCCTGGCCGTGGTCCAGGTCTCGGTGCATTCGGAAGGCTGTCGCCCGCTGCGTCGCCCACGCCACCGGCACCTACTCCGTTCCACCGGGGCAGGGCGGCGGGAGCGGCTGATGCCGACGTTCAAGATGGAACGCGCCGCGGGCGGTGTGGTCGCCGGCATCGACGAGGCGGGGCGCGGGCCCCTCGCCGGTCCGGTCGTGGCCGCCGCCGTAGTGTTTTCCCGTTGCCGGGCGCCGCGGGCGCTGGCCCGCGAGCTCGACGACTCGAAGAAGCTCGCGCCCGCCGTGCGCGAGCGCCTGAGCGAGGCGGTGCTCGAATGCGCCCATGTCGGCGTGGGTATTGCCGATGTCGCCGAGATCGACCGGCTCAATATCCTCCGCGCCAGCCTTTTGGCCATGGCCCGCGCGGTCGCGGCGCTGGGCATCGCCATCGACCTGGCCATCGTTGACGGCAAGATCCCGCCCGCACTCCCCTGCCCGGTTCGCTGCGTCGTCGGCGGCGACGGGCTGTGCCTGTCGGTGGCCGCCGCCTCCGTCATCGCCAAGGTCAGGCGCGATGCGATCATGACGGAACTGGCCCGCGCCCACCCCGGCTACGGCTGGGAGCACAATGCCGGCTACGCGACCCGCTGCCACCGCGACGCCATCGCCCGGCTCGGGCCGACGCCGCAGCACCGGCGCAGCTTCCGCCCCATCGCCGAGCTCTTCCAGGACGCGCTACTGTAACGGTTGAGGGAGGGTCGATGCCCGGTAGCGTCCCCGTCACATCTGTACCGGACTGGAGCGGAACCAGGCCGAGGGGCGCAAGGCGCACCCGACGCAGAAGCCCGAGGCCTGCTTCACCGTGTCATCCTCGCGTCCACCGCGCCGGGCAACCTGATCCTCATTTCGTTCTTCGGCACCGGGACCACCGGCGCCGTGGCGATCCGGCTTGGCCCGCGCTGCCTCGGCATCGAGCGCGACGAGGGCTACGTCCGCATCGCCGCGGCCAGGTTGGCCTCCGCGCCGCGGCCGAAGGAGCCGGAACTTCTGGCGGCCATCGACCATCGGTCGCAGCCACGCATTCCATTCGGCTGGCTGGTCGAGCGCGGCCTGCTTCAGCCTGGAGACGTGCAGATCGGGCAAGAGCCTATTCATGTTCGCGTGGCGTCAATTGCAAGGCGCGAAGCTGACGAAGCAATCCAGAGGCACCATTTGCCATGGATCGCCACGCCGCTTCGCGGCTCGCGATGACGTTGCCAGCCCCACAGTCATGGCCGCGCTTGCCGCGGCCACCATGAATACGCTCGCGGAACTGCGGTTTAGGCGGCGGCGGTCCGTTCCAGCGCGCCGGCAACGGCGAACGCCTCGGCGGCGCCGGCAGCGACGGCGGCTTCCGCCGCCTTGGCCACGTCCTTGCGCCGCGCCGGCCCGGTGATGCGGATCGGCGCATGGAAGCGGACCTCGGCCACCGCGCCCTTCAGCCCCATCATCCGCCACATGTGCGGGACCAGCGCCGCATCGCCGTACCAGCAGTAGAGCTCCCGCCGCTCCCCCGTCAGCGGCCGGCCCTCTGCGTCGCGTGGGTAGGCAATGGAGACCGGCTGGACCACCAATTCGCCGCCCTGGGGTGGCCGCTCGGCGATGCTGAAGAGGGACGACTTGAACGGCGCGACGCGGCTGCCGTCGGTGCTGGTCCCCTCTGCAAAGAGGATCAGGCCCCGCTTCCCCTCGCTCAGCCTCCGCGTCAGATCCTCGCGCTGGGTCATCGCCTCACCGCCGGAGCGGTTGACGAATACCGTGCCGGTGATCTTCGCCGCGGTCCCAAACAGCGGCCATGAGCCGACCTCGGTTTTCGCGACGAAAGCGCCGTCGATCAGCGCGGCGAGCACCGGGATGTCGAGGTAGGACACATGGTTGGCGACGCTGAGCGCCGGCCCGCCACTGTAGGGCTCGCCGAAGACCCGCACGGCGATGCCGGCGAGGCGGTAGCAGCCCTTGGACCAGACCACCTGCAGCGGCCTTCGCCAGCGGCTTAAGGGGCCGATGCAGAGCGAATAGGCGACGATCATGAGGATGCTGAGCAGCACGAAGGCGCACAGTCGCATCGCGGCCCCAAGCTGCGCGGCAGGCGACGTCATTCGCGCAGGGGCTCGGCCGCCTGGTTGCGGTAACGCCGCTCGTATTTCTCGGTGAGCTGGTCCGTCTTGACGATAACGCAGACGTCGGTGGTGTTGAACTGGTGGTCGACGACGGCGCCGTCGCCGACGAAGCCGCCGACCCTGAGGTAGCCCTTGATCAGCGGTGGCAATCCGCTCAGCGCCGACTGGACGTCGATGCCCGACTGCGGCACCAGGTCCATTCCGACGTAATGATGAGCCAGCGCCCGCGGCCGCAATGGCTGCGGCGCCAGATGGTAATGATGCAGGTAGGCGAGCTGCCGCTCCATGTGGTGCGGCTCGGTCCCGGGGAAGCTGGCGCAGCCGAACATCAGGTGGATGTCGTACTCGCGAACGTACGCCGCGAGCCCGCGCCAGAGGATCTGCATGACGCCGCGCGAGCGGTAGGCCGGATCAACACAGGAGCGGCCAAGCTCGACGATCTCGCCCGGAAACGACATCAGCGCGGTCAGGTCGTACTCCTGCGAGGTATAAAAGCCGCCATGACGCAGCGCCACCGACCGGCGCAGCAGCCGATAGGTTCCGACCACCTTCGGTTCGCCATTGGACTTCTCGAGGTCGATGACCAGGAGATGGTCGCAGAACGCGTCGAACGCGTCGAAGTCGCGCCGCTGGTCCTTCATCTCCGGCGTCGGCGTTGCCGACATCTCTTCGTAGAAAACCCGATAGCGCAGCGCCTGGGCGCTGTCGATCTCGCCCGGCGTCGCCGCCAGCCTGACCTGAAAGTCGTTAAAGCGTAGAGGCTCCACGGTTCCTTCCTGGCGCGCCCCGCATCGGGCCTGCTGTTCGGCGGCTACCGCCCAACCGACTCAGACACCGGCAGTTTAGGTATGGCGCACGGCAGAAAACGCTTCAAGCACATTTCGGCGCCTTGAACCGCGGCCGGAGGGAGGCTGTTTAGCGCGTGGGGACCGGCTTTTCACTGGAGTAGTCGTAGAACCCGCGCCCGGTCTTGCGCCCCAGCCAGCCAGCCTCGACGTACTTCACCAACAGCGGGCAGGGGCGGTACTTCGAATCGGCGAGCCCCTCATGCAGGGTATGCATGACCCCGAGACAGGTATCGAGGCCGATAAAATCGGCGAGCTCGAGCGGCCCCATGGGATGGTGCGTGCCAAGCCGCATGGCGGTGTCGATGCTCTCGACCGAGCCCACGCCCTCGTAGAGGGTGTAAATCGCCTCGTTGACCATTGGCATGACGATGCGGTGGACGACGAAGGCAGGGAAATCCTCCGCGCTGATCGGCACCTTGCCGAGCCGCAGCGCGAAGTCGTGGATGATGCGGAAGGTTTCTTCGTCGGTGGCGATGCCGCGGATCAGCTCCACCAGCTCCAGCTTCGGCACCGGGTTCATGAAATGGGTGCCGAGGAAGCGGCCCGGGCGGTCGGTCTGCGCCGCCAGCTTGGTGATGGAGAGGGTTGAGGTGTTGGTGGTGATGATGGCGTCGGGCGGCAGCACCGCGCACAGCTTGCGCAGGATGTCCTTCTTGACCGCCTCGTCCTCGACCGCCGCCTCGATCACCACCTGGCAGTCGCGAAAGCCGTCGTAGCCCGTGCCGGTGGTGATCCGCGCCAGGGCCGCCGCGGCCTCCTCGTCGCTGAGCTTGCCCTTTTCCACCGCGCGCTTCAGTTCGGCGTCTATGGCCTGCAGCGCGGCCTTCAGGGCGTCTTCGGCGATATCGCACAGAAACACGTCGAAGCCGGCCTGGGCGCAGATCTGGGCGATGCCTGCGCCCATCTGCCCAGCGCCGATGGCGCCGATCTTACGAATGTTCATGACACGACGTCCGTCGCGGCACCGCGCCTCGGCTACACGTCCAGCTTGTCGGCGAGCTCGGGCAGGGCCTGGAACAGGTCGGCAACAAGGCCATAGTCGGCGATCTGGAAGATCGGCGCTTCCTCATCCTTGTTGATCGCGACGATTATTTTGCTGTCCTTCATCCCGGCGAGATGCTGAATGGCGCCCGAAATGCCGACGGCGATGTAGAGGTCGGGCGCCACGACCTTGCCGGTCTGACCGACCTGGTAGTCGTTGGGCACGAAGCCCGCATCGACCGCCGCTCGCGATGCGCCGACGGCGGCACCGAGCTTATCCGCCACCTTCTCCAGCAGCACGAAGTTGTCGCCGCTACCCATCCCGCGGCCACCGGAGATCACGATCTTGGCGCTGGTCAGCTCCGGCCGCTCGCTCTTGGTCAGCTCCTGGCGGACGAAGCTGGAAACCCCGGGATCCTCCGCCGCCTGGATCGTCTCCATACTGGCCGAGCCTCCATCCGCCGCGGCCGCCTCGAACGCGGTCATGCGAACCGTAATGATCTTGATCGGGTCGCTGCTTTGCACCGTCGCCATCGCGTTGCCGGCATAGATCGGGCGCACGAAGGTGTCGGCATCGACCACCTTGCAAACGTCCGAAATCATGGCGACGTCGAGCAGGACCGCGACGCGGGGCATGAAGTTTTTTCCCGTGGTCGTCGCCGACGACAGGACGTGGCTGTAGTCCTTGGCCAGCGAGAGGATCAGGGGGGTCATCGTTTCCGCCAACGGGTGCGCGTAGGCCGCCGCGTCCGCGACCAGCACCTTGCTCACGCCGGCGATCTTCGCCGCCGCTTCCGCCGCAGGTCCGCAGCCGCTGCCGGCGACCAGCACGGTGACGTCGCCGAGCTGTGCCGCCGCCGTGACGGTGTTCAGCGTCGCTGACTTGATGCTTCGATTGTCGTGATCGGCTATGACCAGGGCGCTCATCAGATCACTTTTGCTTCGTTCTTGAGTTTGTCCACGAGCTCGGCAACGCTGCCGACCTTGATGCCAGCCGACCGTTTCGCCGGCTCCTCGACCTTGAGAACCTTCAGCCGCGGGGTGATGTCGACCCCGAGGTCCGCCGCCTTCAGCGTCTCGATCGGCTTCTTCTTCGCCTTCATGATGTTCGGCAGCGATGCGTACCGGGCGTGTTCAGCCGAAGGTCGGTGGTCACCACCGCCGGCAACTTCAGCGCCACCGTCTCCAGGCCGCCGTCGACCTCGCGGGTCACCTCGGCCTTGCCGTCGGCCATGGCCACCTTCGAGGCGAACGTGCCTTGCGACCAGCCGAGAAGCCCGGCCAGCATCTGCCCCACCTGATTGCTATCGTCGTCGATGGCCTGCTTGCCGAGAACGACGAGCTGCGGCTGCTCCTTTTCCACCAGCGCCTTCAGCAGCTTGGCCACGGCCAGCGGCTGCAGCTCCTCGTCGGCCAGCACCAGGATGCCGCGGTCTGCGCCCATTGCCAGCGCGGTGCGGATCGTCTCCTGGCTCTGCTGGGCGCCCATCGAGACGGCGACGAGTTCGCTGGCGACGCCAGCCTCCTTCAGCCGCACCGCCTCTTCGACGGCGATCTCGTCGAAGGGGTTCATCGACATCTTGACGTTGGCCGTCTCGACGCCGCTCTGGTCGGACTTGACCCGGATCTTGACGTTGTAATCGACGACGCGTTTGACCGCGATGAGGACTTTCATGGGCGACCCGCCTGCCCCCTCTTTTTAAGGTTCATTATCAACCACCGCGCGATGGTCCGACCCGCGCCGGGTTGCGCTTTCGCTGCACAGTCAATCGGCCGCGACCCGGATCGGCACAGTAAGGAGAACCGTTTGGGAGGTCAAGGCGACCCACACGCGGCAATCACGTGGGAACCGCCCGCAGCCGATAGCGGGCTACCGGTTGCCGCCGGGCACCCACAACACGTCCGCCGCGCCCTTGTCGTTGAGCACGCGGGCCAGAACGAACAGGTGATCGGACAGCCGGTTGATGTAGCGGATCGCCGCGGTGTTGATCGCCTCGCCCTCGGCTAGGCCGCAGACCAGCCGCTCTGCCCGCCGGGCGACGGTGCGGGCATAATGGAGGTGCGCCGCCGCGGGTGAGCCGCCGGGCAGGATGAAGGAGGTCAGCGGCTCGAGGTCGGCGTTCATCGCGTCGATCTCGCGCTCCAGCCGCTCCACCTGGGCGTCGACGATGCGGAGCGCGCCTTCCGCCTTGCGGCCGTCCTCGGGCGTGCACAGGTCGGCGCCGAGGTCGAACAGGTCGTTCTGGATCCGGCCCAGCATGGCGTCGACCTCGCCTTTGACGTGGAGGCGGGCGAGACCGATCACCGAGTTGGTTTCGTCGACGGTCCCATAGGCGGCGACGCGCAGATCGTTCTTCGCCACCCTGCGCCCGTCGCCGAGAGACGTTTCCCCCTTGTCGCCGCCGCGGGTGTAGATCTTCGTCAGGGTGACCATGGGCGCACCCTCCGCCCGATCAGTGCACGCTGAAGAGGACGGTTAATGCAAAGAGAACGACCGCAATACCCTGGAGCACGACCCGCGCGGTCATCAGCTTGGTCGCGTGCTTTCGGTTGGCGTCGCCGTTGATAGCGAAGGACAGGACGCCGGCGAAGAGAACGCCCAGCGTGGCCAGCATGGCCGCGCCGAGCATGTAGGGAAGGGCTGAAACCATGGTACGAGCACCTTTCGGCAGGGCGGCCACCGATCAGTCGGCGGCCCGCCTACCGCCTAGAGATGGGCCGGGCGTCCCGCCGGCTCAATTGCGCGCCGACAGCAGTCCCCGGGCAACGACCTGGGCCTGGATCTCCGCGGCGCCCTCGAAGATGTTGAGGATGCGGGCGTCGCACAGCACCCGCGAGATCGGATACTCGAGCGCGTAGCCGTTGCCGCCGTGGACCTGCAGGGCGTTGTCGGCGTTGCTCCAGGCGACGCGCGCGGCCAGCAGCTTGGCCATGCCCGCCTCGATGTCGCAGCGCCGGTCGCTGTCCTTCTGCCTCGCCGAGTCGTAGGTGAGCTGGCGGGCGATCATCGTCTCGACCGCCATCCAGGCGATCTTGCAGGCCACGCGCGGGAACTCGTAGATCGGCTTGCCGAACTGGATCCGTTCCTGGGCGTAGCGCTGGCCGAGCTCCAGCGCGTTCTGGCCGACGCCGACGGCCCGCGCCGCCGTCTGGATGCGCGCGCTCTCGAAGGTCGCCATGAGCTGCTTGAAGCCCTGGCCTTCCTGGCGGCCGAGCAGGTTCTTCGCCGGCACCCGGAAGTCGTCGAAGCCGAGTTCGTATTCCTTCATGCCGCGATAGCCGAGCACCTCGATCTCACCGCCGGTCATACCATCGGCCGGGAACGGGTTCTCGTCGGTGCCGCGCGGCTTCTCCGCCAGCAGCATGCTCAGGCCCTTCCAATCCTTGGTGTTCGGATCGGTGCGGGCCATCAGGGTCATCAGGTCCGTGCGGGCGGCGTGGGTGATCCAGGTCTTGTTGCCGGTGACCTTGTAGTCGTCGCCGTCGCGAACGGCGCGGGTCTTGAGCGAGCCGAGGTCGGAGCCGGTGTTGGGCTCGGTGAAGACGGCGGTGGGCAGGATCTCGCCGCTCGCGAGCTTCGGCAGGAAGTGCTCCTTCTGATCGTCGGTCCCGCCGAGGCGGATCAGCTCGGCGGCGATCTCGGAGCGGGTGCCGAGCGAGCCGACGCCGATGTAGCCGCGCGACAGCTCCTCGGTGACGATGCACATGGACATCTTGTCCATGCCGAGCCCGCCGTACTCCTCGGGGATGGTCAGGCCGAAGACGCCGAGCTCGGCCATCTCCTCGATGATCTCCATCGGGATGAGCTCGTCGCGCTCGTGCCAGCCGTGGGCGTAGGGGATGACCTTCTCCTCGCAGAAGCGATGGAACTGGTCGCGGATCATCTCCTGGGTCTCGTCGAGGCCCAGCTTGCCGTAGTTGCCGTCGGCGATCAGCTCGGCGATGCGCAGGCGCACCGCGTCCGTCGCGCCGCTCCTGATGAGCGCCGCCACCGCCGGCACGTAGAAGGCGTGGATCGCGTCGTCGGAGATGCCCATGTCGCGCGGCCGGACCACCTCGACCTGGGACATCGGGATGCCGCCGACGATCTGCGCCAGGTACTCGCCGTACGCGCACTGAAGGATCAGCGATTTCCAGCTCGCTGAGCTCGCCGGACTCCTCGAGCCGCTCGGCCCAGACCAGCATCTGTTGCAGGCCGCTGACGTAGGTCGCAAGCCAAGCATAGCCGTGGACGGCGAATTGGTGACGGTCGAGGAGCGCGCTGTCCATGCGCCCGCCGTGGATGACCATGCCGGAGACGCCGCGCCGCGCTTCGACCAGCAGGTGCTGCGCGGCGTTGTAGGCATCGAGGCACTTCGCTGTCAGGTCCGGCATAACCAGAGCCTCGCGTTCGGCGACGGCGACGTCCATGGTCTTCCCCTTCTCCCAGCCACCGCTGGCGCCTGCCGCCCCGGCAGCTCCCGTGCGAGTTCTACCCGAGCAGCCTCTCCGGCCGCGATTTAGCTTAAGTTAAACCGCGGGCCGGAGAGTACAAGCTGCCGCGCCGCGGCTACTCCATCAGGCGACGCACCAGGTCGGTCATCGACAGGACGCCGATCGGCTTACCGTTCTCGCAGACGACGAGGCGGTGGATCCGCCGCTTCATCATGTCGGAAACGGCGCCCGACAGCGGCGCGTCGACGTCGACGGTGGCGCAGCCTTGGGTCATCACCTCGCCGACCTGAAGCTCGCGGGCGTCCTCGACCGTGCGGCCCTGCCGGGCGAGCACGATGTCGGTCTGCGACAGGACGCCCACCGCCTTCTCGCCCTCGACCACGACCAGCGCGTGGATGTCGTTGTCGATCATCGTCTTCGCCGCCTTGCCGAGGGAGTCGTCACGGCTGCATGAGATGATGCCCGGGTGCATGCGCTCGCGCACCTTGGCGCCGTCGTCGACGATCTCGATCTCCTCCATCTCGCCGTCGACGTCCGGCAGCGGGGTCGACAGCGGATAGGGATGCGGGGTGTCGTGGGTGTCGCCCTTCGGCAGCTTCGCCTTCGGGATGCCGCTCGGCGCCGAGGCCGACTTGCCGAGGCCGAAGTCCGGCGCGCCGATCAGCACCGACATGTTCCCGTGCGGGTGCTTGTTGTCGTGCATGAGCTGGTGCGACAGCGGCAGGTCGTCGTAGGTGAACGCCCGCGACATGCACGGGTTGAGCTGGCCGTTCAGCGCCAGCTCGTTCATCGCGTACGCCTGGTCGTCGTTGGCGAAGTGAGAGCCCTGGACGCGCTTCTGCCGCATCCACAGGTAGCGCAGGTCGACGGTGGCGTTGTAGCCGGTGGTGCCGGCGCAGATCACGACCATGCCGCCGGTGTCGCAGACGAACATCGAGGTCGGGATGGTCGACTCGCCGGGATGCTCGAAGATCACCTTGGGCGAGCGCTTCTCGCCGAGCGCTTCCCAGATCGCGGCGCCGAAGGAGCGCACGCCCTTGAGCCAGTTGTTGTAGCCGACGGTATCCTTCCAGTGCGGCAGCATGCCCCAGTGATCGAACTTGCGCCGGTCGATGCAACCCTTGGCGCCCAGGTTCATGCAGTAGTCGATCTTGTCCTCGCCGGCGATGATCGCCACCGGGATCGCGCCCGCGGCGCGGACGATCTGGATGGCCATGGAGCCGAGGCCGCCGGCGCCGCCCCAGATGAGGACGGGGTCGTTCGGCTTCATCGCGTGCTCTGGCCAGCCATGCAGCATGCGGTAGGCGGTGGCGCCGACGAGCACGTAGGCCGCCGCCTCTTCCCAGTTCATGTGCTTGGGCTTCGGCATGCACTGGTGCGCCTGCACCTTGGTGAACTGCGCGAAGCTGCCGTAGTTGGTCTCGTAGCCCCAGATCCGGAAGCTCGACGCGTACATCGGGTCGTTGCCGGCGGTGACCCACGGATCGTCGCGGTTCCACATGCCGCAGTGGATGACGACCTCGTCGCCGACCTTGTGGGTGGTGACGTCCTTGCCGACCTTGTAGACGATGCCGGAGGCGTCGCTGCCGCCGATGTGGAAGTCTTCAGGCTCGCCCGCTTTGTTGCGGGCCTTGATCACGTTGACCGGAATGCCGAGGCCGGCCCAGACGTTGTTGTAGTTGATGCCGGCCGCCATGACGTAGACGAGGACCTCGTCGTCCTTGATGTCGGGGACGTCGACGACTTCCTTCTGGAACGCTTGCGTGGGTTGGCCGAACCGCTCGGCGCGGATCAGCCACGCGTGCATCTTAGGTGGCACCTCACCGAGCGGCGGTGCTTCGCCAATCTCGTAGACTTCTTTAGCCATGCTTTTCCCTCCGCAAGCGTATACGATCCCGGTTCTTCTCAGCGCCATCCCAGCGACGTTCGGATCGCCTTGATCATCTTTTGTTCGAGGTATTCGCGATTGAACGTCGGCCGCAGGTCCTCAACGTAATCTAGAGCCGAAGGTCGGTTTTAGACCGTCGCGCCTTTCGTCGCAACGCACAATTTGCTAGTGTCGACATAGGCGAACGGCTAGAGATGACCGTTTCGCGCGAGTTTGTTGCATTCGCTGTGGCCTCGGGACAAGGCGCGGGGAGGGAATAATGAGCGAGCAGTTAGCAGGCGCAAAAGCGGCGGCGGCGGCGAAAAGGGAAGCGCCGTGGCTCATCCGGACCTACTCCGGATATGGCTCGGCCAAGGAGTCGAACGCGCTCTACCGCAAGAACTTGGCGCGGGGCCAGACCGGCCTCTCCATCGCCTTCGATCTACCTACGCAGACCGGCTACGACTCCGACCACGTGCTCGCCCGCGGCGAGGTCGGCAAGGTCGGGGTGCCGGTCTGTCACCTCGGCGACATGACGACGCTGCTCGACGGCATCCCGCTCGACCGGATGAACACGTCGATGACCATCAACGCCCCCGCCGCCTGGCTCCTCTCCCTCTATATCGCCGCCGCGGAACGCCAGGGCGTCGACCGCGAGCAGCTATCGGGCACGACCCAGAACGACATCATCAAGGAATACCTCTCGCGCGGCACCTACGTCTTCCCGCCGGCGCCGTCGATGCGGCTGACCTCGGACGTGATCGCCTTCACCTACAAGGAGGTTCCCAAGTGGAACCCGATCAACGTCTGTTCCTACCACCTGCAGGAGGCCGGGGCGACGCCGGAGCAGGAGCTCGCCTTCGCACTGGTCAACGCGCTCGCGGTGCTCGATGCGGTCAAGGCGTCGGGACAGGTGCCGGAAGCGGACTTCCCCAAGGTCGTCGGCCGCATCAGCTTCTTCGTCAACGCCGGCATCCGCTTCATCACCGAGCTGTGCAAGATGCGGGCGTTCACCGAGCTGTGGGACGAGATCACGGCCGAGCGCTACGGCATCGCCGACGAGAAGTACCGCCGCTTCCGCTACGGCGTTCAGGTCAACTCGCTGGGCCTTACCGAGCAGCAGCCGGAGAACAACGTCTATCGCATCCTGCTGGAGATGCTGGCGGTGGTCCTGTCCAAGGACGCCCGCGCCCGCGCGGTGCAGCTCCCGGCGTGGAACGAGGCGCTGGGCCTGCCCCGGGCCTGGGACCAGCAATGGTCGCTTCGGTTGCAGCAGATCGTCGCCTATGAGACCGACCTCCTGGAGTACGACGACATCTTCAACGGCTCTCGCGCCATCGCCGAGAAGGTCGAGCAGCTCAAGTTCCAGGCGCGCGAGGAGCTGGCGCGCATCGAGACCATGGGTGGCGCGGTTCCTGCGGTGGAGTCGAGCTACATGAAGCGGCGGTTGGTGGAGTCCAACGCCTCGCGTCTCGCCGCAATCGAGGCGGGCGAGCAGATCGTGGTCGGCGTCAACAAGTTCGTCGAGGCCGAAGCGTCGCCTCTCGCCACCGGCGAAGGCAGCATCATGACCGTCGATCCGCGCGGCGAGGCGCTGCAGATCGAAAGCCTTAACCAATGGCGGGCAAGCCGGGACGAGGCCAAGGCGAAAGCCGCCCTGGCCGACGTCGTTGCCGCCGCCAAGGACGGCCGCAATATCATGGAGCCGTCGATTGCCGCGGCCCATGCCGGCGTTACCACCGGCGAATGGTCCGGCGCCCTGCGCGAGATCTTCGGCGAGTACCGGGCGCCGACCGGCGTCGGCCAGGCGGTCGTCCACTCCGACATCAGCGGCCTGAAGGCGGTGCGCTCGCGGGTGCAGCTGCTGACCGACACGCTGGGCCGGCGGATCAAGATCCTGGTCGGCAAGCCGGGTCTCGACGGCCATTCCAACGGCGCCGAGCAGATCGCGCTTCGCGCCCGCGACGCCGGCATGGAGGTGGTCTACGAGGGCATCCGCCTGACGCCGGAGCAGATCGTCTCGGCGGCGCTGGACGAGGGCGTCCATGTCGTCGGCCTATCGATCCTGTCGGGCTCGCATGTGCCGCTGGTCACCGAGGTGATGCGGCAGATGCGCGAGGCCGAGCTTTACGACGTGCCGGTCGTTGTCGGCGGGATCATCCCGCCGGAGGACGCCAAGACGCTGAAGTCGGTGGGCGTCACCCGGGTGTACACGCCGAAGGACTTCGACATCACCCAGATCATCGGCGACATCGTCGACATCGTCGAAGCTTCGACCAAGCAAGCGGCTTGAGCAGCGGCCCGGGGGACAGCCGGGGCCTTCCGCGAAGGGTGGAAGCGATCCAGCGGGCGCAAGCCGTGGAGCGGCATGGCGATGTAGGGCGGGTTAGCCGCAGGCGTAACCCGCCGCATCAACGCGCAGGCCGTCAGCTATTCGCCCGGTGGAAGACAATTCTGCTGCGGCGCGAAGTGGCGGGAGGCTTTTGGCCTCATTCGCCTGGCCCGCGAAGATCATCGGATGGCCACGCCGACTTCATCTTCTCGTCACCAACATCGCGATACTGTGCAGATCAAAGCGCTCGCCCGCCGGGCGCGGCACAATCGGAGCATGTTGATGGCAGTTTCCCTGATCTCGTCGCAGATCGTCCGCCCCGGCGGACGGATCGTCATCGTCCGCCCTACACGCCGCCGCTAAGGCGTCGCCTCAGCCCAACAGTGGGCGGGTGGCGGCCTCCAGCCAGTCCCGGGTGACCGGGTCGACATCGCCCACCAGCGCCTCGCGCACCTGGGCATGGTAGCGGTCGAGCCAGCCGATCTCGCCGGCGTCGAGCAGCGCCGGGTCGATCAGGGCCCGGTCGATCGGCGCCAGCGTCAGGGTCTCGAAGCTGAGAAAGCTGCTTTCACTGCTGCCATCGTCGCTGCCGTCCCCCGGCGCGACCACCGTGACCAGGTTCTCGATGCGGATGCCGTAGCTCGAGGCCTTGTAGTAGCCGGGCTCGTTGGAGACGACCATGCCAGGTTCCAGCGGCGCTCGGCTCGGCAGTTTAGAAATGCCATGCGGTCCCTCGTGGACGCACAGATAGTGGCCGACGCCGTGGCCGGTGCCGTGGTCGTAGTCCAGGCCTTCCGCCCAGAGCGCCCGGCGGGCCAGCGCGTCCAGTTGTGAGCCCAGCGTTCCGCGGGGGAAGCGGGCGGTAGCGATGGCGATGTGGCCTTTGAGGACGAGGGTGAACCGCCTTCGCATCTCCTCATTCGGCTCGCCGACGGCTACGGTGCGGGTAACGTCCGTGGTCCCGTCGAGGTACTGCCCTCCAGAGTCCAGGAGGAACAGCGAGCCAATCTCGAGCCTCCGGTTCGAGGCGACGTCGGCCCGGTAGTGGACGATGGCGCCGTTGGCTGCGGCGCCCGCAATCGTCGGAAAGCTGTCGCCGCGATAGAAGGCGCCGTCGCTGCGGAAGGCCGCCAGCCGGTCGGCCGCGTCCAGTTCCGTGACCCGGCCCCGCGGCGCCTCCGCCGCCAGCCAGGCGAGAAAGCGGCTGAGCGCTACGCCGTCGCGGCGGTGGGCCGCGCGGATGCCGGCAAGCTCGACCGCGTTCTTCCGCGCCTTCGGCAGCAGGCAAGGATCGGGATCGAGATGCAGCCGCGCCCCCGTCTTGCGCAGCCGCGCGATCACCGCTTCCGGCGCCCTCTCCGGGTCGATCCGCACCTGTCTTCGATCCGCACCCAGCCGATCGAGGGCGGCTGTGAACTCATCCGAGGCGGAAAACGTCACCGCATTGCCGAGCCGCCGGCAGACCTCCGCCAGCAGCTTGCGCCGATCGACGAAGACCTCTGCGGTGGCATCGGCGTGGACCAGCGCGAACGCCATGAACAGCGGCGCATAGGGCACGTCGCCGCCGCGGAGGTTGAGCAGCCAGGCGATGCTGTCGGTCGCCGTCAGCACCGCCGCGTCATCGCCGCCGTCGCGTAGCAGATCGGCGATGTTGCCGAGCTTGTCCTCGGCGCGCACGCCGGCGAAGGCTTCGCCGTGGGAGAAGATCGGCGCGACCGGCGCCGGCGGCCGGTCCAGCCAGATGGCATCGATGAGATTGTCCTGAACCGGAACGAGCTTCGCGCCACACCGGCCACAGGCAGCGCGCAAGAGGTCGGCCTGCCGCTGCGACTGCAGCCACGGGTCGAAGCCGAGCCTCGCGCCCTTGCCGAGGTGGCTGGCGATCCAGCTGGCCATGGTGTCGCCGGTGACGTGGCACACCTCGTACAGGCCGGGATCCACCTGGCTCGCCGCCTGCAGCGTGTAACGGCCATCGACGAACAGCGCCGCGCGCTCGCGCAGCACGACCGCGGTGCCCGCCGTCCCGGTGAAGCCGGTGAGCCATGCCAGCCGCTCGGCGCAGGCCGGCAGGTACTCGCTCTGGTGCTCGTCGGTCTTCGGCACGACCATGCCGGCGAGCCGGCGGCGGCGAAGCTCGGCGCGGAGCGTCGCGAGCTTCGTCCGCCGCGCTCTTCGACGAAACCCCGGCCGGGCCGCGCTCGCGCGCCGCCGCCAGCCGCTCGCGCAGACACTGCTTCAACGCCAGCGGAACGTCGTCAGCCGGCACATCCGCGATCAGCGCTAGCCAGGCGTCGCGGTCGAGCGGCGGGCGGCGCCGCGGCAACTCCGGCGATCAGCTCATCAAGCGCATCCGCGTCCAGCGTCGAGCCGACCTCCTCAAGCAGATCGGCCAGGGTCCTGTTGGCTTCGCTCACGGCGCGTCCCTCATGGACGAGGCGGGTTACCGCGGCGAAGCTATGCCTTGGGGAAGAGCGGCACAAGGCCGCGCCGGGAGGGTTGCGGCAACCTGGCGGTGGGCGCGGATGATCCTCAGTCGTCGTCGCTGCGGGCGACCGAGCGGTAGCCGCGGTCGCGCATGCAGCGCTCGAACAGCTCCTCGATCCGGCGGCGCGCCTCGAACTGGTTCAGCGAGGAGACCACCGGCTCGTTGCGGCTGTAGCCTCCGCTCGGCGGCTGCTCGAACTGGCGCAGCGCGAACTCCCGCTCCGCCCGCTCCTGGGCCGCATCCCGGCATTCGCTCTCGTCGATCCGCCAGCGCTCACGAGGCTGGCTGGCATTCTCCCAGGTGCCACGCGTGTCCTCGGCGCAGCCACCGGCGAGCGCGGAGGCGCCGATGAAGAGCAGGCCGCCCGCCGTCAGCATCTTCCCTGGTCTGCGCATCCGCGGCTCCCCCTCCTTGCGCCGATGCGGCGAGAGTACCGGCCGGCACGGCGGCCGGCAACGGCCCGAACATGCCAGTGACTGCCAGGGGCATTGCAGTGACACTGGCGCAGGACTGGCATTGCAGTGACATTGGAGGCGCCATAATCAAGCACCGCGCGGGCCTGGCTCATGCCCCGACGGCGGGTCGTCAAAGCGGAACTCCGCCACCATGGGCGCGTGGAACAACTCCGGCGTGCCCCGCACGGCGTGGGAGGTGACGAGCTCGTCGCCGAGGGCCTCGTTGTGGATCTCGACGCCGCGGTACCAGGCGAGCAGCGGCCGCGAAACGAGGATGTGATCGAGCATCTGCGGCCGGCCGTGGTGGACGACCGAGAACTGGCGGGATTCCGCCACGGTCCGCTCCACCGGGACGAGCGTGCGGAGCGCAAGGTGCGGGTTGCCGGCATCCTCCTCGTCGCCGCGGATGGTCCTGAGCGGGATTTCGTGCCCGGCCGCGTTGAAATCGCCGCAGACGGCAATGAGCGCCTCGGGGTCCGCGTCGAACAGCCTGTCGATGAAAAGCCTCACCTCGAGCGCCTGGCCGGCGCGCTTCACCGCGGCGACGAAGAAGCCCTCGGCCCAGCCGGCCATGGTGCGCCAAGTGCCGCCCGAGCCCTTCCCGCCCGGCATGAACGCGGCCCGCGGCGCGCGGAGATGGACGTTGATCAGGTGCAGCCCACGGCCGTCGGGAAGCCTTACGAGGGCGTAGAGGAACGGACGGTCCCATTCGATGGCCATCTCTGCGCCGCAGGCCTCCCCGGCGTCGCCGGCCTCGCCGCCCGGGTCATGGCTGCGCCGGAACTGCGGCGGGACGACGTAATCGTGGAGGATCTGGCGGTGCAGGGCGATCTCGAGGCAGCTCAGGATGACCAGGTTGTGCTTGTCGCGCGGCCCGCCCTTGGACCGACTGGTCGTCGTGATCGGCGTGCACGCCGCGTAGGGCGTGTCCTCGATCAGCGCCTCTAGCGCCGCCAGCCGCCGGTGCCGCCCCCGACCCTCGTGCTGGGCGTCGACCTCCTGCAGGCAGAGGATGTCGGCCCGGAGCCGCAGCAGCTGCGGCCTGAGCACCTGCACCCGCTCCTCCAGGCTGGCGCCGCCGCTCCGCGGCTCGCCCAGGCTCTCGACGTTGAAGGTGGCAATGCGCAGGCGCAACGATCGTCTCCGGTTGCCGGCGGCGGCGGGCCGGTCAGGCCGCGGGCGCCAGGCAGCCGCGGAGGAAGGCCACCGCTTCCGGCGTGTCCCATTCGGCGGTGCCGACGACGCGGCCCACCTCCCGGCCCTCCCGGTCATAGAGGATCGTCGTCGGCAGGCCCGGCACCCCCAGCGCGCGCGCCACCTTGCCCATCCGATCCACCATCACCGGCAGGTGGCCGATGCCGTTGGTCGCAAAGAACGCCTCGATCACCGGCGCGCCCTCGCGGTCGGCGGACAGCGGCAGGACGGCGATGCCGTCGCTCCGCGACCGTCTCGCTCAGCCGGTCCAGCGCCGGCATCTCGGTGACGCACGGCGCGCACCAGGTCGCCCACAGGTTCACGACCAATGCCTGCCCCTTGAAGTCGGCGAACGTGCGCTCGGTCTCGCCATTAACGAAGAAGGCCGTGGCCGGCGCATCCCCGCCTGGACCCGCCTGGAACCGGCTAAGAGCTGGCGGCGGGCTGCTGCAGTCGGCTCTTGCCGCGGTTGCGCCGGCGAGAGCGATCATCAATAAGGGCACCGCAGCAAGCGAACGAACGAGGACGCGAGCAGTCATGACCGTCTCCAGCAGCATCTCCAGCAGCATCCCGAACCGCCGACGCGTCCCAGACCCGGCGGAGCGGCGCCCGTGACCGGCTCCAGCGAGGACGACGCCGGCAAGATCAGCCCCATGTGGGGCGGTCGGTTCGAGGCCGGGCCTTCGGCAATCATGGAGGCCATTAACGCCTCCATCGACGTCGACCGCCGCCTCGTCTTCCACGATATCACGGCCTCGCTGGCCCACTGCAAGATGCTGATCCGCCAGGGCATCATCGGCGAGGACGACGGCCGCGCGATCCTGCAGGGATTGGAGACCGTGCGCCGCGAGGCCGAGGCGGGCGAGCTGGCCTTCGATCGGGCGCTCGAGGACGTGCACATGAACGTCGAGGCCAGGCTCGCCGCGCTGATCGGCGATGCCGCCGGCCGGCTGCACACCGCGCGGTCGCGCAACGACCAGGTCGCCACCGACTTCCGGCTGTGGCTGCGCGACGCGCTCGACGACCTCGACGCCGGCCTCGCCCGGCTGCAGGCGGTGTTGATCGAGCGCGCCGACGCGCATGCGGCGACGATCATGCCGGGTTTCACCCACCTGCAGACGGCGCAGCCGGTGACCCTCGGCCACCACCTCCTCGCCTACGTCGAGATGCTGGGCCGCGACCGCGGCCGCTTCCGCGACGCCCGCGCCCGGCTCAACGAGTGCCCGCTGGGCGCCGCGGCCTTGGCCGGCACCTCCTTCCCCATTGACCGGCGGATGACCGCCCATGCGCTGGGCTTCGCCAGGCCGTGCGCCAATTCGCTGGACGCCGTCTCCGATCGCGACTTCGCCGTCGAGTTCCTGGCCGCCGCCTCGCTTGCCGCCGTGCATCTCTCCAGACTCGCGGAGGAGCTGGTGATCTGGAGCGCCGAGCCGTTCGGCTTCGTCCGCCTGGCCGACCAGTTCTCGACCGGGAGCTCGATCATGCCGCAGAAGCGCAACCCGGACGCCGCCGAACTGGTCCGGGCCAAGCCGGGGCGGATCATCGGGGCCCTGACCGGGCTCTTGATCGTGCTCAAGGGCCTGCCGCTCGCCTACGCCAAGGACCTGCAGGAGGACAAGGAGCCCGTCTTCGACGCCGCTGACAGCCTGACGCTGTGCCTGGCCGCCATGGCTGGGATGATCGAGACGGCGCACTTCGACACCGCCCGCATGCGCGCCGCCGCCGGCAAGGGCTTCGCCGGCGCCACGGATCTGGCGGACTGGCTGGTGCGGGTCGCGGACATCCCCTTTCGCCTAGCCCATCATATCACCGGCGCTTTGGTGAAGATGGCCGAGGACCGCGGCTGCGCCCTGGAGGAGCTGCCGCTCGCCGAGATGCAGACGGTGGAGCCGCTGATCAGCGAGGATGTCTACTCGGTGCTCGGCATCGAGCAGTCGGTCGCCAGCCGGATCAGCGAGGGTGGCACCGCACCCGCGTTGGTGCGCGCCGCCGCTGCCGAGGCAAGGCGGCGCTTCCTCTCCTGAAGCCACCGGCCCCGCGGCCGCCTTCACCCGCCTTCTCGCCCCGTTGCGATCCGACCGGATGCGGGAGTACGCTTATTTGGTTCGAGCGCCGGGCATCCGGGTCCTGAGCCGCGAGACGGAGGAGAGCGACGATGAAGACCAGCGACATCGACAGCGTGTTGCAGACGTTCCGCCGGGATCTGCCGAACAACAGCAAGACCGCACAGGCCATCGACCGCGGCGCACCCATCGCCGAGATCTCCGAGTGCGCCGAGGAAGAGGGCGTCCACCAACTCGCCGCGGTCCTCTTCGAGGCCCAGCAGGAGGACGGGCAGTCCAGGCCGGACAAGGCTGCGAGCCTGGAGGAGGTGGTTCGCGAGCGCCTCGCCACCTTCCGTGAGGACCTACCGGATGGAAGCGAGACGGCGAAGGCCATCGACCGCAAGGCCCCACTCGGCGAGATCTCCGAACGCGCCCAGGCGGAGGGGCTGAACGAGCTCGCGGCAGTGCTGTTCGAGGCGCAACAAGAGCGCGCCAGAGCTTAATGGGTCGTCCGATCTGGTTGGGTTGTCCGATCGCGCTTGGATAAGAGCAACGCCGTCTGTGCAACGGGCCGGCGCCGAGCGAAGGCGTAAGCGGGTCGAGGCGCAGCCGGACCGCCGGCGACGCAGCCTCTGGCCGGGCTGTTGACGGAGCCCGTTATTTCGACTATCGTCAAAATATGGAAACGAAGCGGGTCGTCGGCGCGCTGGCTGCCCTTGCCCACGAGCATCGGCTATCCGTTTTTCGCACCCTGGTCCGGGAAGGGCCGTCGGGCTTATCCGCCGGCGACATCGCTGGGCGCGTCGCCGTCCCGCCCTCGACTCTCTCGCATCACCTGGGCCAGCTCGAGCGCGCCGGGTTGCTCCGCTCGTGGCGCCTGCAACGGCGGATCTTCTACGCCGTCGACGTTGAAGGCACCCGCCGCCTGCTCGCCTTCCTCACCGAGGACTGCTGCCAGGGGCGTCCCGAGATCTGCGGATATAAACATCAAGGAGGCTGCGGTGACGATCACGATCTACCACAACCCGGCGTGCGGGACGTCACGCAATGTCCTGTCGATGATCCGGAACTCGGGTGAAGAGCCGCGCATCATCGAGTACCTGCAGACGCCGCCAAGCCGGCCAGAGCTGGCGGAGCTGATCCGACAGATGGGGATCTCCCCGCGCGAGCTGCTCCGGCGGAAGGGCACGCCCTACGAGGAGCTCGGCCTCGACGGCCCGAAGTTCAGCGACGACGAGCTCATCGACTTCATGATCGCGCAGCCGATCCTGATCAACAGGCCGATCGTCGTGACCCCGCTCGGCGTCAAGCTGTGCCGGCCGTCGGAAACGGTCCTCGACATCCTGCCGAACCCGCAGCGCGGCCCGTTCCGGAAGGAGGACGGGGAGGTAGTCGTTGGCCCGGAGACGGGAAGCGAGCGGGGATGAACCGCAACGACGCTGCCGCTCGCCACCCGGGACCATCTGGTTCAACCAGCGAAGGCGAAGCCGGGCATGAGTGTGTTCGAGCGTTACCTGACCGTGTGGGTGGCGCTCTGCATCATCGCCGGCATCGCGCTCGGCCACTGGTTCCCGGGGCCCTTCCAGGCCATCGGCCGGGCCGAGATCGCCAAGGTCAACCTGCCGGTGGCGGTGCTGATCTGGCTGATGATCGTGCCGATGCTGCTCAAGATCGACCTCGGCGCCCTGCACCAGGTCAAGGAGCACTGGCGCGGCGTCGGCGTGACGCTGTTCATCAACTGGGCGGTGAAGCCGTTCTCCATGGCGCTGCTCGGCTGGCTGTTCATCGGCGTCGTCTTCCGCCCGTACCTGCCCGCGGACCAGATCAACTCCTACATCGCCGGACTGATCATCCTCGCTGCCGCGCCCTGCACGGCGATGGTCTTCGTCTGGTCCAACCTCTGCAACGGCGAGCCGCATTTCACCCTGAGCCAGGTCGCCATCAACGACACCATCATGGTGTTCGCCTTCGCCCCCATCGTCGGCCTGCTGCTCGGGCTGTCGGCGATCGTCGTGCCCTGGGAGACGCTGATCATCTCGGTCGCGATGTTCATCGTCATCCCGGTGATCGCTGCGCAGATTTGGCGGCGCGGGTTGATCCGCCGCGGCGGCGGCGCGCTGGAGCGGACGCTGCACCGGCTGCAGCCGGTGTCACTCGTGGCGCTGCTCGCCACCCTGGTCCTCCTGTTCGGCTTCCAGGGCGAGCAGATCCTGGCCCAACCGCTGATCATCGCCATGTTGGCGGTGCCGATCCTGATCCAGGTCTATTTCAACTCCGGCCTCGCCTACCTGCTCAACCGCCAGCTCGGCGTCGCCCACTGCGTCGCCGCGCCCTCGGCGCTGATCGGCGCCTCGAACTTCTTCGAGTTGGCCGTCGCCACCGCCATCGTGCTGTTCGGCTTCCAGTCCGGCGCGGCGCTGGCCACGGTGGTCGGCGTCCTCGTCGAGGTGCCTGTGATGCTGTCCGTCGTCCGCATCACCAACGCCACCAGGGGCTGGTACGAACGGCAAGCTTAAGCCGAAACGATGTCGGCTGTATGATCCGGGCGGCGTGGCGGACGCGCCGCGTGCCGTAGGGAGTGGGGCAAGCATGCCCTTTGAATGGAGGACCGAGGGGCGGACGCTGCTGCTGCTGGCGGCGGCGTTCTTCGCCGCGCTGTGGGTCCCGTTCGACGCCCCGAGGTTCGAGGGCTCGCTGCACGAGGCCTTCGCCCTGCTGCAGTGGTACGCCCGCGAGCACGTCGTCTCCTGCCTGCTGCCGGCGCTCATGATCGCCGGCGCCATCGCCGTCTTCATCAGCCAGGGCTCGGTCATCCGCCTGCTGGGCGCGGACGCCAACAAGGCCGTGGCCTATGGCACGGCCTCTATCTCCGGCACCATCCTCGCCGTCTGCTCGTGCACCGTGCTGCCGCTGTTCGGCGGCCTGTATCGCCGCGGCGCCGGCCTCGGCCCGGCGATCGCCTTCCTCTACTCGGGACCCGCAATCAACGTCCTCGCCATCGTGCTGACCGCGAAGGTCCTTGGCCATGAGCTGGGCCTTGCCCGGGCTGTCGGCGCCGTCGCCTTCTCCGTGCTCATCGGGCTGGCGATGGCCGGGCTGTACCGCCGGGAGGAGCGCGAGCGCAGGGCGGCCGCTGCCAGCGCCGAGTTGGTTCTGCCCGACGATGGCCATGCCTTCCGCCCGGCGGCAGTTGGCGCCCTCTTCGCGCTGATGATCGCCTTCCTCGTCTTCGCCAATTGGGCGCCGGCGGAGGCGGAGGACAGCGCCGTCTGGCATGCGCTCTTCGCCTGGAAGTGGCCGCTGTCAGCCGCCAGCGCCGCGGGAGTCATGCTCGCCCTGGTGCTGGGCTTCGGCTTCGTATGGTGGCGGGTCGGGCTCGTCGCCGCCGCGGTCGTGGCGTTCGCCATCGCCATGCCGCAGCAGCCGCAGTTGGCCATCGCCGCCGGCGTCGTCGGGCTGTGCCTCGTCGCCGCCCTGCAGCCTGGCGCCGGCCAGGAGTGGTTCGAGCAGACCTGGGGCTTCGCCAAGCTCATCCTGCCGCTGTTGCTGCTGGGCGTGCTCGCCGCCGGCTTCCTCCTCGGCCGCCCCGGCCACGAGGGGCTGATCCCGTCCGCGTGGGTCGCCGCCGCGGTCGGCGGCAACTCCCTTGCCGCCAACGCCTTCGCCGCCGTTGCCGGCGCCTTCATGTACTTCGCGACGCTGACCGAGATCCCCATCACCCAGGCGCTTATCGGCGCCGGCATGGGCAAGGGCCCGGCGCTGGCGCTGCTGCTCGCCGGCCCGGCCCTGTCGCTGCCCAACATGCTGGTGATCCGCGGCTTTCTCGGCACCGAGAAGACGCTCGTCTACGTCGCCCTGGTCGTGGTCATGGCGAGCGCGAGCGGCATGATCTACGGCACCTACTGGGGTTAAGGAGCACCGTCATGGTCGATTTGAAGATCCTGGGCTCGGGCTGCGCGAAGTGCGTCAAGCTGGCGGAGAACGCGGAAGCCGCGGCGAAGGACCTCGGCATGGCCTACACGCTCGGCAAGATCACCGACCGGGGCGAGATCGTCGACGCCGGGGTGATGATGACGCCGGCGCTGATGATCGACGGCAAGGTGCGGTCGTCCGGCAAGGTCCTGAGCCCGGAGCAGATCAAGGCGCTGCTGGCCTGAAGCGCCGCGCCGTGCACCGGCCGACCGGGGCCCGGCGGTCGCCCGGATTGGCGTTGAAGCGCGAGCGCGGCGGGGACTAATATGACGGTTCGTTGAACTACCGGGTGCGGCTCTGGCTGCGGGCACCAAGGGCATGCGTCCTCTCATGATCGAGCGCGAAGAGTTGATCCTCGAGCCGCTTCCGGGCGACGGCATGGACGACCTCGCGGCGACGCTGCGCGAGGCCGAGCTGCCGCACCAGGACCTGGCCGGCAAGAGCAAGCGCTTCTTCTGCGCCTCCGTCGCCGGCGAGATCGTCGGCTACGTCGGCCTCGAGATCAGCGGCCCCGACGCGCTGCTGCGCTCGGCGGTGATCTTCATCCGTGCCCGCCGGCAGGGCCTCGGCCGGGCGATGATCGAGCGGCTGCTGCCCTGGCCGGCGAGTACGGCATCGAGCGGGTGTGGCTGCTCACGACGTCGGCGCCCGGCTTCTTCGCCAGGCTCGGCTTCGACGACGTCGAGCGCACGACCGTGCCGCCCGCCATCGCCGCCTCCGAGGAGTTCACCGACCTCTGCCCGGACACCGCGGTGTGCATGGTCCGGGCGCTGCCGGCGGCGGCGCTCGCCACGCGGTCTAAAGCAAGGGCGTACTGGCGAAACAGACCCAGTGGCGCAATTGCCGTTTCCAGCCGTCATGGCCGTACTTGTTACGGCCATCCACGCCCTCCACTGGACCCGCGGACGAGTCCGCGGGTGACAAATGGTGGTTCGGGGGGCCGCGACCGAGCTGATGACGCTGCCGCGGGTTAACGACGGTCCGCCGGGCCGAGGGCGTCGCGAGCCGCGGCCGTTGAACGCCGCGCGCAAGCTGAAACAGTGCGCGCTTCTCTCCAACGTGGGGAGCGGCGCATGACGGATCCGGGCACGCCGCCGGTCATCGGCATCATCGGCGGCAGCGGCATCTACGACATCGAGGGGCTGGAGCGGGCGCGTGGGTGCCGGTCACCTCGCCCTTCGGCCGGCCGTCCGACGAGATCCTGACCGGCCATCTCGGCGGCTGCAAGGTCGCCTTCCTCCCCCGCCACGGCCGCGGCCACCGGGTGCCGCCGTCTGCTCAACGCCCGCGCCAATATCGACGCGCTGAAACGCGTCGGCTGCACCGAGGTCATCTCGCTCTCGGCCTTCGGCTCGCTGAAGGAGGCGCTTGCGCCCGGCACATTTCGTCGTCGTCGACCAGTTCATCGACCGCACGTCGCGCGCGCAGACAGCTTCTTCGGCGACGGCATGGTCGCCCATGTGCCTGGCCGATCCGGTCGTGCCGCGCTCGGCGATGCGCTGGAGGCGGCGGCACGCGCCCAGGACGTCGGCCTGACGGTACGCGGCGGCACCTACCTCGCCATGGAAGGCCCGCAGTTCTCGACCCGGGCGAAATCCGGCTCTACCGCCAATGGGGCTGCGACGTCATCGGCATGACCAACATGCCCGAGGCCAAGCTCGCCCGCGAGGCCGAGCTCTGCTACGCCACGCGTCGCCATGGTCACCGACTACGACTGCTGGCACCCCGACCACGACCACGTCAGCGTCGAGGCGATCATCCGCGTGCTCACCGAGAACGCGGCGCAGGCCCGGGCGCTGGTCAGGGACGTCGTTCCGGCGCTGGGCCGCAGGCACGGCTCCTGCCCGGAGGGCTGTCATACGGCGTTGGCCACCGCCATCATCACCCCGCCTGAGGCCCGCGACCCGGAGCTCGTGGCGATGCTCGACGCCGTCGCCGGCCGGGTGCTGGGTAGGCGCTTAGGTCGTCGTTTCCAACGTTTCTTGCACCTTCGCTTCTCACTGCAAGAAGGCGAATACTGACGCAGAACTCCAGTGCCATACTGAATTGCCACGCCGCTTCGCGGCTCGCGATGACATACTGTTTGCAGAGGAACCGGCTACCGCTACGCGCAGGCGCGGCCTCCAGCGCCGGTACATCATCCTGTTACCAGCGCGCGGCGGTGTGGGCTCATCCAGAGGCCAAGCGAACGATATCCCCTCTATTTGCAATAATAAAATCGGATCGGAACGAATTGATGGCATTCCCGACCTTGACCAACCGTACACCAGGAGATAGGAGGATGAAGCAATAGGAGTCAATCTAGGAGCTTGGTATGCGCTTCTTGTTTCATGCGGCCCTATGCTTCGCTGCTCTCAGCTCAGGCGGGTGTTCAGTCTATATGGCTGCCGCCAGCGACGAAGAGCCTAACCTGAGCAACATTCGGAAGGGCGCTTTGCGAGGAAAGATCGAGTTGGCGCTCGGGCAGCCGGTCTCCCTCGCAACCCAGACGGACGGCGGCACGGTGGCAACCTACGAGTACGTTCTCGGCAACGAGCCCAGTGCGGGGCGCGCTGTCGGACACGCGGTGATGGACCTGCTGACCCTCGCGTTTGGGAAGTGATCGGGACGCCGGTGGAGGCGATGAACCAAGCGAGAAAGTTAAAGTTACCGTCCTTTACGCAGGATGTTGAAAAAATTGTCCTGGCCCCTACGGAGATGAAAGCCGCCTGAACCTCACCCGACAAGGCGGCACCTGTCAGCCGATAACCGTATCTGTACACCTCGTGCATGTATTTATGTGACCCCACCGGCCGGGCACGCCACTCACAAGTCTAGTTGTTCAGCGCAGTAGCTAAATTGCCATGCCCCTAGGCTATCATCAACCTTGCCCACAAGCTCGACCAAATGCCCTTCTGTGTCTGTTAGGAGAGTTACGACGCATCTTTCATCAGACTTAATGAATACATTTCTGCTATATTTATTCGTGTGGCGCTCCCAAGTATAGACTTTTCTCCCGCTATCAAGGTAAGAGATGGAGGCTGGCGCGCCCATATCTAGCACGGCCAGATCTACTTCCTTGCCTACATACTTTTTTGCGAGTAGATCTTGAACATAGCGAGGGTCTCCCTTGGTGCCCGCGCAAGACTGCAGCAAGCTAAATGTTAGGAAAGTAAATAAGAAAAAAAAGTATCTGCACAAGTTGGTTAAGGAATACCTAAGTCATTTACAATGGCGCCGGAAACGCCACTCAGGTCCAGTCCAGCAAGGCTTGAACTCGAGGCACTCGCCGGTAGAGCGTCCTCTGGACGCTCTCTGACTAGGTGCTCAGGCGTCGGCGTTATCACCACAGC
>CAVVAX010000036.1:0-73444 GCA_963746275.1 uncultured Alphaproteobacteria bacterium
TGTCGTCGAGCTGGTGGAGCGAGCGGTAGTGTAGGCTCAGCGTGCCGCCATGGCCGCGGTAGCGGATTTCGACAGCCAGGCCGAGCAGAATGCTGAGTTCGTGCTCCAGCGCCTCGGTCGTCGCGCTCTTGGCGATGGCGGTGACCCGCCGGCGCAGGTGCGACGCGCCTTCCGCTTTCACCACGCCCTCGGTCTGGCGCACGTTCAGGCCGCGCTTGACCACCAGTTCCGCCGTCGCCACCGGGGCGACCGCCGAGACCAGCGCCCGGGCGTGTCCGGCCGAGATCTTGCCGTCATCCACCATTGCCTTCACCGGCTCGGGCAGGCTCAGCAGCCATCATGTTGGTGACGTGGCTGCGGCTCTTGCAGACGACGCGGGCCAGGTCCTCCTGGGTGTGGGCGAACTCCTCCATTAGCCGGCGGTAGCCTTCGGCCTCCTCCAGAGGCGTCAGGTCCTGGCGCTGCAGGTTCTCGACCAGGGCGATTTCCAACGCCTCGCCGTCGGTCAGCTCCTTGACGACGACCGGAACCTCGTGCACCTGCGCCCGCTGCGCCGCCCGCCACCGCCGCTCGCCGGCGATGATCTCGAAAACGCCCTCCTCCTCAGGGTGGCGGCGCACCAGCAGCGGCTGCAGGACGCCGCGGTCGGCAATGGATCGGGCTAACTCTTCGATCCCGGCCTCGCTCATCACCCGCCGGGGCTGGAAACGCCCCGGCGAAGCTGGTCAACCGAGACCGTACGCGACGAGCGGAGCTGCTCCAGCCGGGCGAGCAATCGCTCTGCTCGTCGCCGAGCAGGGCAGAGAGGCCGCGGCCGAGCGGCGGCGTCTTCGGTTGGGGGCGCGCTCATGCCGCCCTCCGCCCTTCGCGCTCTCCGCCGCAGCACCTCGCCGCCAGCTCGATATAGGCCTGCGCGCCGGCAGACAGCTCGTAGAGCATCACCGGCATGCCGTGGCACGGCGCCTCCGAGATGCGCACGTTGCGGGGGATCACCGTGTCGTACACGGCTTTCGCCGAATTGCCGCGCACGTCGGCGGCGACGCGGTCGGACAGATTGTTGCGCTTGTCGAACATGGTCAGCACGATGCCCTGCAGTCGCGAGGGCGGGTTGAGGCCGCGGCGGACCCGCTCGATCGTGCGCAGCAGCTGGCTCATGCCTTCCAGCGCGAAGAACTCGCATTGCAGCGGCACGAGCACCGCATCGGCCGCGACGAGCGCATTGAGGGTCAGCAGCCCGAGCGAGGGCGGGCAGTCGATCAGCACGAGGGTCGTCCTGCGGCGCGCGGCGGCGAGCGCGTCGCTGCAGCCGCGGACTCGCGGCGGGTCGCGTGGAGACGAGCTCGATCTCCGCTCCCGCCAGGTCCTGGGCGGGCGCGGTGGACGAGGCGGCGGGATGGTGGACGCGCGTCGCCACCTCGCGCTGGCGGGCGGCGCCTCCGCGAGCAGCACGTCGTAGCTCGAGGCCTCGCCGCGTCCGCCGCGGCGACACCGAGTCCGGTCGACGCGTTGCCCTGGGGGTCGAGGTCGAGCACCAGCGCTGGTGGCCCGGCGGCGGCCAGCGCGGTCGCGAGGTTGATCATGGTCGTCGTCTTTCCGACCCCACCCTTCTGGTTGGCGACGTTGGAGAGGCCGGGGATCCGCTCGAAGGCCAGATCGCCCGGAATGGCGAGCGCTTGGTCGTGCTTAAACGCCCGAACATCCGCCTCCTGGCGGTCCAGGTAGCAGCGGTACCTCGCGTCGATTTCGAGCTGCTCGGCGATGGCGTGGGGCAGGGCGGCAAGCTCCGGCCAGAGTTGCGCCAGCCCCGCGACCGTCACGCCTGGGTAGGCCAGGAGGTCTGCCGCCGTGCGCTTCTCTCTGGCCGCCGTCGCCGACGGGAAGGCCCGCCGCTCTGGCGCTGGCGGCATCGACGGCGAGCGCCCAAAGCCGCGCCGCTGCCTCATCCAGCCTCCCCATCTTGGAGGCGAAGGCCCGTTCCCGCTCGGCCCCCACGAGCCCCGCGGCGTCCCGATCGGGGTCAACCGGTCGTCGGCATTGTCGGCGCGGAGGCTGAGCCGGTACTCGGCGCGGGAGGTGAACATGCGATACGGCTCGGCGGCGCCGGCGTCACCAGGTCATCGATCATGACGCCGATATAGGCCTCGGCCCGGCCGAGCACGAACGGCGGCTCGCCGCCGCCGGCCCGCAGGGCGGCGTTGATCCCGGCGATCAGTCCCTGGCCGGCGGCCTCTTCGTAGCCGGTGGTGCCGTTGATCTGTCCGGCCAGGAACAGCCCGGCAACCGACTTGGTTTCGAGCGTCGGCGCGCAGTTCGCGCGGGTCGACGTAGTCGTACTCGATGGCGTAGCCGGGCCGGAGGATCTCGGCCGTCTCGAGGCCGGGGATGGTCGCGACGATCGCGCCTGCACGTCCTCGCGGCAGCATGGTCGAGATGCCGTTGGAGTAGACCGTCGTGGTCGTCCAGCCCCTCGGGTTCGAGGAAGATCTGGTGGCGATCCCGTCGGCGAAGCGGACGACCTTGTCCTCGATCGACGGGCAGTAGCGGGGACCGACGCTCTCGATCTGGCCGGAGTACATCGGCGCGCGGTGGAGGTTGGCGCGGATCAGGGCGTGGTCGCTCGGCGTGGTGTGGGTGATGTGGCAGGGGATCTGCGGCGCGGTGATCCGCTCGGTCAGAAACGAGAACGGCTTCGGCGGCGTCGCCGGGCTGCACCTCGAGCCGCGCCCAGTCGATGGTCCGGCCGTCGAGCCGCGGCGGCGTTCCGGTCTTGAGCCGGCCGAGGCGAAGGCCGAGCGGGTCAGAGCGTCGCCGACAGCCCGAGGGCAGGGCGCTTCGCCGATCCGGCCGGCCGGGTTGCTGCGTCTCGCCCGATGTGGATCAGGCCACGCAGGAAGGTGCCGGTGGTGACCACGACGGCGCCGGCGCGCGATCTCCCGCCGTCGCCGAGGATCGACGCCGGCGATCGCGCCGCCGCGATCGAGCGCAGGTCCTCGACCTCGGCCTCGATGATCGTCGAGGTTCGGCTGCTCGGCGAGCAGCTCCTGCATCGGCGCCGCGATAGAGCCGGCGGTCGGCCTGGGCCCGCGGGCCGCGCACGGCCGGGCCCTTGCTGCGGTTGAGCAAGCCGGAACTGGATGCCGGCGCGTCGGTCGACCCGGCCCATGACTCCGTCCAGCGCGTCGATCTCGCGGACCAGGTGTCCCTTGCCGAGGCCGCCGATGGCCGGGTTGCAGGACATCTCGCCGATGGTCGTCGAGGTCGTGCGTGACGAGCGCCGTGCGCGCGCCCAGGCGCGCCGACGCCGCCGCAGCCTCGCAGCCCCGGCATGGCCGCCGCCGATCACGATCACGTCGAAGCGATCATGCGGCGACACTAGCGTTGCCTCCGGAGGCTGTCACAACAGCCTGCGGCGATGTTTCACGTGAAACATCCGCTGCGGCGCGCTACTTGCCGATGCAGAAATCGCGGAAGATGACGTCGAGCACCTCCTCCACGTCCATCCGCCCGGTGATCCGCCCGAGCGCGGCGGCCGCTGCCCTCACGTCCTCTGCCAGCAACTCGACCGAAGCCGCCACCTGCGCCCGGCGCACCGCGTCGAGGCACGTCTCCAGGGCGGCGCGGTGGCGGAGCCGGGTCAGCGCCGGCGCGCCAGCGACATCCAAGCGTGCGGCCACCGCGTTCTTCCAGGGCCGCAGCCAGCCGCGCCATGCCATGGCCGGTCAGCACCGAGACGCGCAGCGGACCTTCGTCCGGATCGGCTGCAGGAGGCAGCAGGTCGGCCTTGTTGAGGACGAGCAGGCTGGCCGCGTCGGCGAGGGCCATCGTCGCCGGATCCACGCGCGGCCAGAGCGCGCCGTCGAGCACGACCAGGCGGAGGTCGGCGGCCTGCGCGCGCTGCAACGCCCGGGCAACGCCCTCGCGCTCGATCTCGTCGTTGCCTTCGCGCAGACCGGCGGTGTCGGCCAGGAGCACTGGATAGCCGCCGAGATCGAGGGCCACCTCGATCACGTCGCGGGTGGTTCCGGGTGCGGGCGAGACGATGGCCGCGTCGCGGCCGGCGAGCGCATTGAGCAGGCTCGACTTGCCGGCATTCGGCGGGCCGACGATGGCCACCTCGACGCCGTCGCGGAGCCGCTCGCCCCGCCGGCCGTCGTCCAGATGCGCGGCGATCTCAGCGGCCAGCACGGTCAGGCTCTCGTGCGACGCCCGCCTCGAGGTCGGGCGGAAGGTCTTCGTCGGCGAAGTCGATGGCCGCCTCGACATGCGCCATAACCTCGATCAGCCGGGTGCGCCATCCGTCGTAAATGCGGGCGAGGCCGCCCTGCATCTGCCTTAAGGCCTGGCGGCGCTGCGCCGCCGTCTCCGCCTCGATCAGGTCTGCCAGCCCCTCGGCGGCCGTCAGGTCCATCTTGCCGTTGGCGAAGGCGCGGCGGCTGAACTCCCCGGGCTCGGCCGGCCGCAGCCCGGGCAGCGGCCCAGCGCGTCGGAGCACGCCGTCGATGATGGCGCGGCCGCCATGGAGATGGAGCTCGGCCACGTCCTCGCCGGTGAAGCTTGCTGGCGCCGGAAACCACAGCACCAAGCCGTCGTCGAGGGTCTCGCCAGGCCCGTCGGTGAGCTTGGCCCGGCTGGCGCGCCTCGGCGCCGGGAGCCGCCCTGCGAGGCGGACGAGAGCTGCCGCGGCGTCGGGACCGGAAACGCGCACCACCGCGATGCCGGCGCGGCCGCGGCCGGAGGCGAGCGCGAAGATCGTCTGCTCGGCCATCAGCGCCTCGCGGGGCCGCCGCCGCTGGGCTGGAGACGGCTAATCGTCGGGGTGCAGGAGGAGCCGGTCGACGCGTCCGCCGCCGATGACGTGGCGCTCCAGGATCTCGTCGACATCGGCGAGGGTCTCGTAGTGGTACCAGACGCCGTCGGGGTAGATGACCATGGTCGGGCCGTTCTCGCAGCGGTCGAGGCACTGGGCGGCGTTGATCCGCACGCCAGCGCCTTCGAGCCCCAGCTCCTTGGCCCTGGCCTTCATGTAGTTGCGCAGCCGGACAGAGCCGCGGCACGAGCACGAGCCGCGCGGGTGGTTTTCCGGCCGCTCGTTGACGCAACAGAAGACATGACAGCGATAGTAGGGCCGCAGCGGCGCCTCGGCGCTCGCGGCGGCCTCGGCGGCGTCAGCGAGTGGGCCGGAGCCATCGCTCAAGGCTTCTTGCCTTCCTCGCCTTCCTTGGTCTGGCCGGTCAGCCGTCCCCAGAGAAACTTCTGCCATTGCTCGAAGCTCTGCACCCCGGCCGGCAGCCACATGCTGAACAAGGCCTCCGGCTCTATGGCGGAGAGCGTCTTCTTCATGCGCTCCTCGATCTGGGCCATGAGCGCGTTCTGCATCGGCTTGACGTCAGGAAGCCCGAACATGGTCCGTGCTTCCTCCGGCGTGCACTCGACGTCGACATGGATTTTCATGCGTCTGGTCCACCCTGCCTGTCGCCCGACACCCCCACGCCGCTCGCACGGCGGGCGCGGCATCGGCGGGCTTGTACGGCGTGCCGCTGACGCCAACCTAAGTCAGCGTGCCGCCCGGCGCAACGGGCGCGCCGCCGGCAAGGGCCCGGCGCGGCCGCCGCGACCTCCATTCTCCGGAAGAGTACCGCGATGAACAGGCTCTCGCAGGAAATCAGCCCCTACCTGCTCCAGCACAAGGACAATCCCGTCCACTGGCGGCCGTGGGGCGAAGAGGCCCTGGCCGAGGCCAAGCGCGAGGACAAGCCGATCCTGCTCTCGGTCGGGTACGCCGCCTGCCACTGGTGCCATGTCATGGCCCACGAGAGTTTCGAGGACGACGAGATCGCCGCGCTGATGAACACGCTGTTCGTCAACATCAAGGTTGACCGGGAGGAGCGGCCGGACCTCGACGGCATCTACCAGTCGGCGCTGGCGCTGATGGGCGAGCGTGGTGGCTGGCCCCTGACGATGTTTCTCACCCCCGAGGGCGAGCCGTTCTGGGGCGGGACCTATTTTCCGCCCAGCCCCCGCTACGGCCGGCCCGGCTTCCCGCAGTTGCTGCACGCCATCGCCGAGGCCTACCGCTCGGACAAGACCAAGGTCGACACCAACGTCACGGCGCTGCGCGCGGCATTGGCGAAGATGCAGGCGCCCGAGCCCGGCAACGGCCTCAGCGTCGAGGCCCTGGACGAGGCCGCGCGCTTCGCTCTGCGCCTGATCGACACCCGTCACGGCGGCACCGCCGGGGCGCCGAAGTTTCCGCAGCCGACCTTCTTCCGCTTCCTCTGGCGGGCCTACAAGCGCCGCGGCGAGGCCGTGTTCCGCGACGCGGTAACGGTGACGCTGGACGCCATCTGCCAGGGCGGCATCTACGATCACCTCGCCGGCGGCTTCGCCCGCTACTCCACCGACGACGTCTGGCTGGCGCCGCACTTCGAGAAGATGCTCTACGACAACGCCCTGCTCGTCGAGCTGATGACGGAAGCCTGGCGGGAGACACACAGCCCGCTCTACGCCAGGCGCATCGCCGAGACGATCGACTGGGCGATGAGCGAGATGCGGGTGGACGCCCCGAGCGGAGAGCTTTTCGCCTTCGCCAGCGCGCTGGACGCCGACAGCGAGGGCGTCGAGGGCAAGTACTACGTTTGGGACGAAGCCGAGATCGATGCCGTCCTCGGCGCCGATGCGCCCGCCTTTAAGGCCGCGTATAGCGTCCGCCCCGGTGGCAACTGGGAAGGGCACACCATCCTCAACCGCACCGGCATGGGCCTGCCCGCGGACGACCTGGAGCGCAAGCTCGCCGAATGCCGCGCCCGGCTGCTGGCGGTCCGCCGGGAGCGCATCGCGCCGGGGCGCGACGACAAGGTTCTGGCCGACTGGAACGGGCTGATGATCGCGGCGCTGGCCGAGGCCGGCGCGGTCTTCGCCGAGGCGGCGTGGGTCGAGGCGGCGGCGAAGGTGTTCCGCTTCGTCACCACGCACATGAGCGACGGCGGCAACGGCGGCAACGGCGGCAGCCGGGGGCCGGCTGAAGCACGTCTGGCGCGCGGGGCAGGCCCGCCACCCGGCCGTGATCGAGGACTACGCCAACATGGCGAAGGCGGCGCTCGCCCTCTACCAGGTCACGGCGGAGCGGTCCTACCTGGACCAGGCGATCGGCTGGTGCGAGGTCGCCGACCGTCATTTCCATGACGATGCCGCGGGCGGGTACTTCGTCTCCGCCGACGACACCACCGACGTCATCGCCAGGCCGAAGTCGGTTGCGGATAACGCCGTGCCGTCCGGCAACGGCACCATGGTCGAGGTCCTGGCCATGCTCCACTTCGCGACCGGCGAGGCGCACTACCGGGAGCGGGCGGAGCGGTCGGTGCGGCTCTTCTCCGGAACGAACCCCCAGTACCTGCTGAGCATCCCCGGCATGCTCACGGCCTACGAGCTGCTTGAGGCAGGCGCGCAGGTCGTGATCGTCGCCGATCCGGCGGACGCGGCCGGCGCGGCGCTGCGTCGGGCGGCCCTGCAAGCGCCGGCTGGGCCGCGCTTCGTCCTCCCCATCGGCCCGGACGAGACGCTGCCCCAAGGCCATCCGGCCCTCGGCAAGGGCCAGGTGGACGGCCGGGCCACGGCCTATGTCTGCGTCGGCCAGACCTGCACGCTGCCGGCGACGGACGCCGCCGAGCTGCGCGACCGGCTGTCGGGCTGACGGCCGTGGCCGTGGCCTACGCCTCGCTGCACGGGCCCGTCGGCTGGATCACCGTGTTCGCCGAGGACGGCGCGGTGGTGGCGCTGGAGTGGGGGCGGACGGAGGCGGCGGTCCCCGGCCCCGGCCTGAACAGCGCCCTGGCCGAGCTGGAACGATACCTAAACGGCGAACCGGTCACCTTCAGCATTCCCGTCAGCCCCGGCGGCGGGCCGTTCCGCCAGCGGGTCTGGCGGCGGCTGATGGCCATCCCCTGGGGTGGCACCGCCAGCTATGGCGCGCTGGCCGCCGAGCTCGGGACGTCGCCACGAGCCATCGCCCGGGCTTGTGCAACGAACCCGATCCCGATCATCATCCCCTGCCACCGCGTCGTGGCTGCGACCGGCGGGCTCTGCGGCTACTCCGGCGGCGAGGGTATCGCCACCAAGGCGGCGCTGCTTGCCCTGGAGGGCGTGGGGCTGCCGCTGCCGCGGGCCCAAGACAAGAGCAACGGGAGGACTGTTCATGCCCATGGCCATCCGCTTCCATGAAACCGGGGGACCCGAGGTCCTGCGTTATGAGGACGTCAAGGTCGGCGAGCCGGGAGCAGGGCAGATCCTTCTCAGGCAGACCGCCGTCGGCCTGAACTACATCGACGTCTACCACCGCAACGGGCTCTACCCGGTCGCGTCGCTGCCGAGCGGCATCGGCCTGGAGGCCGCCGCCGTCGTCGAGGCGGTGGGCCCCGGCGTTGAGGCGCCGAAGATTGGCGAGCGTGTGGCCTATGCCGGCGGACCGGTTGGCGCCTATGCCGAGGAGCGGCTGATGCCGGCCGATCGGGTCGTCGTCCTTCCCGACGGCATCTCCGACAGGCAGGCGGCGGCGATGATGCTGCAGGGTATGACCGCGCAATACCTGCTGCGCCGCACCTACCCGGTGAAGCCGGACGACACCGTGCTGATCCACGCCGCCGCCGGCGGGGTCGGCCTCATCGCCTGCCAGTGGGCCAAGCACCTGGGCGCGACCGTCATCGGCACCGTCGGCAGCGACGAGAAGGCGAAGCTCGCCCGGGCCAACGGCTGCGACTATTCCATCGTCTATAGCCGCGAGGACTTCGTCGCCGAGGTCAAGCGGCTCACGGGCGGCCGCGGCGTCGCCGTCGTCTACGACTCGGTGGGAGCCTCGACCTTCGCCGGCTCGCTGGACTGCCTTCAGCCGCTTGGGATGATGGTCTCGTTCGGCAACGCGTCCGGTCCGGTGCCGGCGTTCGAGCCGGGGATCCTCGCCGCCAAGGGCTCGCTGTTTTTCACCCGGCCGACGCTGATGACCTACACCGCCGATCCGGGGGACCTGCGCCGGAGCACTCAGGAGCTGTTCGCCGTCGTCCAGAGCGGCGCGGTCAAGATCCACGTCAATCACGAGTATCCGCTGGCGGAGGCCGCCCAAGCGCACCGGGATCTGGAGGCGCGCAAGACCACCGGCTCGACCATCCTCCTGCCGTAGCGGAGTGCTCCAGAAGACCAGCGCGGCGCCGCCTGCAAGCCTGTCTGATTGCTGACGGTGCGCATCAGCAGCCGGTCAGCGCCTCCGTGCCAGTCTCCTCCGTACCCGCCTGCATCACGCAGCGGTCGATGAGAGGAGCAATGTTTGATGCGCACGTTCGCCACCGTTACCGCCGCCGCCCTGCTTTCGCTGGGCTTTGTCTCCATGGCGGAGGCCGGGAGCCTCGGCCGGCCATGCACCACCGCGCCAGAGGCGCAATGGCTTCCGATGGAAGCGCTGCAGGCCAAGGTCGAAGCCCAGGGTTACACGGTGCAGAAAGCCAAGCTCAAGGGCGCCTGCGCCGAGATCTACGCCCGGGACAAGAATGGCGCCCGGGCCGAGCTGTACGTCGATCCCACCTCGGGCGAGATCGTCGCCGCCGAGCGTGAGTGAGGCGCGATGAGCCTCTGCAACGATGCACCCTTAGCCGGCGGGGCGATGCCGCCGGCGTCCCTGCAGGCTGCTGCCCCGCCGGCGCCAACAGTCCGGGTCTGGGATCCGTTCGTGCGCATCTTCCACTGGAGCCTGGTCGTGCTGTTCCTCGTTGCCTTCGCGACCGGCGACGAGATGGAGCGGCTGCACCTCGCGGCCGGTTACGCCATCGCCGGTCTCGTCCTCCTCCGCCTCATCTGGGGCTTCGTCGGGAGCCGGCATGCCCGCTTCAGCGACTTCGTGCGGACCCCTCGCGAGGTGAGCCGGTATGTGCGCGCGGCAGTGCGGATGCGGGAACCGCGCTACCTTGGCCATAACCCTGCCGGCGGGGTGATGATCCTGGCGCTTCTGGCGATGCTCGTCGGCATCTCCGCGACCGGCTTCATGATGACCACGGACGCGTTCTGGGGGGCGCAGTGGGTCGAGGACCTTCACGAGGCGCTCGTCTACGTGACCCTTGGCCTGGTCGGCCTGCATGTCGCCGGCGTCATCCTGACCAGCATCGAGCACGGCGAGAACTTGGTGAAGGCGATGATCACCGGCCGCAAGCGGGCGGGATAGAACCACGATCCGGATGTTCCGCCGACGTTCCCGGGCCGAGGCCGCCGCGGTCCGATGGGAGACCCGATCAGCGGCCCCATCACCGGCCCGGGAGCCGAAGCTCGGCCTTCAAGCCGCCGAGCGAGGAGCGAGCGAGCGCGAGCGATCCGCCGTAGGCTTCGACGAGATCGCCGACGATGGCAAGTCCCAGACCCGCGCCCGGCTTGGCCGCATCGAGCCGGCCTCCCCTGGCCAGCACGCCCGCAAGCTCGTGCTCGGGCACGCCCGGCCCGTCATCCTCGACGAGCACCACCGCGGCCGCCTCGCCGTCGCGCCAGCCGCCCAGGCGCACGCTCGTTTCGGCCCACTTCGCCGCGTTCTCGACGAGGTTGCCCAGCATTTCCGCCAGGTCCTGAGCATCCACGCCGACGGCAAGATCGGCGGGCACATCGATCTGCCAGCGGAGCTGCCTGCCGCTGGGCGTCCGCCGCATGACCTCGACGACCTGCCCGGCGATTGGAGGCACGAGCTGGCTCGCTCCGCCATAGGCACGGACGCCGGCACGGACGCGGGCGAGTTCGCGTTCGACATGGCGGCGCATCCCCTCCACCAGCGCGGCGATCTCATCGCCGATCACGGCTTCGCCGCGGCTTGCGAGCTCTCGCGCATCCTCGGCCAGGACCGTCAGCGGCGTCTTCAGCCCGTGCGCCAGATCGGCGGCATGGGCCCTGGCCCGTTGGATCGTCGCATCCTGAGAGTCGAGCAGGCTGTCGACCTCGGCGGCGAGCGGCTGCACTTCTTCGGGAAAGCTCGCCCCGAGCCGGGCCGCGGCGCCAGCGCGGATCGCAGCCAGCCTGCGGCGGATCGTGTCCAGCGGGCGCAGACCCACGCTCACCTGCACCCAGCCGGCGGCGACGAGAACGGCGGCGAGAATCGCGAGGAAAGGCGCCAGGTCCTTCGCAAAGGTGCGGCCAGCGGCGTGGATCTCGCCGCGGTCGATGGCGATCGCGGCCTGGACCGCGCCGCCGCCGAGGGTCTGTGGCAGGGCAATGTGGCGCTCCAGAACAAGAAGCGTTGCCGCGCCGGGGCCGACGATGGCGTGACGATGAACCTCGCCGCTGTGCAAACGACCCGCCGGAAGGTCCAGCGTCTCGTCCCACAGCGAGCGCGAGCGCAGCACGGTCCCGCCCGGCTCTTCGACGATTTGCCAGTAGAGGCCGCCGAGCGGCTGTTCGAAGCGGGGATCGGCGAGCGGTCGTTCCAGGCGCAGTGCGCCGGCCTGGTCGCGCCCGAGATGGCCGACGAGTTGTCGCAGGTTCAGCTCCAGCTCGGCCACGATGCGCCGCTCGACGTGGCGTTCGAAGAGTAGGATCAGGCCAAACCCGGCCAGGGCGAGCGCGATCAGGACGGACGCGGCGCCCGCGGCCAGCAGCCGCATCCGGAGCGAGCCGCGGGTCACGGCAGGGGCGGCTCGGAGACGACGTAGCCGAAGCCGCGGCGGGTTTCGATCAGATCGACGCCAAGCTTCTTGCGCAAGCGCCCGATCAGGACCTCGACGGCATTCGGCTCGCGGTCGTGGTCATGGGCGTAGAGATGCTCCATCAGCTCGCTGGGCGGGACGACCCGGCCGGTGTGGTGCATCAGATAACTCAGGCAGCGGTACTCGAGGGGCGAGAGCGCGACCGGGTCGCCATCGACGGTCGCGCGCATCTGCCGCGTGTCGAGGACGACGCGGCCGACCGCCAGGAGCGGCGAGGCACGGCCGGCGGCACGGCGGAGGAGGGCGCGCAAGCGGGCGAGCAGCTCCTCCATGATGAAGGGCTTGGCGAGATAGTCGTCGGCCCCGGCGTCGATGCCGGCGACGCGCTCGGCCCAGGCCCCGCGGGCGGTGAGGATCAGGACGGGCGACGACGCGGCCGGCCTCACGCCATTTCTTCAGCACGGTCAGCCCGTCCATGTGCGGTAACCCGAGGTCGAGGACGACCGCGTCGTAGTCCTCCGTATCGCCCCGGAACCACGCGTCGTCGCCGTTGTCGACGCCGTCGACGGCGTAACCCGCCTGCTCCAGGACCGACCGCAACCGGCGGGCGATGCGCGGGTCATCCTCGACGACGAGCAGGCGCATCAGTCCACCTCCCGCTCGATCACCCGACCGCTGGCCGCATCGACGTAGACCTCGACGAGCCGTCCGCTGGGCTCGACCACCTTGAACTCATAGACCCATGTGCCGTGCTCGCGCTCGAAGGACACGCGCGTGATCTCGCCGCCAAGATCGCCGCGGACAATGGCCAGGATGTCGGCCAAGGGCAGGGCCTCTCCCCGCTCAACCGCGCGCCGGGCCCGCTCGTGTTCGTCGTCCCCACCCGCGCCCCCGTCGGCAAGGGCAGCAGAGGCGGCCAGCGCTGCGGCTCCCCACAAGGCGAAGCGGATCAAATCCCGGCGGTTCAGGCACGCCATAGCAGCATTCTGCAGGACGGACGCTGACAGATCGCTGACACTGCGGCCAGCCCTGTCGAGCTTTGGGCGCGCCGGCCGGCGGCCCGGCCGCCCCGGCCCGAGCGGATAAGCAAGACGCAAATAACGTCACTGCGGACGGGTGGCGTGGCGACGCCCTCGCCCTCCCGCTGCGCGGGCCCCTCCCTCTCCCGCTGGCGGGAGAGGGTAGGGTGAGGGCATCTTTGCGAAGAGGGGCTGTCTCGGTTCCCGGCTGAGCCTGTTCGGCTCGCCGGCTGGCGCCCCACTCGCCGATAAGCCGAGGTCGCCCCCGCAACCACTACAGACACCACCGTCATATGTTAAGCAGCCGTGAGCCGGAAGTCGCCACGATGCCTGTGGCGTCCTGCCCTCGAAACAATACATTCAAGAAGTAAGGCGCAGACAGTGAGCGCAAGTCCAAAGCTGGAAGCGACCCCTCATCCGCGTTGGCTCGCCGGTAAACCACCACATCCAGGGAGTTCCACCCGCTTGACGAAGGCGATGCGTCTCATCGCCGTCGCGGGGATGTCCCTCTTCGTGGTGGCTACGAGATCGTCAGATGGTCTCGCGCAGGCGCCTGAGGAGGTGATCCCCGGGACGGCGCTGCCGCTTCAGGAACGCGAGACGCCGCCGCCGCCCCGCTACGACTTCTCCACCAACGTCACCGGCGACTGGTTCGGCGCGCGAACCTGGCTGGCCGAGCGGGGCGTGACCATTCGCGGCGGCTACGCCATGGAGTTCATGGCCAATCCCATCGGCGGCCGGGAGCAGGGCGAAAGCTACGTCCACAACGTCCTGCTTGAAGGCAACTTCGACCTCGACGAGCTGCTGGGCGTGCCCAGCACCATCTTCCGCATCGCCGGCTCCCAGCGCACCGGCAACAGCCTCAGCCGGGAGGACATCGGCAACGCCATCAGCGTCCAGCAGCTCTATGGTGGCGGCCAGCGCGTCCGGCTGGTGCAGGCCCAGTTCATCACCTCCCTGTTGGAGGACCGGGTGAACCTTGCCTACGGCCGGCTGTCCGCGACCGACGACTTCCTCACCTCGCCGCTCTTTTGCCAGTTCATCACCAACGGCATCTGCGGCCAGCCACCCTCACCGTTCTTCAACCTGCCGGATGGGATCACCGCCTATCCGACCGCCGTTTGGGGTGCGCGCGCCAAGGTCAGGCCGACCGCCCAGACCCACATCCAGGTCGGCGTCTACGACGGCGACGTTGCGCAGCGGAACAACGACGGCGAGGACAACAACAAGCACGGCACCAACTTCACCTTCGGCGACAACGGCGCGTTGATCCTCAGCGAGGTCGGTTACAGCCCGGAACAAGGTCTTTTCGATCTGCCTGGGCACTACAAGCTCGGCGGCTACTACCATACGGGGGACTTCCGCAACGTCGCCGAGGACGCCGACGGCGACAGTCCATTCGTCACCGGCCTTGAAGGCGACAGGTTCACCGGCAACAGCGGCATCTACGTGCTGCTCGATCAGACCGTGTACCGCGAGCGGGACAGCAAAACCCAAGGGCTGACGTTGTTCTACGTGTTCGTCTACAGCCCCGATGACGAGCATAACGTCATCCCCTATTACACGTCAGGGGGCATGATCTACGAAGGCTTGATCGCCTCCAGGCCGTACGACAAGACCGCGTTCGGCGTACACAACGCCTGGTTCAGCGACGCGCTGAGCGACGCTCGCGCCGAGGCAGGACTGGAGCGGCAGGACACGGAGACGACCCTGGAGCTGAACCACCAGTTCCAGATCACGCCCGCCCTCTATTTTCGACCCGCCGTCCAATATGTCATCACCCCGAATGGCGAGGACGACATCGACAACGCCTTTGTCGTCGGCTTCGAGGCGAGCATAATCTTCTAAAGAGGTTGCAAGAGGCCCTTTAAGGTCTGCCCGTTCCTCTGGAGGAGACGCAGGACAAATGGCCATAACAGCGCCACGTGCGGCGGTCGTGCCCGACGCCGGTTACGTGATCTTGATCGCCGCCGCCGCGGCCATGGGGGGATTCCTCTTCGGCTTCGACACCGCTGTGATCAACGGCGCGGTGCTCGCGCTGAAGGAGGAGTTCAACGCCTCCAGCCTTGGCATCGGCCTTGCCGTGTCGCTGGCGCTGGTAGGCTCGGCCATCGGCGCCTTCGGCGCCGGCCCGCTCGCCGACCGGATCGGCCGCACCCGCTGCATGATCCTCGCCTCGATCATGTTCGCCGCCAGCGCCATCGGCTCCGGCATCCCGTTCGGGCTCTACGACTTCATCGCTTGGCGCGTGCTCGGCGGCATCGCCGTCGGCGCCGCCAGCGTGATCGCCCCGGCATACATCGCCGAATGCTCCCCGGCGGAGATGCGCGGCCGGCTCGGCTCGCTGCAGCAACTCGCGATCGTCGTCGGCATCTTCATCGCCCTGCTCAGCAACTACGCCATCGCCGGCATTGCCGGCTCGGCGAGTGCGCCGTTCTGGTTCGGCTTCGAGGCCTGGCGGTGGATGTTCTGGTCGGAGTTTCCGGCCGCCGTGCTGTATGGCGTCTTCGCCTTCCTCATTCCGGAGTCGCCGCGCTATCTGGTCGCCCAAGGCCGGCACGACGACGCCCACGAGGTGCTGCTGCGCATCGTCGGCGATCGCGCCGCTCATCGGGTGGCGGAGATCCGCCGCACCGTGTCCGCCGAGCACAAGCCGAGGCTCAGCGACCTGCGCGGGCGCTCCTTCGGCCTGCTGCCGATCGTCTGGGTCGGCATGGTTCTCTCCATGTTCCAGCAGTTCGTCGGCATCAACGTCATCTTCTACTACAGCAGCGTGCTCTGGCGAATCGTTGGCTTCACCGAGCAGAACGCGCTGCTGATCACCATGATCACCGGCTTCACCAATATCGTCACCACGCTGGTCGCCATCGCTTTCATCGACAAGTTCGGGCGCAAGCCGCTGCTCCTCGCCGGCTCCATCGGCATGGTGGTCACGTTGGGAACCATGGCCTGGATTTTCGGCACATCGCCGGTCAACGCGGAAGGCTTTCCGGTGCTGGGCGAGACGGCGGGGCTGATCGCGCTGATTGCCGCCAACCTCTACGTCTTCTGCTTCGGATTCTCCTGGGGGCCGGTGACCTGGGTGCTGCTGGGCGAGATGTTCAACAACCGGATCCGGGGCTCGGCTCTGGCTTTGGGCGCCGGTGTGCAGTGGATCGCCAACTTCGCCGTCTCCACCACGTTTCCGCCCATCGCCTACAACCTCGGCGTCGGCGCCGCCTACGGGCTCTACACGATCTTTGCCGCGCTCTCGTTCGTCTTCGTCGCGACGACGATCAAGGAGACCAAGGGAAAGGAGCTGGAGGACATGGCCTAGGTCGCCAGCCGGCTCAAGCCGCGCGACGCGCGGCAGGGGAGGAGAGACATCATGCTTGCGGTCGATCCCGCCGCGGTTCGCATCGGCGCCACGCCGTCGAACAAGGCCGACGCCATCCGCCAAGTCGGCGAACTCCTGGTGGGCTGCGGCAACATCGAGCCCGGTTATGTCGCCAGCATGCTGGCCCGGGAGAAGATCGCCAACACCTTCCTCGGCAACGGCATTGCCATCCCCCACGGCATCCCCAAGGACCGCGAGCTGATCCGCAAGACCGGGGTGGCGGTGCTGCAAGTGCCGGCCGGCGTGGAGTGGAACGCCGGCGAGACCGTCCAGCTCGTCGTCGGCATCGCCGCGAAGTCCGACGAGCACCTGGAGATCCTCGCCAACCTGACGGACGTGCTGAGCGAGCCCGATGAGGCCGCTCGCCTGGCTGCAACCGGGGACGCTGCGGACATCGTCGCGCGGTTGTCGGGCGGCGCGATCAAGGAGCCGGCCGCTGCCGGCCCCGTTGCCGCGGCGCCGGAGGATCTGGCGCACGGCTTCGACGTGACAATCGACAACCCGCACGGCCTGCACGCCAGGCCGGCGACCGCATTCGTCGACCTGGCAAAATCCTTCCAGGCGACGGTCCGGGTTCGCCTTGGCGAACGGGTTGCGAACGGCAAGAGCCTCATCTCGCTGCTGAAACTCGGGGTTGAGAGCGGCGCCCGGTTGCGGGTAATGGCCGAAGGCCCGGACGCCGAGCAGGCGTTGGCGACGCTCCGCGGCGCGATCGAGAAGGGGCTGGAGGACGAGGCCGCCGCAGCCGCGGAAGCGGCCACACCGGTCTTTGCGGCGCGCCAGACGGTCCGCTACGAGGCCCGGACCGCCGCCGGCATATCCGCGTCTCCCGGCATCGCCATCGGCCCGATCCGGCAGTTCGTGCGGGCGAAGATCGTCGTCGAGGCGACCGCGCACGATCCGGCGGCGGAGCTCAAGAAGCTGGAGCGCGCCATCGAGACCGCCAAGCGGGAGCTGGAGGACATCTTCAACGAGGTGTGGAAGAAGTCCGGTCCGGCCAAGGCCGGCATCTTCAAGGCCCATGCCGAGTTCCTGGAGGACCCGGAGATGCTGGAGGCGGCGCGCGCCTTCATTCGCGAGGGGCGCAGCGCCGGCTGGGGCTGGCAGCGGACCTATGAGGAGCGCGCCGGCATTCTCGCCTCGATGAAGGATGCCGTGCTCGCGGCGCGCTCGGCGGACCTTCGCGACGTCGGCCGGCGAGTGCTGAAGCTCGTCGCCGAGACGATCGAGGACGAACCGCAGCTGCCCGACAAGCCGGTGATCCTGGTCGCGGACGACCTGACGCCTTCCGATACGGCCAGGCTCGACCCCCGGTTCGCGCTCGGTCTGTGCACCGCCGGCGGCGGGCCGACTTCACACACCTCGATCATCGCCCGGTCGCTGGACATTCCCGCCGTCGTCAGCGTGGGCGATTCCATACTCGACATCGCGCCCGGCGCGCCCGCCATCCTCGACGGCAACAGCGGCCTTCTCGTCATCGAGCCGACCGAGGCCGACGAGGCGCAGGCGCGCCAAGCGCTGGTCGATCATCAGGCGCAGCGCGAAGCCGAGCGGCGGGCTTGCTACAAGCCGGCGATCATGACCGACGGCACCCGCATCGAGGTCGTCGCCAACATCAGCGACGTGGCCGAGGCGGCGCACGCGGTGGAGGCCGGCGGCGAAGGCGTCGGGCTGCTGCGCACCGAGTTCCTCTTCCTGCAGCGCGACAGCGCGCCCAGCGAGGACGAGCAGTTCGCGACCTACTCGGCCATGACGAAGGCGCTGAACGGCCTGCCGATCATCATCCGCACCTTGGACATCGGCGGCGACAAAGAGGTGCCGTATCTGCAGATGCCGGCGGAGATGAACCCGTTCCTCGGCGAACGCGGCATCCGCCTGTGCTTGGCGCGCAAGGACCTGTTTCGGACCCAGCTCCGGGCCATCTTCCGCGCGGCCGCCACCGGGCCGGTGCGGATCATGTATCCCATGATCGCCACCATCGACGAGCTGCAGCAGGCCAAGGACATCACCGACGAGGCAAGGCGCTCGGTCGGGGCCGATCCGGTCGAGATCGGGATGATGATCGAGGTGCCGTCCTCTGCGGTGATGGCCGACGTCTTCGCCCCCGAGGTGGACTTCTTCTCCATCGGCACCAACGACCTGACCCAGTACGTCCTGGCCATGGACCGCTTGCACCCGCAGCTCGCGAGGCAGGCCGACGGGCTACATCCGGCGGTTCTCAGGATGATCGACCAGACGGTGCGTGCGGCCGACGCGGCCGGCAAATGGGTCGGCGCCTGCGGCGGCGTCGCCGGCGACCCTTTGGGCGTGGTGATCCTCAGCGGCCTCGGCGTCCGCGAGCTGAGCGTAAGCATCCCCAGCATCGCCGCGGTGAAGGCGCAGGTTCGCAACCTTTCGCTGGATAAGGCTCGGGCGCTGGCGCGGCGCGCGCTGGCCTGCCGGACGGCGGGCGAGGTCCGCGCGCTCATCTGAGCGGGACCGGCCGCGGGAGGAGAGACCGACCACCATGGGCTCGACAGCCGACGCAGCAGACATCGTCACCGTCACCTTCAACGCGGCCATCGATCAGACGGCCAGCATCCCGAACTTCACCGCCGGCGAGCTCAATCGGGTCGCCTGGGATCAGTCCGATGCCGGCGGGAAGGGCGTCAATGTCGCTTCCTTTCTCGCCGATTTTGGCCACGCCGTCGGCGTCACCGGACTGCTCGGCGCGGCTAACACCGAGCTGTTTGTCCGCCTGTTCGCCGAGAAGTCGCTAGCGGACCGTTTCGTCCGCGTTGCCGGCCACACCCGCGTCAACGTCAAGATCGTCGATGAAGTGCGCAACCAGGTCACCGACATCAACTTCCCCGGGATCGTCGCCGGCGAGCGCGATCTCGATGCCGTGGTCGGGGCGGCGGACGCCTTCGCCGATGCCGGCGCGCGCTGGTTCGTCCTTTCCGGCAGCCTGCCTGCGGGCCTGCCGCCAACGAGCTACCGCGACCTCGTTATTCGGTTGAGAAAGCGGGGGGTGAGAATCGCGCTCGATACCAGCGGCGAGGCGCTGGCGCTCGCGGTCGACGCCAGCGCCGACGTGATCAAGCCCAACATCGCCGAGCTGTCCGAGTTGGTCGGCGTTCCCCTCGACGACGAGGCCTCGATTGTCGCCGCGGCGCAGGATCTGCGCCAGCGCGGGATCGGCGTGGTCGCCGTCTCCATGGGCGGGCGCGGCGCGATCCTGGTCGATGCGCAGGGCGCCGTCCACGCCGCGCCGCCGGCTGTTCCCGTGCGAAGCACCGTCGGCGCCGGCGATGCCATGGTCGCCGGCCTCGTCCACGGGACGTTGCTCGGTCTCGGGGGCGAGCAGCTCGCCCGCCTCGCGACCGCTTTCTCGCTGGGGGCCCTGGGCGAGCTCGGCCCGCGGCTGCCACCGCGCCCGGCCGTCGAGGCCTATCGGGATCAGGTGTCGACACGACGGATCGCCTGAGCATCGAGGAGGAACCAGAACGTGGCAAACATCATCGGCGTGACCGCGTGCCCCACCGGCATCGCCCATTCCCTGATGGCCGCCGAGGCGCTGCGCAACGTCGCCCGGATGCGCGGCCACAAGATCAAGATCGAATGCCAGGGTGCGGAAGGACGGACGGAGGCGCTAAGCGACGAGGATATCGCCGACGCCGACGTCGTCATCCTTGCCGCCGACATCCACGTCGAGCACACGCCGTTCGAAAACCTGCCCATCGTCGAGACCTCGACGAGCCGCGCCATCCGCGAGACCGATGCGGTCCTCGATGAGGCGCTCGCCGCGGCGGGCTTGCCGGCAGCGCCGGCTGCCTCAGGCAAACTTCCCGCGTCGCCCGCCGTTCCTGCGCTGGAGCGTGGTCCCGCCCCAGAGGCGGCCTCATCGGCAAGCCCCGCGGCGGCCAAGCCGGGTAAGCGCATCGTCGCGATCACCGCCTGTCCCACCGGCATCGCCCACACCTTCATGGCCGCAGAGGCGCTGAAGAAGGCGGCCGCGGCCGGCGGCCACGAGATCAAGGTGGAGACCCAGGGCTCGGTGGGAGCCAAGAACCAGCTCAGCGATGACGATATCGCCACCGCCGACATCGCCATCATCGCCGCCGACACCCACGTCGATCTCGGCCGCTTCGCTGGCGTGCGGCTCTACCAGACGTCGGTCGGCGCCGCGGTCAAGCAGGCGCCGGGCGTGATCGAGAGCGCGCTATCCGCGCCCGCAGCCGGTGGCGCCCCGCCGGCCAAGGGAGCGCGCGGCGCAGGCGCGGCCGAGCGAGAAGGGCGCCGGAGCGTACAAGCACTTGCTCACCGGCGTGTCCTACATGCTGCCGATCGTCGTCGCCGGCGGGCTGACGATCGCGCTCTCCTTCGTCTTCGGCATCGAGGCCTTCAAGCAGGAGGGCACGCTGCCGGCGGCGCTCATGGCGATCGGCAGCGGCGCCGCGTTCGCGATCATGATCCCGGTTCTGTCCGGCTTCATCGCCTACTCCATCGCCGATCGGCCCGGGCTGGCGCCGGGTCTCATCGGCGGCATGCTCGCGGTCAACTTGCAGGCCGGGTTTCTCGGCGGGATCGTCTCCGGCTTTCTCGCCGGCTACATCGCCAAGTGGATCCGTGACTACCTCAAGCTGCCGGTCCACTTCGAGGGGCTGAAGCCGGTCCTGGTCATCCCGCTCTTGTCGACGCTGGCGGTCGGCCTGTTGATGGTCTACGTGGTCGGCGGCCCCGTGCGCGCGATCATGGAGGGACTGACGACCTTCCTCCAGGGCATGGGCACCACCAACGCGGTCCTGCTTGGGCTTCTGCTCGGCGGCATGATGGCGGTCGACATGGGCGGCCCGGTCAACAAGGCGGCCTACGCCTTCTCCGTGGGCCTTCTCACCAGCGACACGTTCACCCCGATGGCGGCGGTCATGGCCGCGGGCATGACGCCTCCGCTCGGCATCAGCCTCGCCACATTTCTCGGCGGCAACCGGTTCACGCAGGCCGAGCGGGAGGCCGGCAAGGCGGCCGGCGTTCTCGGCCTGTCGTTCATCACCGAAGGCGCCATTCCCTTCGCCGCCAAGGACCCGCTGCGGGTCATTCCATCGATGGTCGCCGGCTCCGCCGTCGCCGGCGCCATCTCGATGTACTTCGGCTGCGGACTGCGCGCGCCCCACGGTGGCGTCTTCGTGCTCGCCATCCCCAACGCAGTCAGCAACCTCGGCTGGTACGCCCTGGCCATCGTCGCCGGCACCGTCGTCACCGGGATGGCGCTCTTGATCGTGAAGAAGCCGCTGGATCAGCCGCGTCCAGCCGGCGCTGTGGCCGCCGCCGGCCGCTCGGCGCGCTAGAGGAGAACGGCGATGGTGGTCCGCCCGCCCGTCGCACTGTCCGTCGCACTCGTTTGCCTGGCGCTGCTCGCGACGCCCGCTCGCCGGCAAGGAGTTCGTCCTCAGCGACGCCGCGTCATCCAGCCGCGAAGGCGAATGGTCCGTCTCCGCCGCCGATCTTGGCCTGGGCGCCGGTTCAGACGTCAGCGTGCGCAAGCGCGTGCTGCACGGCGGCCGGCAGGACGGCGTGGAAGTTATCGACGTCGATAACGGCCGGATGACCTTCAGCGTCGTCCCGACCCGGGGCATGAGCCTGCTGCGGGCGCAAATGGGCGACATTACGCTCGGCTGGGATTCACCGGTGGACGAGGTGGTCAATCCCGCGTTCATCAGCCTCGACGCCCGCGCCGGCCTCGGCTGGCTCGATGGCTTCAACGAGCTGCTGGTCCGCTGCGGTTTCGAGTGGGCGGGCCACCCCGGCATGGACGACGGCAAGCTCCTGACCCTGCACGGCCGGGCTGGCAATACGCCCGCGTCCAAGGTCATCGTGGTCATCGACGATCAGCCACCGCACCGCATCCGCGTTCGCGGCCGCGTGGACGAAAAGGTGTTCAAGTTCGCCGACTACGAGGCCTGGACCGAGGTCTCCACCGAACCCGGGAGCGACAGCCTGCGGATCAGCGACACGCTGACCAACCGCAGCGACTACGAGCGCGAGTTCCAGATCATCTATCACGGCAACTTCGGCCCGCCGCTGCTCGAGGAGGGCGCCCAGTTCGTCGCGCCGGTGGGGCAGGTCGCGCCCTTCAACAGCGACGCGGCGAAGGACATGGACACCTGGACCACCTACTTGGCCCCGACCAAAGGCTACGGCGAGCAGGTCTACAACGTCGTGCCGTTTGCCGCTGCGGACGGATCGACCACCGTCATGCTGCGCAACAAGGCCGGCGGGAAAGCCGTTGCTCTCCGCTACGACACCCGGACGCTGCCGTACTTCACCCTGTGGAAGAACACCGACACCCTGAAGGAAGGCTACGTCACCGGCCTCGAGCCCGGGACCGGCTTCCCCCGCCCTCGCGCCGTCGAGCGCACGTTCGGGCGGGTGCCGAAGCTGGCGCCCGGGGAGGCGCGCACGTTCGTGCTGGAGTACCGCATCCTCTCCGACACGGGAGCCATCGAGAAGACCGCCAAGGAAATCGCAGACATCCAGGGCGGCCGCCGGACGACGATTGCGACGGAGCCGGAGGTCAAGCCCGAGGCGGAGTAACTGCCCCGCAACAGGCCTCCACCAACAAGTCCTGGTCGAACCATGGTTGCGGATGTAGCGGATCGGGAGGAAACGGCATGACTGGGAGTTCCAGCGCAACGCTTCGCACGTCGCTGGTGGTTGTCGCGCTTTGCTGCGCTCTCGCGCTGGCCGCCAAGGCACAGGACGCATCGCCGGAGCGATGGATCGACCTCACCCATCCCTTCAACGCCGACTCCGTCTACTGGCCGACGGCGAAGATGTTCGAGAAGGAAACCGTCTTCGCCGGCCACACCGACGTTGGCCATTACTACAGCGCTTTCAACTTCGCCGCCGCCGAGCATGGCGGCACGCACATCGACGCTCCGATCCACTTCGCCGAGGGGGCGTTGACGGTCGACCGGCTGCCGGTAGCGCAGTTGATCGGCCCGGGCGTAGTTCTCGACGTCACGGCGCAGGCGGCGAAGGACGTGGACTATCTCGTGACGGCGGCCGACATCGAGGCCCATGAAGGCGACCACGGCCGCATCCCGGCCGGAGCGATCGTGCTGATCAACACCGGCCGCGCCGCTCTCTACCCCGACCGGGAGAGGTACATGGGCACGGCCGAACGGGGCCAGGAGGCGGTGGCCAAGCTGCACTTCCCCGGCCTGTCGAAGGCGGGAGCGGAACTCCTCGTCCAGCGCCGGATCGGCGCTGTCGGAATCGATACACCGTCCATAGACTATGGCCAGTCGAAAACCTTCGAGGCCCACGTCGCGCTGATGACCAGGAACATCGCCGCCTTCGAGAACGTCGCCGACATGTCGGCGCTGCCGCCCACCGGCGCCACGATCATTGCCCTGCCGATGAAGATCGAGGGCGGCTCGGGCGGGCCTTTGCGGATCATCGCCCGCCTCCCCGGCGACTGACGGCAGGTTGCCACCCGCGGACGATGTACCGCTTGCGTCTCCGGCGTAGTGGCGAAGCCCGTCGCAGCGGCTGTCCGCTTTCGTCAGCCGCCCATGATGTTGTAGCCGCCGTCCATGTAGAGCACCTCGCCGGTGACGATCTTGGCGAAGTCGCAGGCCAGCGCGGCGGTGGCGAAGCCGACCTGCTGCGGCTCCACCAGCATGCGCGCCGGCGCCTTCTTCTTCGTCTCCTCCAAGAGTTCGTCGAACCGGTCGATGCCCGAAGCGGCGCGGGTCAGCACCGGCCCGGGGGAGATGATGTTGACGCGGATGCCCTTGGCGCCGAGTTCCCAGGCGAGGTACTTCGCGGCCGTCTCCAGCGCCGCCTTAGCCGGGCCCATGATGCCGTAGTGGGGCACGACCTTCTCGCCGCCGAAGTAGCTCATGGTGAAGATCGTCCCGCCCTCCTTCTCCATCAGCGGCTCGGCGAGCCTGGCCATGCGGATCAGCGAGTGGACGGAGATGTCCATCGTCTCGGCGAAGCCTGCCGCGGAGCAGTCGACCACCCGGCCGTGAAGGTCCTCGCGCGGCGCGTAGGCGATGGAATGGAGCAGGATGTGGAGCTTGCCCCAGGTCCGCTCGATCCGCTCGAACACCGCCTCGAGCTGTCCCGGCTCGCGGACGTCGCAGGGAAGGTAGAGCGCGTCGGCGACGCCCAGCGCCTGGGCGAGCTGCGCGGTGTAGCGCATGGTCTTGTCGTTGAGGTAGGTGATCGAGAGGTCGGCGCCGAAGGCGCGAAAGGCGCGGGCGCAGCCATAGGCGATCGAGTCCTTGTTGGCGATGCCGATGACCAGGGCCTTGCGCCCGGCGAGCGGCGCCTCCGGCATGATCAGCGGTTGCAGCGCGGGATCGGCGGGATCGATGGGCGGGGTTGCCATTGGGGGAGGCCCTCCTTCTGCGCAAATGCTGGGTCAGATGCCGATGACGTCGCGGGTGTGGATCGCGATCATGCGCTCCTCGTCCGTCGGGATCACCCAGGCGGAGACGGAACTGCGGTCGGTGGTGAGGCAGGGGCCGTTGCTCCGGTTGGCGTCGGCATCGAGCTCGATGCCCATCCACGCCGAAAGCTCGCAGACGTGCGCCCGGACCTCGCCGGCGTTCTCGCCGATCCCGGCGGTGAAGACGAGGGCGTCGAGGCCGCCGAGCGTGGCGGCCAAAGCGCCTAGGTTCTTGGCGATGTGATAGCAGAAGATGTCGACGGCTTCCGCGGCGCGGGAATCGCGGCTGGCGAGCAGGTCGCGCATGTCGTTGCTGATCCCTGAAATGCCGAGCAGGCCCGCCTCCTTGTAGAGCAGCCGTTCCAGCGCCGCGGCATCGTAGCCGCGCTCCTGCAGCAGGAAGAGCAGGACGCCGGGATCGAGGGCGCCGCTGCGCGTGCCCATGGGCAGGCCGTCCACGGCGGTAAATCCCATGGTCGAGTCGACGCTACGGCCGTCCTTGATCGCGCACATGCTGGCGCCGTTGCCGAGGTGGGCGACGACGACGCGGCGGGCGGAGGGGACGATGCGAGGCAGCCTGCGGGCGATGTACTCGTAGGACAGGCCGTGGAAGCCGTAGCGGTGGATCCCCGAATTCGGTCAGCGCCCGTGGCAGGGCAAAGATCTCGGCGACCAGCGGCTTGCCGCGGTGGAAGGCGGTGTCGAAGCAGGCGACCTGCGGCAGCGCCGGATCGACGGCGGCAACAGCACGGATGCCGGCGAGGTTGTGCGGCTGGTGCAGCGGCGCCAGCGGGATGAGCTCGGCCAGGGCCTGCATCGCCCCCTCGTCGATCCGGACCGGCCGGTCGTAGGCGAGGCCGCCATGGACCACCCTGTGGCCGGCGGCGACAATGTCGAGGTCCGGTTGCGTCTCGTGCAGCCGCTTGAGGATGAAGTCGATGGCGCCGGCGTGGTCGAGGCTCGAGCCGCGCGGCCACTCGTCGCAGCGCGTCGATCATCTCGCCGGCGGCGTTCTTCGCGACGAAGCTCGGGTCCGAGCCGATGCCTTCGAGCTGGCCCTTGATGACCAGCTCTCGGCTCCCCGCCGCCATCGGTGTAGGCGGCGAACTTGATGCTGGAAGAGCCCGCGTTGATCACCAGGACTGCCGCCGTCATGGCCGTCACTCCGCAGCGGCCTTGAGCAGCGCCTCGCCCCTGCGCTGGGCCTCGGCGAACAGCACCGCGACGGCGCAGGAGGCGAGCCGGGTGCGGGCGCTGTCGGCGCGGCTGGTGAGCACGATCGGGGCGCGGGCGCCGATGACGACCCCGGCGGCCTCGGCGTTGGCCATGAAGGTGAGCTGCTTGGCCAGCATGTTGCCGGCCTCGAGGTTGGGCACGATGAGGATGTCGGCGTTGCCGGCGACCGGCGAGGTGATGCCCTTGGTCTTCGCCGCATCGAGGTCGACGGCGTTGTCGAAGGCGAGCGGGCCTTCGAGCAGGCCGCCGGTGATCTGGCCGCGGTCGGCCATCTTGCAGAGCGCGGCGGCATCCAGTGTCGAGGGGATCTGGGGCGTCACCGTCTCCACCGCCGAGAGGATCGCGACCTTAGGCTCGCGGATGCCGACCGCGCGGGCGAGGTCGATGGCGTTCTGGCAGATGTGCGCCTTGTCCTCCAGCGTCGGCGCGATGTTGATGGCGGCGTCGCTGACGATGATCGGCCGGGCATAGGTCGGCACCGCGAGCAGGAAGCAGTGGCTGATCCGCCGCTCGGTGCGCAGGCCCCGCTCCTTGCTCATGACCTCGTGCAGGAGCTCGTCGGTGTGCAGGCTGCCCTTCATCAGCGCCTGCGCCTCGCCGTTTCGGACCAGCGCCACGGCCAGTTCGGCCGAGTGGTGGCTGTGGTCGGCGGCGACCAGGCGGTAGGGGGAGATGTCGACGCCGGCGCTGTCGGCGACGGCGCGGATGCGCTTCTTTGGGCCGACGAGGATGGGCGTGATCAGGTTCACCTTCGCCGCCTCGATGGCGCCGGTGAGCGCATCCTCGCTGCACGGGTGGACCACGGCGGTGGAGAGCGACGGCAGCCCCTCGCACATGGCCAGGAGCTGAAGGTAGCGCTCCTCGCGGCGGAGCTGCACCTTCGGCAGCTCGCGCCAGGGGAAGCGCTGCTTCTCCCTCGGCGCCAGCACCTCGATGGTGCCGGTCACGAGCGGCCGGTCGGCAGGGTCGCGCGCCTCGCAGCCGAGGACGACGGTGCCGACATCCTCGCGCTTCTCGACGACGGTGATCGTCACCGTCACCGGCACCTCGACCCCGACAGGATGATGGAAGTGCATCTCGGCGTTGGTCGTGAGCGAGCCCAGGCCCGGCAACTGCGTGCCGGCGAGGGTGGAGAACAGGCTCGCCGCCCACATCACCTGGCCGCCGCCGTGGGCGAACATCGAGGTGTCCGCCGGCCCCGGGTCGAGGTCGATCAGGTTGACATTGCCGGTGACCGCCGCCCAAGTCTCGGCGTCGCCCTCGTGCAGCATCCGCACCATGCTGGCGGTGTCGCCGACGACGATCTCGTCGAAGGTCCGGTTTTCGATCATCCTGGTCATGGTCGGCCGTCCATTCTCTCGCCTTGGCACCGGCAGAAGCGCGATGGTGCGTTGCAGCATCGGCCGGATGGTCGGCCCGCGCAAGCCCGGTCGGTTGAGCCGGTCATGGCGAAACCGAGCGTCCGCAAAAGTTCATGATGACCGGGCCGGCGCGCCCCTCTCCGCCGCCCGCCGCCCGCCCCTCATCCGTCTTGTCGTCGTTGCCTGCCGCGGCGGATGGCTTTAGCGTCGGCCCGGCTGCGGCCGACCGCCACGGGCGGCCGCCAAGCAGGGGAGGCGAAGCCGGCCGATGAAGTACGCTCTCGATGGAAACCGCGTCGAAACCGAAGGCGACGCCTTCTGGATCGCGCCCAGCGCGGTCGTCATCGGCAAGGTGAAGCTCGAGCGCAACGCCAGCATCTGGTGGAACGCGATCGTCCGCGGCGACAACGAGTTGATCACCATCGGCCGGAACTCGAACATCCAGGACGGCTGCGTGCTGCACACCGACCCCGGCTTTCCGCTGGTCGTGGGCAGCAACGTCACCGTCGGGCATTTGGTCATGCTGCATGGCTGCGTCATCGGCGACGGCAGCCTGATCGGCATCGGCAGCGTCATCCTCAACGGCGTCAAGATCGGCAAGAACTGCCTGATCGGCGCCAAGGCAATGATCCCCGAGGGCCGTGAGATCCCCGACAACTCGATGGTGCTGGGCGCGCCGGCGAAGGTGATGAAAACGCTGAGCGAGGAGCAGATCGAGCGGATGCAGCGGGGCGCCGGCAAGTACGTCGGCAACTGGCAGCGCTACAAGGCCGGCCTCGTGGCCGACGACTGAGCGCCGATGCGCCGAGAGGACGACACGAGCGGCATCTTTGGAGCGGCTGGGTGAGCACCCGCAACCTCAAGCGCGTGTTCGAGCCGCGGTCGATCGCCCTGATCGGCGGCGACAGGGATCCCCGCTCGATCGCCTACACGGTCGCCGGCAACCTCTTCCACAGCGGCTTCAAGGGCCCCGTGATCCCGGTCCACGACACCCTGCAGGCGGTCCGCGGCGCGCTCGCCTGCCCCTCAATCGAGGACCTGCCGGTGGTGCCCGACCTCGCCGTCATCGCCTCGCCGCCGGAGACGGTCCCGGGCCTCATCGCCAGCCTCGGCGCCCGGGGGACCAAGGCGGCGGTCGTGCTGTCGCCGGAGTTCAACCGCGCCGGCGGAGAGGCAGGGCGGCGCCTGCGCCAGGCGATGCTGGACGCAGCCAAGCCCCACGTTCTGCGCATCGTCGGTCCGGCCTGCCTCGGGGTGCTGGCCCCGCGCCACGGGCTGAACGCCAGCTACGCCCACGTTGGCGCGGCGCCCGGCGACCTCGCCTTCGTCGCCCAGTCCGCCTCGGTCACCGGGCTGCTCCTCGACTGGGCCGCGCCGCGCAACGTCGGTTTCTCCCTGGTCGCCTCGCTGGGAGACATGGCGGACGTCGACTTCGGCGACATGCTCGACTACCTCGCCCGCGACGCCCGCACGCGCGCGGTTCTGCTCTACATCGAGAGCATCGACGAGGTGCGGAAGTTCATGTCGGCGGCGCGGACCGTGTCGCGGATCAAGCCGGTCATCGTCTTCAAGGCCGGGGCGGCGGCGGCCGGCCCGCCGCGGGCGCTGAACGACGGCGGTCTGATCGACACCAGCGACGTCTACGAGGCCGCGTTCCGCCGCGCCGGCATGCTTCCGGTCGACACCGTCAACGAGCTGATCGCCGCGGCGCAGACGCTGGCGCGCGGGACCCGCGCCGCCGGCGACCGTCTCGCCATCGTCTGCAACGGCCGAGGCATCGGCACCATGGCGGCGGACATGCTCAAGCGCTACGGCGGCAGGCTGGCAAGCCCTTCGGCGGACGTCCGGGCAAAGCTCGATGCGGTGCTGCCGCCGGCCTGGGCAGGGCGCAACCCCATCAACGTCTTCGCCGATGCCGACGCCGACCGCTACGCAGCCGTCGTTGCCGCCCTGCTGGAGGAACCCGAGGCCGACGGCCTGCTCGTTCTCCATGGGCCATCGGCGGTGAGCGAGTCCGGCGAGGTCGCGGTGGCCACGGCCGAAGCGGTGGGGCGCAACCGCAAGCCGGTGTTCACCGTCTGGCTGGACGAGGAAGGCCGGCAGACGGCGCGCCGCGTGTTCGCCAACCGCAAGATCGCCAACCATGACTCGGCGGCGCAGGCGGTTGCCTCGTTTATGCAGCTCGTGAACTACCGGCGGAACCAGGAAATGCTGATGGAGACGCCGCCATCGGTGCCGGAGCTGTTCTACCGCGACGACCTGGCGGCGCGGCACATCGTCCGCCGGGCGCTGGCGGAGGGGCGTGAGTGGCTGAGCGAGCCGGAGGTTGAGGACGTGCTGCAGGCCTACGGGCTGCCGTCGGTCCCCAACCGCATTGCGGCCACCGCCGAGGAGGCCGTTGGCCTCGCCAGTTCCATCGGCTACCCGGTGGCGGTGAAGATCATCTCGCCCGACGTGATCCGCAAGGCCGACGTCGGCGGCGTCGCGCTCGACGTCGAGAACGACGAGGCGGTCTTTGCCGCCGCCGAGCGCATGCGCCGGCGCCTGCATGAGCAGCGGCCGCAGGCGCGGCTGGACGGCTTCAACGTCGAGCCGATGGTGCGCCGCGGGCATGCCCACGAGCTGCGCCTGGGCGTGGCGGTCGACGAGAACTTCGGCCCGGTCATCTTCTTCGGCCGCGGCGGCGCCATCGTCGAGGTTTTGCACGAGCAGGTCGTCGCCCTGCCGCCGCTCAACATCAATCTAGCTCTGCGGCTGATCGGCGAAAGCACCGTCGGCAACCTGCTCCGCGGCTACAGCCGCCATTTGCGGGCGAACCTGGACGAGGTTGCCCTGGCCGTCGTGAAGGTCGCCCAGCTCGCCACCGACATCGGCGAGATCGGCGAGGTCAACATCAACCCGTTGCTGGCCGACAACGAGGGAGTCCTCGTCCTTGGGGCGCGCATCCGGGTCGCCGCCATCTCCGGGCCCGCGGAGAGCCGGCTGGCGATCCGCCCTTACCCCAAGGAGCTGGAGAAGGAGCTGCGCACGCGCCAGAACGATACCCTGCTGCTCCGCCCGATCCGCCCCGAGGACGAGCCGGCGCTGCGGGAGTTCGTCCGCCGGCTGACGCCAGAGGACATCCGCCTGCGCTTCTTCTCCCACCTCCGCGAGCTCGACCACCGGATGGCCGCCGGCCTGACCCAGATCGACTACGAGCGGCAGATGGCCCTGCTCGCCGTCCACGGCGCCCAGCCGGAAGCCGAGATCTGGGGTGTCGTCAGGATCAACGCCGATGCCGATGGCGCCAGCGCCGAGTACGCCATCGCCGTCCGCTCTGACCTGAAGGGCAAGGGGATCGGCCGGATGCTCATGGAGGAGATCATCGACTATGCCCGGCGCCGCGGCGTCGGCGAGATCTGGGGCGAGGTGCTGGCGGAGAACAAGGCCATGCTCGCGCTCGTCCGCAAGCTCGGCTTCAGCGTCGCGCCGGACTTCGACGAGCCGGGGGTCATGAGGGTTCGCCGGCCGTTGTCTGCCGCGTCCATGGCCTAGCCGCGTCGCCGGCTGCGATGGCGGCTTAAGGAGAACGGTTGGTCATGGGCGCTCCCATCAGCCCGCATGAACGAGCCAGCGATGAGCGGCGCATCCTCTGGGCGATGGCGCTGACCGGCTCGTTCATGATCGTGGAGATCGCTGGCGGCCTCGTCGCCGGCTCGCTGGCGCTCCTCGCCGACGCCGGGCACATGGCCACCGACACGGCTTCGCTCGCCCTGGCCTACGCCGCCTTCCGGGTCGGCCGGCGCGGCCACGACAACCGCCGCACCTACGGCTATCATCGCTTCCAGGTGCTCGCCGCCTTCGTCAACGGCATGGCGCTGATCGCGATCGTGGTCTGGATCGCTATCGAGGCGGTCCGCCGGCTGTTCGCGCCGGTCGAGGTGCTCGGCGGGCTGATGCTGGCGGTGGCCGTCGCTGGCCTCCTGGTCAACATCGCCGCGTTCGCCATCCTCCACGGCGGCGACCGCGGCAACATCAACGTCCGCGGGGCAACGCTCCATGTGCTCGGCGACATGCTGGGCTCCATCGCCGCCGTTGCCGCCGCAGTGGTCATCGCCCTGACGGGCTGGATGCCCATCGACCCTTTGCTTTCCGTTGCCGTCGCCGGCCTCGTCCTGCACAGCGCCTGGGGCCTGGTGCGGGTGTCGGCGCACATCCTGCTGGAGGGCGCGCCCGACTGGCTGGACGTCGCCGCCTTCCGTGCCGAGATGATGGCGGCCGTGCCCGGCATCACCGACGTCCACCACATCCACACCTGGATGATCACCGCCGACCGGCCGATGATGACGCTGCACGTGGAGGTCGAGCCTGGCGCCGTCCACCACACGGTTCTCGCCTTGATCCGCGCCCACATCCGCGACAATGTCGGGATCGAGCACGCGACCATCCAGATCGAGACGGCGGGCTGTCCGGATGGCTCCCGGTGCTGGTCCCGCCGCTGGTCCCGCCGCGGGCGAGGCGCAGGCGGAGTTTCCCCCTCGCTCCGCGGCGTACTGAGGACGAGCCGCGGCTCAGTCGGCGATGATGGCGTTCAGCATCCACGCGGCCTCTTCGTGAACGCCGATCCGTCCGGTGAGGAAGTCGGCGGTGTAGACGTCTTCCACCTTCTCCGCCTCGCCGACGGCATCGCGCAGCATTTTCGCCATGGCCTGATGATCGCGCGCCAGGATCGCGACCATCTCGTTCGCGGCCGGCATCTTGTCGACGTCGGCGACGATGCTCTTCTGGATGTAGTGGCCGACACCCCCCAAAGCCGGGAAGCCCAGGGCCCGGATGCGCTCGGCGGTGGCGTCGATGGCATCGGCGAGGTCGTGGTACTGGTCGTCGGTAAGCTTGTGGACGCTGTAGAACAGCGGCCCGGTGATGTTCCAGTGGTACGCCAGGGTCTTGGCGTAGAGGACGAAGGTCCCGGCGAGCGCGTCGTTCAGGATCTCGGCCAGGCGCTTGCGGTCTTCGCGCTCGATGCCGGTGCGCACTGGCATCTCTTCCGCCCTTCGGGTTGCGACGCTCTCGGCCATGTCCAGGTGTCTCCTCGTTTGGCTGGGAAGGGTTGCGGCGGCCACGCCGCCAGGGCAGCGATCGTCGTGGTGTGGCCTCACGCGCTCAACGACCTAAGTTAATCGAACGGGGTGTCTGCGCACCGACGCAGGGAAGCCATGGACGCCGCCACACCTGAACACGCGATCGGCACAGAGGCCGAACCCGGGCTCGTCCGGGTCATTCTCGGCGGCGTCGCCATCGCCGAGAGCACCCAGGCCTTGATCCTGCGCGAGGGCCGGCTGCCGCCGGTGCACTACATTCCGCGCGAGGACGTGGACGCCGGCGCCATCCGCCGCACTGATCACCGCAGCCACTGCCCCTTCAAGGGCGAGGCCAGCTACTTCAGCCTCAGCGGCGGCGGTGTGAGCGTGGTGAACGGGGCCTGGAGCTACGAGCAGCCGTTCCCGGCGGCGGAGGCGATCCGCGGCCATCTCGCCTTCTATGCAGGCAAGGTCGACGCGATTGAGGTGACGGGGGGATGAGGCAATGCGCCGCAGGGCTCGCGGATTACGAAGGAGTCTGCGGAAGGCTGCTCGTCGTTTCCGCATCACGCCCCTTCCAGGGTAGTACCAAGGCGCGTCTCTCTGACGATTTAGGCTGAGGCGGTACAGGCTATCCTGACGCGAAGGCAGCGGTGCGGCTAAACCCGCATCCCCTGGCGAACAACCGGGTGGTTGGCGTCGGCTTGGCCCCGGCAGCGCTCCCGCAGGTAGCGCAGCGCCAGCTCGTGGTCGCGTTCCGGGTCCAAGAGCAGCCGCAGCCGTTGGACCACCGTCACCTCTTCCGTCTCCAGGTGCATGATCAGGTTCGCGGCAAGCTCAAGGGCCGCCTCGCGAAAGGCGGTCCAGCGGGGGAACGAGGATCCGAGGGTCAGGGTATCCAGGGCAAGGGCTCGCAGCCGTTGCGCCAGCGGCTCGATGACAAAGTGCTCTTCGGCGATGAGCCCGGTCAGCGCCTCGTCGCGGCTCTCGCTGATGGCAGGGAAGAGAACCGCCTCCTCGAAGGCGTTGTGGCCGATCAGCTCGTCGAGGCCGCAAATGACCTTTTGCAGCAGCGCCCGGTCCTCCGGGTCGCGGGCGTCGATGGGCTTAATCGTGTCCGCCCCTTTGACCCGGTTCTCCAGCTCGCAGACCATCACGAGCATGCGGAAGTGCTCTTCGTGGATCACCTCGCCCAGTTCGGTCAAAAAAGCCATTGATGCGACGGTGTCCCGCGCCCTCCAGGGGCGATTCGTATATGGTCCCGCTTGCTGCAGTGCAACAGTATACGTGGATTTTCGCCCGTGGCGACGGTCGAATGCGAATGCGGGCACGGCGTTTTCGCCGGGCGCGCTTACGTGAGGGGGTTGATCCGCCGTACTGCCCGTATCGCCCCGCCGGGCGCACGGGTTACGGCAGGAGATGCTTAAGCGGGATCAGGGCGGTGATCCGGAGGCCGCTCCGCGTCCAGTCGTAGGCGATGGTCCCGCCGAGCTGCCCTTCGACGCTGCTGCGGGCAAGCAGGCTGCCGAACCCTCGGCGCTCCGGCGCCGCGGCCACCTCCGGACCGTCGCGCTCGTTCCAGGTCAAGGCCATTTGCTCGCCGTCCGTCCGCCAGAGGATCTCGACGCGCCCACGCGGCGAGGAAAGCGCACCGTACTTGGCGGCGTTGGTGGCGAGCTCGTGCAGGACGAGCGCAAGGCTGGTCGCCGATCTCGCCGCGACCGGCAGCCGCGGCCCCTCGATGCGGATCCGTTCGCTCCCGTCCTGCAGGTGCGGGCTGACCACGGCGGCCACGAGCTCGGCGAGATCGCCGTCGCCAGTGGCAGCCGGATCTCCCATCACCGCCGGCAGGATCAATTCGTGCGCGCTGGCCAGGGCGAGCAGACGGCCCCTGAGCGCGCCGGCCATGTCGCCCGGGGTCTTCGTCGTCTCCGCCGTCAGGTAGACGATCGCGTCTATGACCGAGAACAGGTTCCTGACCCGGTGGTTCAGCTCGCGGACGAGAAGCTGCCGCGCGGCCTCGGCGTTCTTGCGCTCGGTGAGGTCGGCGACGACGCCGGCCATGCGCACGCCTCTCCCGCTCTCGTCGTAGTAGGTCCGGCCGAGCGGGGCGATCCAGTGGATGCTGCCATCCGGCCAGCGCACGCGGACCTCGCAGGCCAGCGCGCCCGTCTTCAGGGCGCGGACGAAGGCCTCGCGGAAGATTGGCTGGTCCTCGTCCAGCACGTGCTGCTCGGCGATGGCCCGGCCCCACTCCGGCTGCGGCTCGCTATAGCCGAAAATCTGGTCGTGGCGCAGCGAGCGGATGGCGGTGTCGGTGGTGAGGTCGAGATCCCAGGTGCCCAGCCCGGCGGCGTCGAGGGCGAGCTGCAGCCGGTCGGCGCTTTCGCGCAGCGCTTCCTCCAGTTGCCGCCGCTCGCTAAGGTCGTAGAAGTAGCACACGACCCCGGAGCGCCCGTCCGGCAGGGTGATGCGTTCGATCCGCCAGTCATAGGCCTGGGTCTCGTCGATGTCCTGTCGCCGTTCGGTCGTGCTGGCGGCGGCATGAGCCTCGCCGCTTTCGAGCGTGTGGCGGAACCGGCCGATGGCCTCGCTGGCAAAGGGCTCGCTCCAGATGCTGCGCATCACCTCGGCGAAGTCGCGCCCCTGCAGTGGCCGCACGTTATGGAACACCTTCTCCGCGCCCCGGCTCACCTCGCGCAGCTTGAAGTCGGCGTCGACGATGTAGATCCCGAAGGGATTGTCGCGAACCAGCCGGTAGAAGGTTTCGCTGCTCCGCCTCAGCTGCTCCTCGGCCCGCTTGCGCTCGGTCACGTCCTGGAGGGTGCCGACGAGCCGCATCGGTTCGCCATTCTCGAAGACGACGTCGCCGTCGGCGTGAACCCAGCGCATGTTGCCATCGGCACGGTCGATGACCCGGTACTCCGCCTCGTAGCGTCCTTCCCCGGCCGGGTCGAGCGCCTTGGTCACGAGCGCTTCCACACGCGGCACGTCGTCGGGATGCACACCCGCGACGAACGTCTCGTAGGTGACCGGCTCGTCCGGCGGGATTCCCCACAGCCGTCCGGCGGTGGCGTCCCACTCGATCACGCCGCTGCGGGGGTCGAAGTCGTGGATACCGAGCCGCCCTGCCCGCAGAGCCGCTGCCAGGCGTTCCTCGACCCGACGCTGCGCCACCGCCTGCGTCGTTTCGGTGTAGAGCGCCAGCACGCCGCCGATCCCTCCGGGCGCCTCGGGATCCTCGATCGGGCTGTAGCTGTAGGTCCAGTAGGCGTCCTCGCGCCGCCCGTGGCGGACGATCGGCACGAGCTGGTTCTCGTGCCAGGTCGGCGGCCCGCCCGACATCACCTGCTGGATCTGCGGGCCGATGACGTGCCAGGTCTCGAGCCAAGCCTCGCGAGCAGGGAGACCGAGGATGGCCGGGTGTTTTTCAGGGCCGAGCGAGGAGGAATAGGCGTCGTTGTAGAGGCAGACGTGCCTGGGCCCCCAGAAGAGGAATGTCGGCTGCCGCGTGGTCAGCATGATACCGACGGCGGTTCTCAGGTTCGCCGACCACGAGCCGATGTCGCCCATGGGCGTCGCCGCCCAGTTGTGGCCGCGGATGCGCGCGGACATTTCACCGGCGTGGGCCGGCCACGCTGGACGCTCGGATCTTGGTCGGACGGTCGTCAATGGCTGGCCTCCCCCGCGTCGGCCCCCGTTCCCTGCCTCCGACGATTTTCAGCAGGTGGGCAATTCACCATAGCCGATTAGCGACGCGCGAACTACCGCGGCACGTGGGCGCAGAGACAAAGAATGTGTCGCGTCGGCGCGCGCAAGCGTCGCTCGGCACCCAACCGTCTACAGGGAGACGAGCTCGCCGCTGCTGCTCGCAGCCGGGGAGCGAGAGCGCAACGATGGCCTCGGTGACGGCCTCCGGTGCCTTCAGCTCCTGTGGGTCTTCGCCGGGGTAGGCGGCGGCGCGCATGCGGGTGCGGGTGGCCCCGGGATTGAGCAGGTTCACCCGCACGCCGGTCTTCGCCACCTCCTGGGCGTACGTGCGCACCAGCGCTTCCAGCGCCGCCTTGCTGACGGCATAGGTGCCCCAGTAGGCGCGCCCGAAGCTCACGCCGGAGGTGAGGAAGATCGCCCGGCCGGCGTCGGATGCGCGGAGCAGCGGATCGAAGGCGCGGATCAGGCGGAAGTTGGCCGTCAGGTTGACGGCCAGGACCTGGTCCCAGACCGAAGGCTCGATGTGCGGCACCGGCGTCAACGTGCCGAGGAGCGCGGCGTTGCCGACGAGCACGTCGAGCCGGCCCCAGCGCTCGAACACTGCGGCGCCCATCCGCTCGATGATCCCCGCCTCGGTGAGGTCCCCGGGCACCAGGCTTGCGCGGCCACCGCCGGCCCGGATCGCGTCGTCGACCTCCTCCAGCGCCCCCTGGGTTCTCCCGACCAGGATCACCTCGGCGCCCTCGGCGGCGAATCGCTCGGCCGTGGCGCGGCCGATGCCCCGGCTGGCGCCGGTGACGAGCGCGACGCGCCCCCTAAGCCTGCCCGCGGCCGGTCCCGGCTGAGCGTCCTCCGCCTGCCCCGGCCCGGGTCGGTACCGCCGCCACCCTCACTCCTCCAGGAGCGAGAGCTGGCGCTCGGCCGGCTCGGCGTCGATGCGGTCGGTCAAACGGATCGGGTAGTCGCCGGTGAAGCAGGCGTCACAGAACTGCGGCTTGATCGGATCGCGGCCGGCCTCGCCGACGGCGCGGTAGAGCCCGTTGATGGAGATGTAGGCGAGCGTGTCGACGCCGATGAAGCTCGCCATCTGCTCGATGCTCCGCGTCGAGGCCAGGAGCTCCTCGCGGTCGGGGGTGTCGATGCCATAGAAGCAGGAATGCGTCGTCGGCGGGCTCGAGATCCGCAAGTGAACCTCGCGGGCGCCGGCGTTGCGGACCATCTCGACGATCTTCACCGAGGTGGTCCCGCGCACGATCGAGTCGTCCACCAGGATCACCCGCCTGTCCTTGAGCCTGGAGGCGTTGGCGTTGTGCTTCAGCCGCACGCCGAGCAGGCGGATCTTCTGCGATGGCTCGATGAACGTCCTGCCGACGTAGTGGTTGCGGATGATGCCAAGCTCGAAGGGGATGCCGGACTCCTGGGCGTAGCCGATGGCCGCCGGCACGCCGGAGTCGGGAACCGGCACGACGATATCCGCCTCGACGCCGTTCTCGCGCGCCAGTTCGGCGCCGATCCGCCGGCGCACCTCGTAGACGTTGCGGCCGTCGATGTTGCTGTCGGGTCTGGCGAAGTAGATGTACTCGAAGATGCAGAACCGCCTGGGCACCTTGGCGAACGGCTTGACGCTGCGCAGGCCCTGGTCGTCGATGACGACGATTTCGCCGGGCTCGACGTCGCGGACGTACTGGGCGCCGATGATGTCGAGCGCGCAGGTCTCGGAGGCGAAGATGTGGGCGCTGCCGAGCCGTCCCAGGACCAGCGGGCGCACCCCGTAGGGGTCGCGCATGCCGATCAACTTGCGCCGGGTGATGGCCACCAGCGAGTAGGTGCCGTCGAGTTGGCGCATGGCGTCGATCAGCCGGTCAACGACCGTCGAATAGTGACTGGTCGCGACCAGGTGGATGATGGTTTCCGTGTCCGTGGTTGAATGGAAGATGGCGCCCCGGCGAACGAGGTCGCGGCGCATGGCCAGGGCGTTGGTGAGGTTGCCGTTGTGGGCGATGGTCATCCCGCCAAATTCGAAGTCGGCGAACAGTGGCTGGATGTTGCGGGCGACCGTGCCGCCGGTGGTCGAGTAGCGGACGTGGCCGACGGCGACCGATCCCGGCAGGTTGCGGATCACGTTGCCGCTGCCGAAGTTGTCGCCGACCAGGCCTAAGGCCTTGTGGCTGTGGAAGTGCTCGCCGTCGTAGCTGACGATGCCGGCCGCCTCCTGGCCGCGGTGCTGCAGGGCGTGGAGCCCCAGCGCCGTGGCGGCGGCGGCGTCGTCGTTATGGCCCCAGATGCCGAAAACGCCGCACTCGTCGCGGAAGTGATCGTCGTCGAGAGCGGCGTCAGCCACGTCATCCGGGTCCGCGAATCCCCCCGTGCCACGCGATTGGTCGGCGCAACCGGCGGGAGGGCGCGGACGAACGCTAGCCATGCTCAGCACCATCAGCGATTGGTTTGCAGAAGGCGTTCCAGGTCTTTTCGCTCCCGATCCCCGTAGCCTTCGGCGGGAGGCTCGGACCCGACCGGCGGGCCCTTCGGCTGCGGATTCAAGATGTCGCGCATCATCTGATGGGTTTCAAGCGCCTGGCGGCCGCGCTCGCGTGCCGCATCGGCGCTTTGGCTGGTCTGCTCGCGGGTCTCGCTGGGGACCAGGCCGCGCAGCGCATCGGCGCCGCTCGCGACCAGTGGCAGCGTTCGGGCATTCGCCAGCCAGCCCGGTTCGCGCCCGGTTGGCATGATCCACTGCAGGGCGATGTAGGCGAGGCAGACCAGGACGGCGCCGCGGGCAAGGCCGAAGACGAAGCCCAGCGAGCGGTCGAGTGCGTTCAGCGCGCTGCCCTTGACCCGATCCGTCAAGAGCCGGGTGAGCAGCGACAGCACGATCAGGGCGACGACGAAGATGAAGGCGCCGGCGGCGATGTCGGCGATCAAAGGCGTCGCGATCAGGTCCTGGGCGTAGGGGCGGACGTAGGGCAGGCCATAGAAGACGGCAAAGATCGCGCCGATCCAGGCGACCACGGCGAGGACCTCGTGGACGAAGCCGCGGAGGAAGGCGAGCAGGGCGGAGATGGCAAGCACGCCGAGGACGGCGAGGTCGAAGACCGTGAACGGGAACTCACTCATTGCCGATCGTCTCCCGCGCCGCCGTTTGCCGGCCTCTGCGCACGCGTTCCAGAAGCTCCGCGACGTGGCGGAGCTCGTCGACGGCGATCCCCGAAGCCCCGCCGCCGGTTGCCCGCCGCTCCGGAACCAGCGCCCGGAGAAAGCCAAGCTTCGCCGCCTCTTTCAGCCTCGCGTCGGCGCGGGCGACGGCCCGGACCTCGCCGGCAAGCCCGATCTCGCCGAAAACAACGGTATCGGCCGGCAGCGCCCGTCCGAGGTGAGCCGAGGCAAGGGCCGCGGCGACGGCGAGATCCGCCGCCGGCTCGCTGATCCGCAAGCCCCCGGCGACGTTCAGATAGACGTCCGCCGCGCCGAACGCCAGCCCGCAGCGAGCCTCCAGCACGGCGATGATCATTGCCAGCCGGCCGGTGTCCCAGCCAACCACGGCGCGCCGGGGTGTGCCGAGCGAGGTCGGTGCGGTCAATGCCTGGATCTCGAGCAGCACCGGCCGGGTTCCCTCCATGCCGGCGAAGACGCAGCTTCCCGGCACGTCGCGCTCGCGCTCGGCGAGGAACAGCGCCGAAGGGTTGACGACCTCCCGCAGGCCGCCGTCGGTCATCTCGAACACGCCGATCTCGTCGGTGGCGCCGAAGCGGTTCTTCACCGCCCGGAGGATGCGGAACTGATGGCCGCGCTCGCCCTCGAAGTAGAGGACGGTGTCGACCATGTGCTCCAGCACTCGGGGTCCGGCGATCATCCCCTCCTTGGTCACGTGGCCGACGAGGAACAGGACGAAGCCGCGCTGCTTGGCCAGGCGGATCAGCTCCTGGGCCGACGCGCGCACCTGGGCAACGGTGCCGGGCGCGGACTCCAGGTTGTCGAGGTAGAGCGTCTGCACCGAATCGACGACGACGATATCGGCGGCGCCGGCGGCATCCAGGCTGGAGGCGATGTCGCGCACCGAGGTGGCAGTCGCCAGCGCCACCGGCGCCGAGCGCAGGCCGAGGCGGTCGGCGCGGAGCTTGAGCTGGTCGATCGCCTCCTCGCCGGAGATGTAGGCGGCTCGGGCGCTGCCCGCCAGGGCGGCGACCACCTGCAAGAGCAGCGTCGACTTGCCGATCCCGGGGTCGCCGCCGATCAAGAGCGCCGAGCCCGGGACGAGGCCACCGCCGGTGACCCGGTCGAACTCGCCGATGCCGGTCGTGCGCCGCACCACCGGCACGATCTCGCCGTCGAGCGCCGCAAAGGCGATCTTGCGCCCGCGCTTGCCACTCAGCCCTCGCGGCGGGCCGCCGCCGGCGATCTCCTCGACCAGAGTGTTCCAGCCGCCGCAGGCGTCGCAGCGGCCGCTCCACTTCGGCTGGGAGGCCCCGCACTCCTGGCAGACGTAGCTCGACGCCATCCGCGCCACGCGTTGTCGTCCTCGAGTTTAAGCCGGCCTCACCGGTCGTTTGCCGCCCTGCCTTAAGCGCGGATCGCCATCTGGATCGGGCCTTCGGCGCGGCCATTGATGAACTGGTCGACGCGCTCGTCGCCGGAGCTGTCGATGTCGGCAACCTGGCCCGCCCAGATGATCCTGCCTTGATACAGCATAGCGATCCGGTTGGCGATCTTGCGGGCGCTGGCCATGTCGTGGGTGATCGACAGCGCGCTGACGCCGGCATCGCGGGTGATCTTGACGATCAGGTCGTTGATGACGTCGGCCATGATAGGGTCGAGGCCGGTCGTGGGCTCGTCGAAAAAGATGATCTCGGGATCGGCGGCGATGGCGCGGGCGAGTGCCACCCGCTTCTGCATCCCACCGGAAAGCTCCGCCGGATGCAGCGCGCCCACGTCGGCAGCGAGGCCGACCTGCGCCAGCTTGGCCAGCGCCGTCTCCTTCGCTTTGGCGCGGTCCAGCCTTTTTGTCGCCAGCAGGCCGAAGGCCACGTTCTCCCACACCGGCAGGCTGTCGAACAGCGCCCCGCCCTGGAACAGCATTCCGAACTTGCGGTTGATGGCCTCGCGCTCGCTCGTCGTGATCTTCAGCACGTCGACGCCGTCGATCTCGATGCTGCCGGCGTCGGCCCGGAGCAGGCCGAGGACGCACTTGAGCAGCACCGACTTGCCACTGCCGGAGCCGCCGATGACCACGACGGATTCGCCGGCGCCAACGTCGAGGTCAAGGCCGTCGAGGACGATCTTGCGGCCGAACGCCTTTTTCAGCCCGCGGATGCGGATCTTGGGCGGAGGCTCACTCATCTCGAAAAGAACAGCTCAGTCAGGATGTAGTCGAAGCACAGGATCAGGATCGCAGAGGAAACCACGGCGTTCGTGGTCGCCGCGCCCACGCCCTGCGCCCCGCCGCGGGAGGTGTAGCCGTGGTAGCACCCCATGAGCGTGACGATCAGGCCGAACACCGCGGCCTTGACCAGGCCGGAGACCACGTCCTCGGTCTGCAGCGCGTCGAAGGTGTTCTGCAGGTAGTTGGCCGGGTTGAAGCCGAGCTTGTAGACGGCGACGAGATAGCCGCCGAAGACGCCGATGATGTCGGCGATGACGACGAGCAAAGGTAGCATGGTCACGCCGGCGATCAGCCGGGGCGCCACCATGAACTTCATCGGGTTAGTCGACAGCGTACTCAGCGCGTCGATCTGCTCGGTCACCCGCATGGTGCCGATTTCGGCGGCCATGGCGGCGCCGATGCGGCCCGCGACCATCAGTCCGGCCAGGACCGGCCCCAACTCGCGGGTAATGGAGACGACGACGACGTTGGCGACCGCGCCCTCGGCGGAGAAGCGGGAAAAGCCGGTGTAGCTCTGCAGCGCCAGCACCATGCCGGTGAAGATGGCGGTGAGCCCCACCACCGGCAGCGAGTAGTAGCCGATCTCGATGAGCTGCCGGCCGAGGTTGCGCAGGTAGAACGGCGGGCGGACGCAGTGGCTTAAGGCGACGCCGGCGAACAGCACCACCCGGCCCACCGTCGTCAGGAACTCGAGCACCACGTGGCCGACGAGCTGCAGTACTCTCATGGCGCGCCACAAGAGCGACAGGCGCGTCGGATCGACGCCCTCGCCCTCCCGCTGCGCGGGTCCCTCCCTCTCCCGCTCGCGGGAGAGGGTCCGGGTGCGGGCAGTTGCCTGGACGGCATCCTCGCGAGAGAGTCGATGATCCCGCCGCAGGTTGCGGACATGGAAGCCCTAAGCCTCGGGCCGAGCGTGCATGCCGCCGCGGTAGACGCGGTGGTAGCGGCGGCCGAGGCTGGTGAGGATCTCGTAGCCAATGGTGCCGGCATCGGCGGCGACGGCGTCGACCGCCTGGTGCGGGCCGATGAGTTCGACGATGCCACCGGGCCTCGCCTGGCCGTCGGCAACGGCACTGGCATCGAAGATGGTCAGGTCCATCGATACCCGCCCGACCAGCGGCATGCGGATATCGCCAATGTAGCCATGACCCCGATTGCTTAAGGAGCGGAGATAGCCGTCGGCATAGCCGACGCCGACGGTAACAAGCCGCTGCCGCCGGCTGGCGCGGTATGTCGCACCATAACCAACGCTCATCCCACCGTCAATCGCCCGCACCTGCAGGATTCTCGCCTTCAGCTCAATGACTTGCGCCATCGGATTGGGCGGCTCCGGAACCGGCGAAAGGCCATAGAGGGCGGCGCCCGGGCGACAGAGCGTGCCGTGGTAGGCGGGGCCCAGGAAGATCCCCGATGAGGCGGCGAGGGACGCGTCCGCCTTTGGGAAGGTGCGGCGGAGCGCGGCAAAGGCCCGGCACTGCGCCTCGTTCAGCGGATCGTCGGGCACATCCGCGCAAGCGAGGTGGCTCATGACGCAGGCGACGGTGACCCCCGCCAGCCGCTCGGGAGCCGCGGTAAGCACCGCCACGTCCTCGCGGGTCAGCCCGAGCCGGCACATGCCGGTGTCGGCGTGAAGGGCCACGGCCGGCAAAGCCGGCATCCGCCTGGCGAAGGCCGCCCAGGCGTCGATGTCCGCCAGGCTGTTCAGCACCGGCCGCAGCCGGTGGTGAACGAACTCGTGCTCGGCGCCCCGGGGCACGCCGGCGAGCACATAGATCTCGCCCTCGTCGACGTCTGCGCGGAGCGCGATACCCTCGTCGATGCAGGCGACGAAGAACGTCCGGCAGCCGGCCGCCGCCAGGACCGGGGCGACCCTGCCGGCGCCGAGGCCATAGGCGTCGGCCTTGACCACGGCGGCGCAGGCGGCGGGCGCCACCCGGCGCGCGAGCTGGCGCCAGTTGGCGACGATCGCGTCGAGGTCGATGGTCAGGACCGCGCTGGTCCGCGTCGGCTCGATGGTCGTGATGATTCAGCCTTCCGGCACGGAGAGATTGCGCGTCTCCAGGTCGCCGAAGCGGGTGAACTCGCCCTCGAAGAACAGCTTGACGTTGCCGATGGGGCCGTGGCGCTGCTTGGCGATCATCACCTCGGCCTTGTTTGCGGCATCGTGACAGCGTTCGGTCCAGCCGGCATAGCGCTCGTTGAACTTCTGCTGTGACTCGTCGGCCTTTTGGACTGGTTCGGCGCGCTCAAGATAGTACTGTTCGCGGAAAATGAACATAACCACGTCCGAGTCCTGCTCAATCGTGCCGGATTCGCGCAGGTCCGCAAGCTGCGGCCGCTTGTCCTCCCGCTGCTCGACGGCGCGCGAGAGCTGCGAGAGGGCGAGCACCGGGACGTTGAGGTCCTTGGCCATCGCCTTCAATCCGCGGGTGATCTCGGAAAGCTCCTGGACCCGGTTGTCGTGGCGGGCGCCGTGGGAGGGGGCGATGAGCTGCAGGTAGTCGATGACGATCAGCCCGAGGCCGTGCTGGCGTTGCATCCGCCGCGCCCGGGTGCGCATCGCGCTGATGGAGAGCGCCGGCGTGTCGTCGATGAAGATCGGCAGCCGCTGCAGCTCGCGGCTGGCGACGACGAGGTCAGCGAACTTGTCGTTAGCGACCATGCCGCGGCGGATCTTGTCCGACGGGATCTTGGTCTGCTCGGCCAGCACCCGGGTAGCGAGCTGCTCGGAGGACATCTCCAGGGAGAAGAAGCCGACGACCGCGCCGTCGACCGCCTTCTCCTGGCCGTCGTCGCCCTGGCCGACCAGATGCCGGCGGGCGGCGTTGAAGGCGATGTTGGTGGCGAGTGCGGTCTTGCCCATGGAAGGGCGGCCGGCGAGGATGACCAGGTCCGAGGGGTGGAGCCCGCCGAGCTTGCCGTCGAGGTCGCGAAAGCCGGTGGTGACGCCGCTCACCTGGCCTTGGCGCTTGTGCGCCGCCTCAGCCAGCTTCAGCGCCTTGGTCAGCGAGGCGGTGAAGCCCTCGAAACCGCCGTCCTGGTTGCCGCGGGTGGCGAGGTCGTAGAGGCTCTGCTCGGCGACCTCGATCTGCGTTTCCGCCTCCAGGCCGGCTTCCTCGCCGTAGGCTCGGTTGACGACGTCCTCGCCGATCGCGATCAACTCGCGGCGAAGGTGGAGATCGTGGATGAGCCGGCCGTACTCGCCGGCGTTGATGACGGTGACGGCGCAGTCGACCAGCCGGTTCAGGTAGCCAGGGCCGCCGACCTGGTCGAGGGCGCCGGCCTGGTCGAGGTAGCTCTTCATCGTCACCGAATCGGCGAGCTGGCCGCGCTCCACCATCCGCCCGCAGCTTTCGAAGATCCGCCGATGCTCGGCCAGGGCGAAGTGCTCCGCGCGGAGGAAGTCGGCGACGCGCTCATAGGCGCGCGGGTTGACCAGGATGGCGCCGAGCAGCGCCATCTCCGCCTCGATGTTGTGAGGGATGCGGCGGAAGGCAGGAAGGCCGGCGAGACCGTCGAGGTCGTCCGGCCGGGGCGCGACGAGCGGGCTGTTCATGCCATCAGCATACGCCAGCGCGACCGCGCGGGGACTGGGGGTAACTCAATCCAGCGGGCATAAGCGGCGCGGCCCGGGCGCGCCGGCGGGTTTGCGGGGATAAGCCGGGATGAACCGGGATAACCCTGTGGACGGATTGGTCACCCAACAGCACGCCCGCCTCAGGCGGCCCGTTCGCCGCGCTGGCCCTCCTCCGCCGCCGCCAGCGCCCGCTCCGTCTGAGTGATGTAGTCGCGGGTCAGCGGCACCGCCTCCTGCCTGCGGGCGAGCTGGATCTGGAAGACGGCGCAGCGCAGATAGCGGAACATGATCTCGGCCGCGGCCAAGTAGAACTCCCACATCCGGCAGAAGCGCTCGTCGTAGAGCTCCGCCGCCGCCCGCCGGTTGGCCTGGAACCGCTGCCGCCACTGCCGCACGGTGTAGGCATAGTGGAGCCTGAGGATCTCGATGTCGGTCACCCACAGCCCCGCCCGCTCCACCGCGGTCATCACCTCCGACAGCGCCGGGCTGTAGCCGCCGGGAAAGATGTACTTGCGGATCCAGGGGTTGGTGTTGCCCGGCACATGCACGCGGCCGATGGTGTGGAGCAGGGCGACGCCGTTTTCGGCGAGGCGGTCATTGACCTGGCGAAAGAACGCCTCGTAGTGGTTGACGCCCACGTGCTCGAACATGCCCACCGAGACGATGCGGTCGAACGTGCCACCCTGCTCGCGGTAGTCGCGCAGCGCGAAGGACACCCGATCGGACAGCCCCTCCGCTTTGGCGCGGGCCTCGGCGGTGGCCAGCTGCTCATGGGACAGGGTGATGCCGGTGACGCGTGCCGCCGTGCGCTCCGCCAGGTAGAGGGCGAGCCCGCCCCAGCCCGAGCCGATATCCAGCACCGACATGCCCGGCTCGAGCAGGAGCTTGGCGGCGATATGCCGGCGCTTCTGCGCCTGCGCCAGGTCGATCCCGTCCTCGGGCGTCAAGAAGTAGGCACAGGAGTACTGCTGGTCGCTGTCGAGGAACAGCCGGTAGAGGGCGCCGGAGAGGTCGTAGTGATGGGCGACGTTGCGCTGCGCCCGCTTCGCCGGGTTGAACTGCTGGAGCCGGCGCAGGCCGATGTCGATCCGCCGCATGACGCCGTCGAAGGGATGGTCCTCACCTGCGGCGTCGATGTTACGGCCGACGAGGTCGAGGAAGTCGTAGATCGAGCCATCCTCGACGGTCAAAAGCCCGTCCATGTAGGCTTCGCCGGCACTGATCTCTGGCCGGAGGAACAGCTTCCAATGCAGCGCGCGGTCATGGAGGCGGATGGTGACCGCCGGGCCGTCGCTCCCAGTGAAGATATGCTTCTTGTCGTCGGCGTCGATGACGGTCAGACGCCCGACCTGGATCAACTGCTGCAGAAGGCGTGCCAGCAACATCGCTTTGCTCCGCTTCTTGTTTCGTTATCCCTCCGTCAATAGCGGCAACGCGGGCACCGCGCTCACTGCCACAGGATAGTAGCACGGCATTGCAGCAACCTACAGCGCTACAACCTGCCCCAGGCAGGGGCGCAGAGCAGCATCATCCCGGCGCGGGCGCGCCCAGCATGGCGTTCAGAGGTGCCTGCTAGAGCGAGGCCACGGGGCTGCCGGGTTCAGCGGCCGTAGTCGGTGACCTCCGCCGGAGCGGTCATCGCCGCGAGCTCTTCTTCCAGGGTGAGCTCCTCGGCCTCTTGCTCGTCCTGCGGCGCGGCGATGTCGCCGCCGCGGGCCTGGATCTGCGCCTCGTCGGCCGTGCGGGCGACATTCACCTGCACCGAAACAATGACCTCCGGGTGCAGGCTGACCGACACCGTGTGCACGCCCAACGACTTGATCGGCTGGTTGAGGCGGATCTGGCTACGCCCGACGCTGAAGCCCGCGTCCGTCACGGCGGCGGCGATGTCCGCGGCGGTGGCCGAGCCGTAGAGCTGGCCGCTGTCGCCGGCCTGGCGGATCAGCGTCACGCTCAGCCCGTCGAGCTTGGCCGCGACCGCCTCGGCCTCCTTCCGCCGCTCGAGGTTGCGCGCCTCGAGCTGCGCCCGCTGCGCCTCGAAGCGCTTGCGGTTCTCGTCTGTCGCCGGCGCGGCCTTACGTTGCGGGATGAGGTAGTTCCGGGCATAGCCGGGGCGAACCTTGACGACCTCGCCCATCTGGCCGAGGTGCTCGACGCGCTCCAACAGGATGACTTGCATGCTCTACTCCTTGCGGCCGGGCGACGCGATGATGCGCTCGCGCAGCCCGACCCATTGCTCGATCATGCCGAGGCCGGCCACGATCGCCCCGGCAACGAGGGTGAAGACGACGAGGATGACGTAAAAGCCGGCCAGCAGCAGCGGCTTGGCGGCGCTTCGCCGGGCGAGGGCGTGGACCACGGTCAGGCCGAGGAAGAAGTACGGCGTGGCCAGGACCATGGCGACGTTGCGGGCCAGGTACTGGGCGTCGCCGCTGGTGACGAGCGAGATCGCCGCGGCCCCGACCAGCGGCCACGCCAGCCAGTCCGGCAGGCTCAGCGTCGCCCATGCCGGGGTCTGCCGCAGCGCCTGGCCGCGGCCGCTGACGATGCGCTGGGCGAGCAGGGCGTTCCCCACGATCAGGAGCTGCCAGCTCACCCCCGACAGGCCGACGAACATCGGCGCCGCGGTCTCGATGAACCGCTGGCGGGCATCGGCGGGCAGCCCGCTCATGGTCGTCGCCAGGCCGCCGTCGAGGAAACCGCGGACCGCCACCTCCACGCCCGCCTCGCCGCGGCCGATGAGGGCAAAGGAGCCGGCGACCAGGGCGGCGAAGACGGCGAGGCTCGCCAGAGCAACCCCAGCGGCACGGGCGCCGTCGGCGCGGTCCGACCTGTCGCCGGCCAGCGCTCGGTCGACGATGAGCGCGGAGGGTAGCGCGTGCAGCCCGGCGTAGACGCTGGCGGCGGCGACGCCGGCGACCGCCAGTGACAGGAGGATGCCGACGCCCGCGGCAATGGCGGCGGCCTTCGGCCCGAAGGCCAGGCCGACGGCCAGCAACGGCAGCGGCGCGAGGCAGGCGACCAGGATCGCGCCCGGCAGGCCGAACTGTCCCGCGAGCGACGCGACCGCACTGAGACCGCCTCCGCCGATGGCGATGAGCATGGACTTGCTCATGCCTGCACGCGTTCCTCCGCTCGATCGGGCAGGGGACGCCGCGGCGCCCCCGCCGCATCGGCCATTACTTCAGGACGTACGGCAGCAGGGCGAGAAACCGCGCCCGCTTGATCGCCCGCGCCAGCTCCCGCTGCTTCTTGGCCGAAACCGCGGTGATCCGGCTGGGCACCATCTTGCCGCGCTCGGAGACGAAGCGCTGCAACAGGCGGATGTCCTTGTAGTCGATGGTGGGCGCGTCCGCCCCCGAGAACGGGCAGCTCTTGCGCCGGCGGAAAAAGGGTCTGCGTGTCGCCGCCATCATACCCTCCCTGCGGCCTCGGCCTCGGCTTCGACCGGCCGCGGCCGATCCTCGCCAGCTCGGCCGCGATCGTCGCGGCCCCGGTCGTCGCGGCCCCGGTCGTCACGTCGCGGGCGATCGTCGCGGCCGCCGCGGTCACCGCGCCCGCGCTCGCGCTCGTCGCGGCCGGCGCGGCTTTGCAGCATCGCCGAAGGTCCTTCCTCCAGCGCCTCTACCCGCACCACCATGTGGCGGAGGATGTCCTCGCTGAGGCGAAGCTGCCGCTCCATCTCGTGCACCGCCGCCGGCGGGGCATCGATGTTGAACAGCACATAGTGACCCTTGCGGTTCTTCTTGATGCGGAAGGTCAAGGAGCGAAGGCCCCAGTGCTCGCGCTTGGTGACCTTGCCGCCGTTCTCTTCGAGAACCTTGGCAAAGGTATCGGCAAGCGCCTCAGCCTGGGGCGCGGAGATGTCTTGGCGCGCAATCAGCACGCACTCATAGAACGACAAGAATAAGTCTCCTTTCGGCTTGTCTCAGCAGCGGCCGCCAGCGGCCACGGCATAGCCGGCACGGTTCCGGCAAGGAAACGAGAGGGCGGAGATAAAGCACGGTTGCCGGCGTAAAACAAGCGCCCACGCGTCCGCATTTTCCGTCCGCGTTCCGTCCGTATTCTCACCGGCAATCGTGCGCTGTTGCCCTGGCGAGCACGTGCCGCGTCGTGAGGCTTAGGAGGCGGATGTTGCACCGGTGCATCGGTCATGTGGCGAGTGCTTGACAGCCCGAAGGGAGCGTCTATTCAGTGCCGCAACGGAGGATCGACCGCCTAAGGTCGATCTGCGGGTCTCGCGAAGGGGCGGCATGTTCGACTTGTCTGGCAGGACCGCGCTGGTCACCGGCGCGTCCGGCGGCATCGGCGGGGCGATATCGCGTGCCCTTGCCCAGCAAGGCGCGCGCGTGGTGATCAGCGGGACGCGGACGGCGGCGCTGGACGCGCTCGCCGCAGAGCTCGGTCCGGACGCCGCCGTCGTCGCCGCGGATCTTGCCACCGCGGAGGGCGCCAAGGCTCTGCTCGCGGAGGCCGAGCAGGCAGCCGGAAGCATTGACATTCTCGTCAACAACGCCGGCCTCGCCCGCGACGGCCTGGTCATGCGGACGACCGACGCGGACTGGCAGACCGTGCTTGAGGTGAACCTGACCGCCGGTTTCAGGCTCGCCCGCGGCGCGCTCAGGGGAATGATGAAGCGGCGCTGGGGCCGGATTATCGGCATCAGCTCGATCATCGGCGTCACCGGCAACGCCGGCCAGGCCGCCTACGCCGCCGCCAAGGCCGGCATGATCGGCATGACCAAGTCGCTGGCCAAGGAGGTCGCGAGCCGCGGCATCACCGCTAATTGCATTGCCCCCGGCTTCATCGAGACCGAGATGACCCGCGAGCTTGCCGAGCGCGGCGGGGACAGCCTGCTCGCGGCGATCCCGGCGGCCCGCTTCGGCAGCAGCGAGGACGTCGCCGCCTGCGTCGTCTTCCTCGCCAGCAAGGAGGCGGCGTACGTGACCGGCCAGACCCTGCACGTCAACGGCGGAATGGCGATGATATGAGTCCTTTCGGCCACAGCCAGCGTCGTCCGGCGGCAGCCTTGGCGCGAGGGTTGCGCACTGGTCAGGCTTCGGGAAGTATGCTACCGAACCTCGCTTTTCGCTGCACTGCAGCGTCAGCGACGACCAGCCGCCGAAGGCTTACAAATTGCGGCATCAACGACACATTGAGGGACAAGACGATGAACGACGTGGCCGATCGCGTTAAGAAGATTATCGTCGAGCACTTGGGGGTAGAAGAGGCGAAGGTCGTCGAGAGCGCGAGCTTCATCGATGATCTTGGGGCAGACAGTCTCGACACCGTCGAGTTGGTGATGGCCTTCGAGGAAGAGTTCGGCATCGAGATCCCGGACGAAGCGGCCGAGAAAATCCTCACCGTCAAGGACGCGGTCGACTACATCAAGAATGCGACTGCCTGACCTCTGGGGGCAGGCCGCCGGCCGTGCGCCGTCCCGTGCGGGCGGTGGCATGGAACCACAATCGCGTATGAACGTTGGAGCGCCATGAGACGCGTTGTCGTGACCGGCATGGGGCTGGTATCGCCGCTCGGCTGCGGCGTGGATGTCACCTGGGACCGTCTGATCCGGGGCGAGTTGGGCCTCGGCGCGATCCAGTCCTTCGACGTCTCAGACCTGCCGGCAAAAGTTGCGGCCCATGTTCCGCGTGGCGACGGAGCCAGCGGCCTGTTCAATCCCGACGACTGGGTTTCGCCGAAGGAACAGCGGCGGATGGACCCGTTCATCATCTTCGGTCTCACCGCCGCCCAGCAGGCGGTCAAGGACTCCGGATGGCTTCCGGAAAGCGAGGACGAGCGGGTCCGCACCGGGGTGATGATCGGCTCGGGCATCGGCGGGCTGCAGGAGATTGCCAAAGGCTCGTTGCTGGTCGAGGGCGGCAACGCCCGCAAGCTGAGCCCGTTCTTCATCCCCGCCGCGCTGATCAATCTGATCAGCGGCTACGCCTCGATCCGCTACGGGTTCAAGGGCCCGAACCATTCGGCGGTGACCGCGTGCGCGACCGGCGCGCATGCGATCGGCGACGCGTCGCGCCTGATCATGCTGGACGACGCCGACGTCATGGTCGCCGGCGGCTCGGAGGCGGCGATCTGCCGCCTCGGCATTGCCGGGTTCTCGGCGGCGAAAGCCCTGTCGACCAAGTTCAACGACACGCCGCAGAAGGCCTCGCGGCCGTGGGATGTGGATCGCGACGGCTTCGTCATGGGCGAGGGCGCCGGCGTCGCTCGTCCTCGAGGAGTACGAGCACGCCAAGAAGCGGGGCGCAAAGATCTACGCCGAGGTGGTCGGCTACGGCATGTCCGGCGACGCCTACCACATCACCGCCCCCGCCCCCAATGGGGACGGCGCCTACCGCTGCATGCGGGCGGCGTTCAAGCACGCCGGGATGAACCCCGAGGACGTGGACTACATCAACGCCCACGGCACGTCGACGCCACTTGGTGACGAGATCGAGCTGGGCGCGGTGAAGCGGGTGTTCGGTGACGCGGCCTACAAGGTGTCGATGTCGTCGACGAAGTCGGCCATTGGCCACATGCTCGGCGCCGCCGGCGCGGCGGAAGCGATCTTCACGATCATGGCCCTGCGCACCGGCATCGTCCCGCCGACGCTGAACCTCGACCGGCCGTCGGAGGGCTGCGACCTCGACCTCGTGCCGCATGTCGCCAAGGAGCGGCCGGTGCGGGCGGCGCTGTCCAACTCGTTCGGCTTCGGCGGCACCAACGCCTCGCTGATCTTCACCAAGGTCCACTGAAGCCGGGCGGGCGGCGGCCCGGAGGATGCTCCCTCGCGTCGTCATCGGCGTCGGCGTCGTCGCGCTGATCCTCGCTACCGCGTTCGCCTGGGCGATGAACGCGTTCAAGCGGCCCGGCCCGCTGACTGCTGAAACCACCGTGATCATCAAGTCTGGCGACGGGCTGGCCGAGGTGACGCAACGCCTCGCCGATGCCGGCGTCATCTCCGATCGGCTGCTGTTTCGCATCGGCGTCCGCGTGCTCGGCGACGCCCGCGGCCTTCGCGCCGGCGAGTATGCCTTCGGCCCTGGCACCAGCATGCGTTCGGTGGTCGCGAGCCTTGCCGCCGGCCGGACCCTGGATCGCCGCCTGACGATCCCCGAGGGAGTGACCAGCGCCGCCATCGTCGAGCTGATCAATGCGGCGCCCGCGTTGAGCGGCACCCTCGATAGGGTGCCGGCGGAGGGTTCGCTGTTACCCGAGACCTACCACTACAGCTACGGCGACAGCGGCGCGGAACTGATCGCGCGAATGCAGGAAGCGATGGCCCGGACGGTGGCCGAGCTGTGGCCGCAGCGGGCTGCGGGCCTGCCGCTGGTCTCCGCGCAGCAGGCGGTGATCCTTGCCTCGATCGTGGAGAAGGAGACGGGGATCGACGCCGAGCGGCCCCGGGTCGCCGCCGTTTTCATTAACCGGCTCAAGCGCGGCATGCCGCTGCAGGCCGATCCGACCATCGCCTATGGTCTGGCGCTGGAAGGCGCTGCTCCCGGCCGGCCACTGACCCGCGCCGACCTGGCGCGGCGCTCGCCGTACAACACCTATTTGCAGCGGGGACTGCCGCCCGGGCCGATTGCCAATCCCGGGCGGGCTTCGCTGGAAGCGGTGCTGAACCCAGCCGACACCGACGAGCTCTACTTCGTCGCCGACGGCTCCGGCGGCCATGCTTTTGCCCGGACGCTCGAGGAGCACAACCGCAATGTCGCCAAGTGGCGCCGCCGGCAGACGGCGCCGGCGACGCCTTGAGCCGTTCCTTGTTGCTCAACCCGGTCACGGGTATAAGGGCTTGAGCATAAACCTTTTTAGGAGCGCGCGGTGACGCTGTCGTCGATGACCGGCTTCGGTCGGGCCGAGGGCCAGGACCGGGGCTGCGCCTGGACCTGGGAACTGCGCAGCGTCAACGGCAAGGGCTTGGACGTGCGCTGCCGCCTGCCGGCCGGCTTCGAGAGCCTGGAGCAGCCGAGCCGCGAGCGCACCGCCGGCGTGCTCAAGCGCGGCAACGTCTCGCTAACCCTGAGCGTGGAGCGGGCAGCGCAGGCGGGGGTGGTGCGCCTGAACTCGGCCGTGCTCGACGAGATCCTGGCGCTCCTGCCCCAGGTCGAGGCGCGCTTGGCGAATCCCGGGCCATCGAGCGCCGACCGGCTCCTCGGCCTGCGCGGAGTGATCGAGATCGCCGACGAGATGCCGACCGGCGACAGCCGCAAGGCTCTGGACGCGGCGCTGCTCCATGGCCTCGACCGCGCCCTCGCCGCTCTCGCCGGCATGCGCCATCAGGAAGGCGCCCGGCTGGCGCCGGTCCTTGCCGGGCATCTTGACACGATCGCGGCGCTCTGCGCCCGGACGGAGGCGCTGGCCGGAACGCAGCCGGCGATGATCCTGGAGCGGCTGCGCCAGCAGATCGCGGCGCTTGGCGAAGCCATACCCGCGCTGCCCGAGGAGCGGCTGGCCCAGGAGGTGGCGCTCCTGGCGCTGAAAGCCGACGCCCGCGAGGAGATCGACCGGCTAAAGGCGCACTTGCAGGCCGTTGCCCACCTCCTCGCCGGGGGTGGCGCCGTGGGCCGCCGGCTCGACTTCCTCTGCCAGGAGTTCAACCGGGAGGCCAATACGCTCTGCTCAAAATCGGCGGACGTGGAGCTGACCACCGTCGGCGTCGAGCTCAAGGCGGTCATCGAGCAGTTCCGCGAGCAGGTCCAGAACATCGAGTGACGCCGGTGAGCCGCGAGACAGCAGAGGCAGCAGCAACGGCCGAGATCGAGCCGCCGGCCATCGCCCGCCGCGGATTGATGCTGGCGCTGTCCTCGCCGTCTGGGGCGGGGAAGTCGACGATCGCGCGCGAACTGCTGGCGCGCGACCGCAACCTCAGCATGTCGGTGTCGATGACGACGCGGACGCCGAGGCCCGGCGAGATCGACGGCACGGACTACATCTTCGTCGACGACCCCACCTACCGGGCGATGGTCGCAAGCGACCGCTTTCTCGAGCATGCCACGGTCTTCGACAACCACTACGGCACGCCGCGCCAGCCGGTGGAAGCGGCCATGGCCGAGGGCCGCGACGTGCTCTTCGACGTCGACTGGCAGGGCACCCAGCAGCTCCGCCAGAACGCCCGGGCCGATCTCGTCAGCGTCTTCATCCTGCCGCCGTCGCGGGCCGAGCTGGAGCGGCGGCTGCGCACCCGCGCCCAGGATCCGGACGAGGTCGTCCGCAGGCGGATGGCCAAGGCCGCGGACGAGATGAGCCACTGGGCGGAATACGACTACGTCGTGGTCAACGCCTGCATCGAGGAGGCCGTGGCCGGGGTTGTCGCCATCCTCGCCGCTGAACGGCTCCGCCGCGACCGGCGGATTGGGCTCGCCGCGTTCGTCGCCGCCGTCAGCGCCAGGTGAGCTTTCGACAGGCGCCCGCCTGGCAACGCCGCGTCAGGCCGGCTTCTGTTGGCTTGCCCATGTCCCCAGCCGCTGCAGGAAGTCGAGGCATTGCCCAAGCTGGTCCTGGGCCACGAACTCGTCGGGCTGGTGCGCCTGGGCGACGCTGCCTGGGCCGATGACGACGGCCGGCACCCCTGCCTTCTGGAATAGCCCGGCCTCCGAGGCGTAGGCGATGCTCTCAGCACCGTTCTGCCCCGACAGCGCCAGCGCCAGCTCGACGGCCGGGGAGGACGGCATGACCAGCAGCGGCGGCGCCGCCACCTTGCGGACCGTCTCCACGTTCGCCTCCGGCGCCACCGCCCGCAGCGGCGGCAGGAGCTCATCGCGCGCCCAGTCGTCCAGGCCGCCGCGCAGCCGCTCCGCCGAGGCTTCATCGTAGGAGCGGCACTCCCAGAGGAAGCGGCAGTGTCCGGCGATGATGTTGACCGCGGTGCCGCCCTCGATCCGGCCGACGTTGACGGTGGTCCGCTCGCCCGAGGCCTGGCCGCGGCCGTCCTCGCGGGCGAGGGCGGCGAGCGCGCCGATGCAGGCGGCGGCGGCAAAGATGGCGTTCACCCCGGCCTCAGGCTTGGAGGAATGGCCGGCCCGGCCGGTGACGCTGGTCTCGAACGAGGCGATGCCGCGATGCGCCTGGACCACGCGCATCTCCGTCGGCTCGCCGATGATCGCGAACGCGGGCTTGGGAACCGCCGCCAGCAGCGCCTCGATCAGCGCGGGTGCGGCAAGGCAGCCAACTTCTTCGTCGTAGGAGAAGGCCAGATGCAGCGGGACCGCGAGCGGCAGGCGGGCGAACTCGGGAATAATGGCGAGCACGCAGGCGATGAAGCCCTTCATGTCGCAGGTGCCGCGGCCGAACAGCCGGTCGCCCCTGGCGACGAGGGTGAACGGATCGCTGCTCCACGCCTGGTCGTCGACCGGGACGACGTCGGTGTGGCCGGAGAGCACGATGCCGCCGCGCACGGCTGGGCCGACGGTTGCGAACAGGCTGGCCTTACGGCCGTCGTCGCTCTCCACCGTGAACGAGGCAATGCCGTGGGCGGCGAGATAATCGGCGAGATGGCCGATCAGACCGGTGTTCGAGTTCCGCGACGTCGTATCGAAGGCGACGAGGCGGGCAAGATGGTCGATGGCGGCGGTCAGCATCGGGTCGCCCTCATCAACGCCAGAACGACGGGCTGAACAGGATCAATATGGTGAACAGCTCCAGCCGGCCGAGCAGCATGCCGGCGGAGAGCAGCCACTTCGCCGCGTCGGGGAACTGCTGGAAGGTTCCGGCTGGCCCCGCGATGGATCCGAGCGCCGGACCGACGTTGCAGATCGCCGTGGCGGCGCTGGAGATGGCGGTGACCATGTCGAGGCCGAGCATGCCGAGGGCGACGGCGAGCACGGCGAAGCAGACGCCGAAGACGAAAAAGAAGCTGAGCACGGAATGGACGACGTCCTCCGGGATCGGCCGGCCATTGTAGTAGGGCACGAACACGCCGTGCGGCTGGTAGAGGTGGCGGAACTGGGTGTCGGCCGCCGCCTGCAGCACCTGGAAACGGAAGATCTTGATCCCGCACGTGGTCGAGCCGGTGCAGCCGCCGATGAACATCAGGAAGAAGAACGTTGGCCCGGCAAAGGCGCCCCACTGCCAGTAGTCGGAGGTTGCGAAGCCGGTCCCGGTCATCACCGAGACGACGTTGAAGGCGCCGTAGCGCACCGACTCCGCCAGGCTGAGCCCCATCTCGAACCAGACGAACACAGAAGCGATCGCGGCCGCACTGCCGGAGATGGCGAAGAACCACCGCACTTGGCTGTCGCGCGCAAGCGCCCTGCCCTCGCCCTGGAGCGTCCGCAGGTAGAGCAGGAAGGGGAGGCTGCCGGCGAGCATGCCGATGGTGATGATGGCATCGATCTCGGCGCTGGCGAAGGCGCCGACGGAGGCGTCCCGGGTCGAGAAGCCCCCGGTGGCGACCGTGGTCATCGCGTGGACGCCGGCGTCCAGCCAGTTCATCCCGGCGAGGTAAAGCGCGACGGCGCAGGCCAGCGTCAGGCCGGCATAGATGAGGCTGAGCGCGGCGGAGATCTGCGCCGCCCGCGGCAGGGCCTTCTCCCCCGTCTCGAACGCCTCGACGCGAAACATCTGCATGCCGCCGACACCCAGCATCGGCATGACCGAGATCGCCATGACGATGATGCCGAGGCCGCCCAGCCACTGCAGCAGGCCGCGCCAGACCAGGATCCCCGGAGGCGCCGTGTCGAGGCCGATGATCACCGTCGAGCCGGTGGTGGTGATCCCCGACATGGCCTCGAACACCGAGTCGGTGATGCTGAGGTCGAGCTCGGAGAAGCTGAATGGCAGGGCGGCGAATAGCGTCAGCGTCATCCAGCTCAACGCCGTCATCACAAACGCCTGGCGGAGGTTGAGGCGGAAGCGGTGGGTGCGGCAACTCAGCACCAGGGCGAGGCCGACGAACATCGTGATGCCGGCGGCGGTGGCGAAGACCTGCCAGTCCGGGTTGTCGTAGACGGCATCGACTAAGGCCGGGAGGAGCATTGCCGCGGCCAGGGTCACCAGCAGGATGCCGACGACGAAGAGAACCGGGCGAAAGGTGATCATGGCCTCGCCCCGGCCGTGTCAGCGCCCGCTCGCCTGGAGCGTGCACTGGCTGTCAGGAGAGCAGCCAGTCGCCGCCCGACGACTTGCCGATCATCGCCAAGAGCTCCCGCCGGGTCGCCGCATCGTCGCGAAAGGCCCCGAGCATCCGGCTCGTCGTCATCACCACGCCGGGCTTGTGCACGCCGCGGGTGGTCATGCACTGGTGCGCCGCCTCGATGATCACGGCCGTTCCCTTCGGCTCCAGGATCTCATTGATGTTGTTGGCGATCTGCGCCGTCATCTTCTCCTGGATCTGCAGCCGCTTGGCGTACGCCTCGACCAGCCTCGCGAGCTTGGAGATGCCAACGACGCGCCGATGCGGCAGGTAGGCGACGTGGGCGCGGCCGATGATCGGCGCCATGTGGTGCTCGCAGTGGGACTCGAAGCGGATGTCGCGCAAGAGCACGATCTCGTCGTAGCCGTCGGTTTCGGCAAAGGTGCGCCGGAGGATCTCGGCCGGGTCGGCGCCGTAGCCGGAAAAGAACTCGAGGTAGGAGTCGGCGACGCGGCGCGGGGTGTCGCGCAGGCCCTCGCGTGACGGGTCGTCGCCGGCCCAACGGATGAGGGTGCGAACCGCCGCCTCCGCCTCCTCGCGGCTGGGGCGGGCGGAGAAGCCGGGGGCCACGACCGCGTTCGCCGCCGCTGTGGCGTTGTCGCTGACCGCCTCCGCCCTTCTCGCGGAACCGATGCCGCCCGCTGCGCCCGCTGTCGTCGACACGGCGTTCTCCTTCGTTCGTTCAGGATCGAGTCTTGGCCCGCTGGTGCATATGGATCAGTGCACGGCCTGGGTCGAGTGGGGGCTATCGAGCGAGAAGGGGGGGATACGCGCGTCGAACTGCTCGCCGTCCTGCGTCACCATCTGGTAGGTGCCGACCATGATCCCGGATGGCGTGGCCAGCGGCGTCCCGCTAGCATACTCGAAGGACTCGCCGGGCTTCAGCATCGGCTGCTTGCCGACGACGCCCTCGCCACGGACCTCCTGGACCTTCCCCGCCGAGTCGGTGATCAGCCAGTGGCGGGTGACGAGCTGGACGGTCTCCAAGCCCTGGTTCTCGATCTTGACGTGATACGCCCAGACGAAATGACGGGCCTCGGGCACGCTCTGGTCCTCGAGGTAGAACGGCTGAACGGTGATGGTGATGCCGCGGGTCGTCTCCGAGTACGAGCCTCCGGGAATGTCTTCGGGCGCGGTCAAGGCTGTTCCCCATGAAATCGGCGGCGGCAGCCGAGGCGCGGCCGGCCGCCTGAGCCCCTACATTACGGGCCACCCACGTTTTGTCCAGGGCGGGTGCGGCCGATTGGGGCTGGTCACGAGGCGGAGCAGGACGCGCCACCGAGGACGCAGAACTGCGCGCAGAAGGGGTGGTTGAGCTTGACCGGGCGCATGGCGTCTGTGAGGCGGGTCCCGAGCTCGAAGGCCGGATCGTACGGCAGCAGCGTGCAGGGGACCACTGCCGGGGCCGCGGCGCCCTTGCGCTTAAGGATCATCCGCGAGCTGGCGCACATCATCGTCGACGGCTCGACGCCAAGGATGTCCCAGCAGCGGGTGGTGATCTCGGGCACGTCGACGTGGCCGTCCATCTCGGGAAAGAGGACGAGCCGGGCCGGATCGAAGGCGTCGATGAGAAGGCCCTCGGCCGCGAACAGCCTGGCGAAGCCCTCTCGCAGCTCGTCCTCCCGTTCCGGCCACAGCGCCCGCCCGGCAACAGCAAGGGAGAAACCACTCGCGGCGAGCCAGCGCAGCCCCGCCATGGCCGGACCCCAGGTACCGGGGCCGCGGACCCGCTCGTGGCCTTCGCGCTCGTAGTGATCGAGCGAAACGCGGAAGGTCAGAGCCGTAGCGTGGTCGCTGAGCGCGAGCAGCTTGTCGCGGTAGCGCTGCATCGGCTTCATCGCGTTGGTGAGCACGAGCACACGGTAGCCACGGGCCAGCGCCTCGGCCAGCATCTCCGGCAGCTCGCGGTTCAGGAACGGCTCGCCGCCGGTGAAGCCGATCTCCTCGACCGGCCAGCCGGCGCTTGCGGCCTCGTCCAGGTACCGGCGCACCTCATCAGCGGCGAGATAGGCCAGCCGGTCGTTGCTGGGGCTCGAACTCGATGTAGCAGTTCTCGCAGGCGATGTTGCAGAGGCTGCCGGTGTTGAACCAGAGCGTCCGGAGCCCCGCCATCGCCACGCTCGCGCGCGGCTCGCCCCTGGCGGTGATGTCCGGATTGCGGAACTTGGCCGGGTCCAGCCCCGGGCGGGCGCTGAGATTGGTATCGGGCATGGGCTCTATTTCCGCCTCTCGCCTGCCGTGCCTACGAGCCGTCCGCCCGTTTATGTGCCACGTGGCGTTGCCCCCCGGTATGTCCAGGGCGAAGCAGATCACGACGGCGTGACGCGACTACAGGCTTGCTCTGACCCGGCAGCCGCCAGCCGTTCCGCCTAGTCCCGCGAGCCCGCCTGCTTGTCACGCTGCCGGCGGGCTTATACACTCTCAGCCGCGGTTTCCACAGGGCTCACGCGGGCGTGGTTCAATGGCAGAACGAAAGCTTCCCAAGCTTTAGACGAGGGTTCGATTCCCTTCGCCCGCTCCACTTCAAGCAGCAGCCGAGCGCGGCCGCTGCCCTTGCCGTGCTCCTGACCGATGTGGCAAGCCTCGAGCGCGGTTCTCGCGCACGTCACACCGTTTGGCCGCCGTCGATGACCAAGGCGTGCCCTATGACGAAGGCGGCGGGGTCTGTGCAGAGCCAGAGGACGGCGGCAGCGATCTCCTCTGGCTTCCCCATGCGTCCAACCGGCTCCTGCGCGACGACCCTTTCGCGCCCAGCGTCGGTGCCGCCGGTGAACCGATCCATCATCGGGGTGTCGATGATCCCGGGGCAGACAGCGTTCACGCGAATGTTCGAGGCCGCGTAGTCGAGAGCCGCAGCCTTGGTGAGGCCGATGACGCCATGCTTTGCCGCGCAGTAAGCGCCTTGCCCGGCGAACCCCTTGACGCCGGCGCCCGAAGACGTGTTGACGATGGAACCCCCGCCTTGTTCCAACATCAGCGGGATCTGGTACTTCATGCACAGGAAGACACCGCGAAGGTTCACGCCGACGATACGGTCCCATTCGTCCTCGGTGAGGTCCGCCGCCGGCATGATCGGCTGTTCGACGCCGGCGTTGTTGAAGGCGAAATCCAGGCGCCCGAACGCTTCGATCGTCTTGGTCAGCGCTGCTTTGACATCATCGGCGTTGGTCACGTCGCAGCGCATCGCGAGCGCTCGTCCGCCGGCCTCTTCGATCGAGGCGACCGTCTCCTCGAGGTCCTGTTGCGAAAGCCCTGTAACGACCACGTTCGCACCTTCACGCGCGAAGGCCAGCGCGGCGGCCCGGCCGATGCCGGTTCCGGCTCCGGTCACGAACGCGACCTTGCCGGCAAAGGGCTTATCGGTGTTCTCTGTCATGACGTTCACCTTCTAAAGTGAGTTGCGGTGAGGTGGATGCGGCAAATCCAAGTGATGTCATCGCGAGCCGCGCAAGCGGCGTGGCGATCCAGAAGAGAAACGCCTGGATTGCCGTGTCGGCTTCGCCTCCTCGCAATGACGGCCTCTGTTTTGGGATAACCCGACCACCTTAAGTAACCCTCGGTTTGTTCGGAGCGCCATCAGGCCTGAAGCGTGCTCATGTCGATGACGAAGCGGTAGCGGATGTCCTTCGCAACAACCCGATCCCATGCTTCGTTGACCCTGCTGATCGGGATGATCTCGACCTCCGGCGCGATGTTGTTGGCCGCGCAGTCGGAAACGATGGTCACGAGGTGGCCGCAGTGCATCGTGGTGTCGGGCGCGCTATTCTTTCGGCGTAGGTGGAGCGGCGCCAGCGCCGCGCGGCGTTGAAAAAGCCTCGCAGCGGGCGTATAGCCTCCCTTTACCGGCGAAAACCATGCGAGACCCAATGGCAAGCTCTTGGAGCCCGTCAAGCTGGCGGGATCGGCCTATCGTTCAGGTGCCCGAGTATCCGGACGCCGACGCAATCGCGTCCGTCGAGCGCGAACTGCGCCGCTATCCGCCGCTGGTCTTTGCCGGCGAGGCGCGCCGGCTGCAGCGGGCGCTGGCCGACGTCTGCGAGGGCGAGAAATTCCTGCTCCAGGGCGGCGACTGCGCCGAGAGCTTCGCCGAGTTCCACCCCAACAACATCCGCGACACCTTCCGGGTGATGCTGCAGATGGCGGTGGTGCTGACATACGGCGCCGCCGTGCCGGTCATCAAGGTCGGCCGGGTGGCTGGGCAGTTCGCCAAGCCGCGCAGCGCCGACCTCGAAACTATGGACGGGGTGACCCTGCCCAGCTACCGCGGCGACATGATCAACGGCATGGAGTTCACGCCCGAGGCGCGGATCCCCGATCCGCAGCGCCTGGTCCATGCCTACAACCAGTCGGCGGCGACCCTCAACCTGCTGCGCGCCTTCTCCCAAGGCGGCTACGCCGACCTGCACCAGGTCCACCTGTGGACGCTGGGCTTCGTCGCCAACAGCCCGCAAGCGGACCGCTACCGCGACTTGGCCGAGCGGCTGAACGAGACCTTGAAGTTCATGGCCGCCTGCGGCCTCACCTCCGAGACGACGCCGCAGATCCGCGAGACCGACTTCTTCACCTCCCACGAGGCGTTGATGCTCCTCTACGAGGAGGCGATGACCCGCGTCGATTCCACCACCGGCGACTGGTACGACACCTCGGCGCATTTCCTCTGGATCGGCGAGCGCACCCGCCAACTCGATGGCGCCCACGTCGAGTTCCTCCGCGGCGTCCGCAACCCGCTGGCGGTAAAGCTGGGCCCGGGCGTCGGCGCCGATGAGCTGATCCGCCTCACCGACGTGCTCAATCCGGTCAACGAGCCGGGCCGGCTGACGCTGATCGTCCGGATGGGCGCGGAGAAGATCAAGAGCGTGCTCCCCGGGCTGATCCGGGCGGTGGAGCGCGAGGGGCGCAAGGTCGCCTGGGTGTCGGACCCGATGCACGCCAACACCGTGCAGAGCGCCAGCGGCTTCAAGACCCGGCATTTCAGCCGGATCCTGGAGGAGGTGCGCACCTTCTTCGAGATCCACCGCGCCGAGGGGACATACGCCGGCGGGGTGCATTTCGAGATGACCGGCCAGGACGTCACCGAGTGCGTCGGCGGAGCGCAGGCGATTACCGAGGCCAACCTCGGCGTGCGCTACAACACCCACTGTGACCCGCGCCTGAACGCCAGCCAAGCGCTCGAGCTGGCGTTCCTGCTCGCCGAGATGCTCAAGGAGGGCCGTGATCGTGACCGCGTCAAGGACCGCGGGCGCGCCGTTGCCGCGTCCTGACGCGGGCGCGCTGGGCGAGGCGGAGCTAGCTCCGACGAGGCCGCTGCAGCCTTCGGCGGACGAGGTCGAGCGCTGGACCGACCGCTACTTCGTCAGGACCAAGGAGACGATCGGCAGGTTTGGCGACAAGACCGTCACCTACGCCGTCTTCATGCGCCGACCCGTCATCTTCACCCCGCGGCTGATGATCCGCTGGCTGGAGTCGGTGGCGGCGGAACGCAACGTCGCCTTCCGCATTCAGCCGAACTACCGCGAGGGCGACTGGGTCGGCGCCGGGGAGCCGCTGCTCTACATCACCGGCTCGATCTACCACCTGGTCGACCTGGAGACGCTCTATCTGCAGAAGCTCGGCGCCGCCTGCGTCGCCGCCTACAACGCCTACACCATGTGCTCCGACCTCCCCAAAGTCGCCTTTCTGGCGATGGACGCGCGCCACTGCGCCGGCATCGAGATGGCCGAGATGATGGCCTACGCCGCTGCCGTGGGCTCCGAGGCGGCGCGCCGGGAATGCGGCGCCAAGGGGTTCATCGGCAACGCCAACGACGCCACCGCCCACTACTTCGGCCGTGAGCGCGGCATGGGCACGATGCCGCACGCGCTGATCGGCTATGCCGGCTCGACCGTCCGCGCCGTGGAGATGTTCGTCGAGACCTTTCCCGACGACGACGTTATTGCGCTGGTCGACTACTTCGGCCGCGAGGTGACCGATACGCTCGCCGTCTGCCGGCGCTTCCCCGAGCTTGCCGCCGCCGGGCGCCTCGGCGTCCGCCTCGACACCCATGGCGGCCGGTTCGTCGAGGGCCTCGATCCGCAGCAGTCCTATGCCGTGCTCGAACGCCACGCCCCGATCGCGGTGCGCCGCTACCGCAACGACACCGAGCTGCGCTACCTCACCGGCACCGGCGTCTCGGCGGCCGCGATCTTTCACATGCGCGAGAAGCTCGACGCCGCCGGCTTCCCCAAGGTGCGCATCGTCGCCTCGTCCGGCTTCAACGTCGACAAGTGCCGGGTGATGGCCGACGTCGGCGCGCCGCTGGACGCGGTCGGCACCGGCTCGTTCCTGCCCGATAGCTGGCGCGAGACCTACGCCACCGCCGACATCGTCGAGTACGACGGCGTCGCCTCGGTCAAGGTCGGCCGCGAGTTCCTGCTGCAACGCCGCTCGCCGCTGCGGGCGGGGGAGTGACCGCCCGCCCGCCGGGGCGCGCGCGAGCGGCATCAGAAAGCAAGCGCGCCGTCCGTCCCTTCGCTACAGTACGCGCATGACCAGCCCGCTCTCCCTTGCCGTGGCGCAGGTGAACCCCACCGTCGGCGACGTCGACGGCAATGCCGAACTCGTCCGTGCCGCCCGCGCCGACGCCCATGGCGCCGATCTCCTCGTCACCGGCGAGCTCTCGCTCTCCGGCTATCCGCCGGAGGATCTGGTGCTGAAGCGGGCATTCCAGGACCGCATCGAGCGGACCGTCGATGCGCTTGCGAAAGACACGGCGGCGGGTGGGCCGGCGCTCCTGGTCGGCGCGCCATGGCGGCTGCACGGGGCGCTGTACAACGCCGCGCTGCTGCTGGCCGAGGGGCGGGTCGCCGAGGTGCGCTGCAAGCACGAGCTGCCCAACTACGGCGTCTTCGACGAGAAGCGGGTGTTCGCCGCGGGCCCGTTGCCGACGCCGATGCGCTTTCGCGGCACCGACCTCGGGGTCATGGTCTGCGAGGACATGTGGACCGCGCCGGTGACCCGGCACCTGGCGCAGCAGGGCGCCGAGATCCTCGTCGTCCTCAACGGCTCGCCGTTCGAGACGGACAAGAACGACACCCGCTTCGAGCTGGCCTCGCGGCGTGTCGCCGACACCGGCCGGCCGCTGCTCTACGTCAACCTGGTCGGCGGCCAGGACGAGCTGGTGTTCGACGGCGCCTCCTTCGCCATCGAGCCGAGCCGCGGGCTCGCCTTCCGGGCGCCGTCCTGGCGGCGCGGGGGTGTGCAGGACGCGGTGGCTCAAGGAGCAAGGCGGTTGGCGCTGCGAAGGCCCCGTCGAAGCGCAGGCCGGCGGCGTCGAGGCTATCTATCTGGCGATGCTGCTGGGCTTGCGCGACTACGTCGGCAAGAACGGCTTTCCCGGCGTCGTCATCGGCATGTCTGGCGGCATCGACAGCGCGCTGACCGCCGCCGTCGCGGTCGACGCCTTGGGCGCCGAGCGGGTCCGCCTGGTGATGATGCCCTCGCCCTACACCTCCCAGCACAGCCTGGAGGACGCGGCCGAGGCCGCGGGTCTGCTTGGCGCGCGGATCGACGAGGTCGGCATCGCGCCCGGCGATGGGCGCGTTCGGGCAGATGCTGGCCGAGATCTTCGCCGGTCTCCCCGCCGACATTACCGAGGAGAACATCCAGGCGCGGAGCCGCGGCGGTGGTGCTGATGGCGATCAGCAACAAGCTCGGCCACATGGTGCTGACCACCGGCAACAAGTCGGAGATGTCGGTCGGCTACGCCACGCTCTACGGCGACATGTGCGGCGGCTACTCGGTGCTGAAGGACGTTTACAAGACCACGGTCTACGCCCTGTCGGACTGGCGCAACCGCAACCGGCCGGCGGAGGCGCTGGGGCCGGCAGGGACGTGGTGATCCCGGAGCGGATCATCAGCAAGGCGCCGAGCGCCGAGCTGAAGCCGGACCAGACCGACCAGGACTCGCTGCCGCCCTACGACGAGCTCGACGCCATCCTCATCGGCCTGATCGAGGGCGAGGCCTCCGCCGAGGAGCTGGTCGCGCTCGGCCACGACGAGGCCACCGTCCGCCGGGTCTGGCGCATGGTCGACCGGGCCGAGTACAAGCGCAGGCAGGCCCCGCCCGGCGTCAAGATCACCCGCCGCGCCTTCGGCCGCGACCGCCGCTATCCCATCACGAACGGCTTCACCCGCTTCATATGAGCGTCCTCGTCCGGTTCGCGCCCAGCCCGACGGGCCTGCTCCACGTCGGCAATGCCCGGATGGCGCTGGTCAACTGGCTGTTCGCCGAGCGGCACGACGGCTCGATGATCCTGCGCCTCGACGATACCGACCAGGAACGCTCGCAAGCCCAGTTCGCCGAGGCGATCGAGCGGGACCTGGAGTGGCTGGGGCTCGGCTGGGCGCAGCGCATCTGCCAATCCGATCGGCTCGCCCTCTACCAGCGGTCCTTCGCCACGCTGAGGGCCGACGGGCGGATCTATCCCTGCTACGAGACCCCGGAGGAGCTGGAGTACAAGCGCCGGCGCCAGCGCGCCCGCGGCCTGCCGCCGATCTACGACCGCGCCGCGCTGACGCTGAGCGACGCCGAGCGCCGGGCGCTGGAGGCCAAGGGGCGAAAGCCGCACTGGCGCTTCCTGCTCCTGCACGACGACGTCGCCTGGGACGACCTGGTCCGCGGGCTGGTGCAGTTCCACGGCGATCACCTGAGCGACCCGGTGCTGGTGCGCGCCGACGGCACCTTCCTCTATATGCTGCCCTCGACCGTCGACGACATCGAGCTCAAGATCACCCACGTCATCCGCGGCGAGGACCACGTCGCCAACACCGCCATCCAGATCCAGCTGTTCCAGGCTCTAGGCGCCGAGCCGCCGGTCTTCGCCCACCTGCCGCTGCTGGCCGACATCAGCGGCAAGGGGCTGTCGAAGCGGCTGGGCTCGCTTTCCGTCGCCTCGCTCCGCGAGGCCGGCATCGAGCCGATGGCGCTGAACGCCTATCTGGCGACGCTGGGCACCGGCGACGCCCCCGCGCCCGGCGCGAGCCTGAAGGCATTGGCGGAGGACTTCGAGCTGCCCCGCTACGGCCGGGGGACGCCAAAGTTCGACCTGGACCAGCTCCACCGCTTCAACGAGCGCATCGTCCAGCACATGCCGTACGCGGCGGTCGCCGGGCGGCTCGGCTGCATGGGCCTGGCGCGCGCCGACGCCGGCTTCTGGGAGGCGATCCGGCCGAACATCCGCAAGCTCAGCGACGCCAGGGAGTGGCACCGGGTCTGCTTCGAGGCGATCGAGCCGGTGGTGGCGGAACGGGAGTTCGCCGCCGAGGCCGCCGCCCTGCTGCCGCCGGAGCCCTGGGACGAGCGCACCTGGGACTGCTGGACGCGGAAGCTGAAGGAGGAGACCGGCCGCGGCGGCCGCGCCCTGTTCAAGCCGCTGCGCCTGGCTTTGACCGGCGCCGAGCACGGCCCGGAGCTGAAGGCGCTGCTGCCGCTCATCGGCCGGCAGACCGCCGAACGCCGGCTGCGCGGCGAGGTCGCGTGAGCTTCACCGGCGCTTGAACCCGGGCAAGAGCGGGTCGATCCGGATACACTTCGGCGGATCCGGACCGGTATCTGGTTCACGGGCGGCTTTGCATGGCGGGCGTTGGGAGGTGGGCGTTGGGACGTGGGGCGTTGAAACGGGGGGAGGAAGCGGAGGATCCTGCGGCCGACGTGCCGCCGGCGGCGGAGCGGGCGGGGACGCTGGTGCTCGGCCTCGGCAACATCCTTTTGTCGGACGAAGGGGTCGGGGTCCGCGCCGTCGAGGAACTGGCCCGGCAGGGCCGGCTGCCGCCGGACGTGGAGGTGCTCGACGGCGGCACCTCGGGCATGGACCTGCTCGACCAGATCGCCGGGCGGGCGCATCTCATCGTCGTCGATGCGGTCCGCACCGGCCGGCCGCCGGCTTCGGTCGTGCGCCTTGCCGGCGACGAGGTGCCGGCGTTCTTCTCCTCCAGGCTCTCGCCCCACCAGCTCGGCCTGAGCGACGTCCTCGCCGTGCTGCGGCTGATGGACGCCGCGCCTGCGCGGATCACCGTCATCGGCGTCGAGCCCGTCTGCCTCGACCTCGACCTCGAGCTCTCGCCCGCCGTCGCCGCCCGCCTGCCGGAGGTCGTGGCCCTGATCCAGGCGGAGTTGGCGAGCGGCTGAACCAGGCGGCAACTCGTGGCTGGGGCCAGTCAGTCCTCCACGTGTCGGCGGTGGAGGGTGAGCCGCTTCAGTTTAAGGGTCAAGCCGCCGGCGAGGAGGACGCACCCGGCCTCCTCGCCCCAGCGGACGAACCCGCGCCCGGCAAGGCCGAGGTCACCAAGAACCAGCGCCATGCCTCCGATGGCGGCACTGGGCAGCAACGCCAGCACGCCGGCGGTGGCCATCAGCAGCCGGAAGTTGACACCAACGTTGGTGTCGCGGCCGAGCAGCGCCGCCATTTCTTCCCAGATCGCCTCGTTGCGTTCGTTATCGACCATCTCCTGCGATGACGGCGCCAGCAGGGCCGTCGGTTCGCTAACACTTGTGCCTTGGGCGCGCCGGAGAGATCGGCAACGTCGTCGCCAGCTTGCCCTCGCCCGCGCGAAGCGTGGGAGAGGGAGGGGACCCGCGAAGCGGGGAGGGTGAGGGGGCCCGCGAAGCGGGCGGGTGACGGCGGCAGCTCCGTCTACCGCTTGGTCGTGAAGCCGCCGATGGCGGCGACGCCGGTGGCGCCGGAGCCCGAGAGCCGGCGGGTGGTCGTGGCCGTCATCCCGCCGAGCGCGTAGACGGGGACCCGCGCCGTTCGCGTCCAGGCGGCGAACGGCAGCGGCCCCAGCGACGCGGCGCCCGGGTGGCTTTCGGTCGCGAACACCGGCGAGAGCAGGACGGCGTCGACGCCCGCCCGCCGCGCACGGGCGATGGCGGCGGGGGAATGTGCCGCGGCGGTCACCAGCCAGCCGGGCTTGCGCCACAGCCGCCAGCGGCGGTCGCCGCCGCGGACGAGCCCTTCCGGCAGGTGCAGGCCGGCCGAGCCCACGGCCAGCGCCAGCCGGGCGTCGCCTGCGACGAGCAGCCGGAGCCGGTGTCGCCGGCAGAGCCCGGCGAGGCGCGCCGCGCGGGCCGGCCGGTTCGGCGTGTCGTAGTCGCGGAGGATCACCGCCGAGCCTCGCGGCAGAGCCGCCATCGCCGCCTCGGGATCTCCGAGCCGAGCACTGTCGGCGATGAGGATGCAGGCGGGCAGCTTCCCCCCGCCGCGCCGCCCTTGGAGGCGCCGCGTCGCCTCTGCTAGGCTCGCCAGCGGATGCTCCTCCTTCGTCACCTTGCAGGGCCTGCCATGACAGACGACAGCGGCGTCGATGTGCGCGCGAACCTTGCCGCGGTCAAGCATAGGGTCGCCGAGGCCGCGAAGGCCGACGGCCGCGCGCCGGACGACGTCACCCTGGTCGCCGTCTCCAAGACCCATGGCCGCGAGCGGATCGAGGCGGCGATCACCGCCGGGCAGAGCGTCTTCGGCGAGAACCGGGTGCAGGAGGCGGAAGGCAAGTGGCCTGCGCTGAAGGAGGCGTGGCCGGACGTCCGCCTGCACCTGATCGGGCCGCTTCAGCGCAACAAGGTGCGCCGGGCGGTCCGGTTGTTCGACGTGATCGAGACGGTCGAGAGCCTGCGCCTCGCCGCGGCGCTCGCCGAGGTGATGGACGAGACCGGGCTGCGCCCCGACCTCTTCATCCAGGTCAACACCGGCGAGGAGAAGCAGAAAGCCGGCGTCCTGCCGCTCGAGGCCGACGCGCTGATCCGCGCCTGCGTCGAGGGCTTGGCGCTGCCGGTGCGCGGGCTGATGTGCATTCCGCCGGTGGACGAGGAGCCGGCGCTGCACTTCGCCCTGCTCCGCGAGATCTCCAGGCGCAACGGCCTTGCCGGCCTCAGCATGGGCATGAGCGAGGACTACGCCATCGCCATCCGTTTCGGCGCCACCGTCGTCCGCGTCGGCAGCGCCATCTTCGGCGCGCGGCCGTCGGTGGGCGATTGAGCGCTTTGGGAGTGGAGGGATGCACCTCGCTTTACAGCAGCGTCACGCAGCGTCATCGCGAGCCGCGGAGCGGCGTGGCGATCCAGTACTGAAGGCACTGGCAGCACTGGATTGCCGCGTCGGTTCGCCTCCTCGCAATTGTCTGTTCCGCATCGGCTAGGGTGCCCTATCCCGAGAGGGATGCGATGGCCGGTGTTGGCCAACACCGGCCATCGCGCGGATTGGTCGGCCGTCTCGCAATAGGGACAACACGCCCGCCGTCATCTCGGCCGCCGATCCGTTCTCGCTGTCGCTTGCAGAGTTGATTGGGTAACGGCTCCCGCCGTCCGCCCGCAGACAATCCCAAGCCATTCGAGGATAGGCACCCATGCAGCGAGGTCGCCAACGAGCCCGAGGCGCTCGCCGCCTTCGTCCAGCAGCTCGGCGCCGACTGCCTGGTGATCTGCGAAGCCACCGGCGGCTACGAACGAAACCTGCTGATCGCCGCGGTCGAGGCCGGCGTTCCCGCCCACCGGGCCGATGCCCGCAAGGTCAAGGCCTTCATCCGTTCGCTCGGCCGCATCGCCAAAACCGACGCCATCGACGCCCAGGGCCTCGCCCGCTACGGCCAGGAGCGCCACGCGCGAACTGGCCCCTTGGCAACCGCGCCGCAGACGCTCTCGAGGAGCTGCGCACCCTGGTGCGCCTCCGCCGCCAGCTCGTCGATTATCGCACCGCGCTCACCAACCAGCTCAAGGCCCCCGGCGGCGAAGTCGCCAAGGAACGCCTGCAGAGCCTCGTCGATACCACCTCCGAGCACATCGCGGGCATCGAGGCCGACCTCAACACCCTGATCGACCGGATCCCGACGATCGCCGAAGCGCGTCGAAATCATCAGCCAAATCCCAGGCTGCGGACTGCTGACCGCGATCAGCGTCGCCGCCCTGATGCCCAGAGGTCGGCACAACCACCAAGCGACGCAGTCGCCTCCCTCGCCGGCCTCGCCCCGCACCCATACGACAGCGGCGAACGCCACGGCTACCGCCGGACCCGCGGCGGCCGGCCAGAGGTCAAACGGGTCCTGTTCATGGCCGCCATGGCCGCCAGAAACCACAACCCGGACCTCAAGGCCTTCTACACACCGCCTCGTCGGCAACGGCAAAAAACCCCTCGTCGCCATCACCGCCGTCATGCGCAAACTCATCACCATCATCAACGCCCAAATCCGCGATGCCGCCAAGGCCGCCGAACCCCAACCAGAACTGAGTTGATGACACCGTTCTAATTCAACTTCGTGACGCCTTGCCCTAGGCCGGGCATTCCCCGACGATGAGACGGTCACCGGGCTCGCAGTCGCGAAGCAGGGCGAGCAGGTCGGGCAGGGCCAGGGCGACGCAGCCGGCGGTCGGCACGTAGTCGGGCTTGGCCACGTGGATGAAGACGGCGCTGCCGTGCCCGGGAACCACGGGCGCGTCGTTGTGGCCGATCACCACGACGACGTCATAGAGGCCGTCGTCGCGCCATAGCGCCTCGTGGGAGTACGGGTGCGGGCGGGTGACCGGCCGGTTGTAGAGCGGGTCCGCCGGATCGTCCGACCATCCGTCCGCCGCTTTCATGGGCTGAACCGGGAGGCCGGTCGGCGGCGGTTCGAGCCGATCCGCCCGGTAGAGCGCCCGGCGCAGCGGATAAGCGCCGGCCGGCGTGGCGCCGTCGCCCTCGCGTTTGTCGGCACGGACGCCGCCCCGCCCGAGCGCACAGCGGACCCGCCCGGCCGGCCAGGCGACCCAGCCTTCAGCCTCGACCCGGATGTCCATGAGGTGCCGTCACCCGCCGCTGCATCGATGGTTCCGGCAAGCGCCGCAGTCCCCTGCCGCCGCGCCTTTACCCCGCTTCACCGGGCCGTGGTCGTCGCAGTGGTCGCCGTGCGGGTGGTGCAGGTGGCCGTCCACCAGGTAGTCGACGTGGTCGCCGTGCGGCACCGCCTCGTGCCCGCAGCCGGGGCCGTGGACGTGCCCGGCCGTCGTGTCCGCCGCACGTGTGGCGGGGGTGCAGCCGGCCGGGTTGGTGGCGTTCACCGCCAGGGCGTGCTCCTCCACGCTGCGTCGCCGTGCGGGTGGTGCAGGTGGCCGTCGTGCAGGTAGTCGACGTGGTCGCCGTGCTTGATGGCGGTGTGCCCGCAGTCCGGGCCGTGCTCGTGGTCGTGGGAAGCGTGCTTGTCGTCGCCGCAGTCGCCCATCGTCGTCTTCTCCTTGTCCCGCCGTCTTGCGACGACATGGGGCCGGAACGGACCGCGTCCAACACTGGCCGGCCATTGCACCCGACGTCAGACGCTGGTGCCGCCGACCGTGAGCGCATCGATCCTGACCCGACCGCATGGCCCACGGCCTGGAGACGATCCCGAACCCCGGTGATGACGGAGGGCCAACATGCGAACAGCAGTCACGTTCATTCGTGTTCCAATGGCTCGAAGGTAATGCTGCGGAGATGAGGAAACACGTTTGGGCGTTCAAGCCGAAGCGTGTTAGGGCCCGTCGCCAAAGTAACATTACCTTGCGGGATCGACCGCTGACAGTCCTCCGTCCAGCAACCCGTGGGTTGCGCCATTGCATCTGTCATTACGACACTGCCGTTTAAAATTATCTTCAGCGGTCGTGCCTCAGCACTCGCGTATTCTGCACTCATGCGGTACAATCCACCCGACACTACAAAGAACTCATATTCTGCTGCATTCGGACGTCCATTGCAGGGTGCTCCATTCAGCAACACATTTACTCCGTATGGGCCGCACTGACCAACTGCGACGTTGAAGCCTCGCACGAAGTTGCTCGCCGGTATGAAGACCGGCTGGCGCTGCGGTGGTCCTGTTATCACGGCCGGCACTGGCGAAGTGACAATGTCTTGTACTACATACGCTTCGCGCACCATTGACTTCAGAGCGGGATAGCCAACATACCCGTACCCCGCTGTGCCCCAACTTTTTCCCCAGGAATTAATAAGTTTGAACGCAGACTGGGCATCATCGTACCCAACAATTACCATTGCGTGCCCTCCGAGTTGCGTGCCACCTCTCGTTCTGTAAACACCCTGAGAAAGCCGCACAAACGCGTCATCGACAATTGCTCCGATGACGATCGGGAAGCCAGATGCAACGTGGTTATTTAACTCTGTCTCGTCTTGTGCATTGACCCGCCGCCAGTCTGAAATAGCATACATCCTTGCTTTCTGTTTTACCGACTCGTCGGGTATAACAAAACAGCTAGTGTGAATATATGGAAATACCGCCCGCGTAGCCACCCCGTCTCTCCGCATCAAGTTAAGTGCTTCCGCAATATAAGTACCGCCGGAGCAGTCGGGTGTCAACTTCAGCTGGTTGTACACATAAGCCGGGCTAAAGGTCTTCTCATCGGACCACGACTCCCATTTCCGCTCTTTACGTTCTTGATAAGCCTTCAAGTATGACACAGCCCAGCCAACGCAAGACGCCTGTCCTTCTTGGTTTCCAGGGTCTGGAAAGTCTGCAGACAGATCTACTTTCGGCGGCAACTGCCCCAGCATTGGAGTTACAGCGAGCGGGATCGACTGGTAGGCGGTTTCATCAAGGAAGAGCAATCCGGTTGCGTATGGCGCCTGAGCATGCGCGTTTGGGCAACCGCCAGAACTGCAACCACTAAAACGACAGCCAAACGAACCATGGGACGCTCCTAAAGGGGTTCCTTCATAAGTCCAGAAAGTAACCTCGCCCGGGGATTATAGTCCGCCGGTTGCATACGTTCAAGTCCGGCAGTAGTGTCTTGTTCGGATGGTACCAAGGCTCAATCGCCGCTCATTTTCGATTTCTTGCATATGAAGTCCTTCCGCCTGAGGCCACACTTCACTGATAGGGGGCGCCGAGGTGGACGGCAGCGAAGTCGCACGAGTTACGAGCGTACGGCACTGGTTAGCCCGGCGATATCACGCACGGCAATTGCTTGTTATGAGGCGACGCACGGCGTCGTGATACCGTCTTCCGGCGCTTGTGTGAAAGTCACGACGCGATCGACAAGGACAAGATATCGTTGTCGCCGGTAATCAGCTCGCTCGATTCTGCGGCGCCCACCCCCGGCCTTTCGGAGAATCCAACCCGCAGCCCACCGCGCTCGTAGAATAGAAAAGCACTGATGAGGATATTGGTGTCGGTGGACCGCCCTAACAGTGTGCTGAAAAAGTCCGTTGTTCACGGAACGTCTCAGAACATAGCCGAATCAAAACGGCGACTTTCATGAATCACATGCAGAACGACTTTCCTTTTTCAGCAGCCTGCTAAGTGTCTGTCCGAGAAGATGTTGAAATCGGTTGAGTCTCCTGTGATTCCCTGGCGTGGTGGGATGCAGGAGGCCGCCGATGTGGACGCAGGAGAACCGCCACCGCTATGACCGCAGCAAGCTGCGCTATCCGAGCGATCTGACGGACGAGGAATGGTCGCACGTGGCGCCGCTGATCCCGCCCGCCAAGCGCGGCGGCG
>CAVVAX010000037.1:0-104084 GCA_963746275.1 uncultured Alphaproteobacteria bacterium
AAGTGGCGGACGGTGCGGATGAGGCGGGGAATGCTCATGTCACGCCAGGGCGCTCGCTGGCAGGTGCGGGAAGGAGCGCCGGCTTTCGCTTCAAAGCCAGGCTCGCCACGGGGGACCTAGCGGCGCGTCGGGTGAGAAAACAGCTTCGTCATGTGGCTGGTCCGCTGCCACGCGGACTTGAGCCGGTACAAACGATGCGCGGCCCTCGGGGGGCGCAAACTCTACACCCTCGTCGGCATCAGCACCGTGTAGTCGAAGTCGAGAACGACGGCCGGGTCGTACTTGCCGCCCCCGTCCTGGTAGGGGAAGTCGTGGCAGGGGCGGTCCTTGGTCGCGATGGTGCGCAGCCGCAGCGCGCCGATGTCGCGCCGGCCGGGCAACTCCATCTTCCCCAGCACCTCCGACCAAGCGTAGATCGTGTCGCCCGCGAAGGAGGGCGCGGTGTGCCGGCCGCCGTTGATGGCGGCGATCTTGAAGGCGTTGGCGAGGCCGTTGAAGGAGAGCGAGCGGGCGAGGCTGATGATGTGGCCGCCGTAGATGATCCGCCGGCCGAACCGGCCCTCTTTCTCCGTGTGCTGGTTGAAGTGGACCTTGGCGGTGTTCTGGTACAGCCGGGTCGCCATCTGGTGTTCGGCTTCTTCGATGGTCATCCCATCGACGTGGTCGATCTTCTCGCCAACGTCGTAGTCATTCCAGAGATACGGGCTGCCGGCCAGCTCGGTGTTGTAGTCGGTGATGTGGAGCTTGTAGGGCACCATGAGCTGGCCCACGTCCACCGCGTCGGGCAGGTCGGGGACCACCGGCTCCGGCGCCGGCGAGGCAGGGTCCTTCTTGCGCACCATCACCCAGCGGCAATAGTCGAGGACCATTTCCTGGCGCTGGTTGACGCCGACGGAGCGGACGTAGACCACCCCGGTCTTGCCGTCCTTGTTCTCGCGCACGCCGATGACGGTCGAGGTCGTCATGACCGTGTCGCCGGGGTAGACCGGCTCGCCGAAGCGCCCGGAGGCGTAGCCGAGGTTAGCGACGGCGTTGAGCGAGATGTCCGGGACGGTCTTGCCGAAGACCATGTGGAAGGCGAGCAGGCTGTCCACGGGGGGGCGGTCGAGGCCGAGCATACCGGCGAACGCCGCCGAGCTGTTCATCGCGAAGCGCGAGCCATAGAGGGCGATGTAGAGCGCCACGTCGCCCTCGGTCACCGTGCGCGGGGTGGCGTGCACGATCTCCTGGCCAACCTTGAAGTCCTCGAAGAAGTTTCCGGGATTGGTCTTGGTGCTGCTCATCTCGTCCCCCGTCCTCTCGTCCCCCGTCCTCGTTTCTTCATCGTCGCGCCTACGCCGTCAAAGCCGCTGGCCGCAGCCGGGGCTTTAGAACTCGTAGGCGGCGGCCAAGTCAGGATCCTTCTTCGCCACCAGCCTGGCCAGATCGACGATGACCTTGGCCTGCTTCCAGGTGGCGTCGTCCTGCATCTTGCCGTCGATCATGGCGACGCCCGAGCCGTCCGGCATGGCGGCCAGGATCTTTTTGGCGAACAGCACCTCGTCGACGTCGGGGCTGAAGACGCGCTTGGCGATGGCAATCTGGTTCGGCGCCAGCGACCAGGCCCCGGTGCAGCCCATGAGGAAGGCGTTGCGGAACTGCGCCTCACAGGCGGGCTCGTCCTTGATGTCGCCGAAGGGGCCGTAGAAGGCGCGGATGCCGTTGGAGATGCAGGCATCGACCATCTTGGCGACGGTGTAGTGCCAAAGATCCTGCTGCGAGAAGGCGCGGGACGGCTTGTCCGGATCGGGGTCGGCGAGCACGCCGTAGAAGGGATGGCCGCCACCGACGCGCGTCGTCTTCATCCCGCGCGAGGCGGCGAGGTCGGCCGGGCCGAGGCTCATGCCGTGCATCCGGGGGCTCGCCGCGGCGATCTCCTCGACGTTCTTCACCCCTTGCGCCGTCTCGAGCAGGGCGTGGATCAGGATCGGCTTCGTCACCTCGTTGCGCGCCTCGAGCAGCGCCAGGTACTGGTCGACGAAGTGGATGTCCCACGGCCCCTCGACCTTGGGGATCATGATCACGTCGAGCTTGTTGCCGATGGCGGCGACGATCTCGCTCATGTCGTCCAGGAACCACGGGCTGTTCAGGGCGTTGACCCGGGTCCACAGCGCCGTGTCGCCGAAGTCGGTGACCTTTGCCACCTCGATGAAGCCAGCCCGCGCCGCCTCCTTGGCCTCGGCCGGGATGGCGTCCTCCATGTTGCCGAGCAGCACGTCGACCTGCTTGGCCATGTCGGGCACCCGAGCGCGGATCTTCTCCAGGTGCGGCGGGAAGAAGTGGATCATCCGCTCCGGGCGCACCGGAAGCTCGCGCAGGGGCTCGGGCGCGCCGATGGCCAGGGGCTTGTAGAACTGGACAGGCAGCTTCATGGGGTTCCCCTCCCGTGCTTCTTGTTCGCTATTGCACAACATCCCGGGTGAGCTTACGACCTACACCGAAGCGCCGCCGAGGTCAAACACCTAGGGGCCAGGCGGGGGCCGCGAAGGCGGGGGACCGGCCGGGCGCCGGCGCAGGCGTCCGAGGGCGGCGCCCGGCGCATACCGTCCCTGCCGGCCGTGCCGTGTCGGGGTTCCCTGAGCTGTAGAGACCAAGCCTTGTGCTTGCAGGCTCCTGCGCTTCTGCGCCGCATCTCTTCCGGAGAGCTGCTTCAGAGTACCCGCGGCCGTTCGGTTGCCCCAGGGCAGTGTTTTCCGGCTTATCATTTGCGAAGCCCTGTCGCGTTGCGCCGGCCTCATTCCATGGTAGAATTAGGGCTAACGAATATAGCCTAATTGTCACACACGGTGTGGCGCCGGCGCGACATGGACCGCGTGCCGCGACCCGCCGGCGGATGGAGAGGATGAGCGGATGTCGGCCTTGCAAGACCGCGAGCGAAGTCGCTGGATCCCAATCTTCGAGAAGCATTTCGCAACCGCAGAATGCGGCCTTCGCCTGGGCGAGATGCAGGAAACCGGCTGGCACACCATTCTTGCCGAACTGATCGACAAGAAGGGGGACGTCTTTCTGCTCGCGGAGGTCGACTTCGACACCGAGGAGTTGCTGCGCTGCCGGCGGCCAACCGCCTGCGCAGCCCGCGCCTGACGCTGCAGCACTGTCACTGGGTTGATGCATCCGCCGCTACCACGCCGTCATCGCCAGCGCGAAGCGGCGTGGCGATCCATTGGCAGGCACTTGATTGCCGCGTCGGCTTCGCCTCCTCGCAATGACCGTCCAGACTGGGGCTAGACCAAGGCCGAGGGGCGGCGGGGCGGCTAGGTTCGAGGGGCGACCACTGAGCCGAGTGCGCGGACCTCTGGGTTTTGCCCGATCGGGTAGAGCCGGGTGACGTGGCCCATCTTCCGCCCCGGCACGGCCCTGGCCTTGCCATAGATGTGGACGGCGGTGTCCTCCTCGCGCGCGAGGCGCGGCCAGTCCCCGACGGCGTCCCCCAGCAGGTTCGACATCACCGCATCCGAGTGGCGGGCGACCGAGCCCAGCGGCCAGCCGCAGATGGCGCGGACGTGCTGCTCGAACTGGCTGACGACGCAGCCGTCCAGGGTCCAATGCCCAGAGTTGTGCACCCGCGGCGCCATCTCGTTGACGTAGAGCCGCGGGCCCTGGCTCGTCTCCAGGAACATCTCCACGCCCATCACGCCGACGTAGTCGAGCCGCTCGGCGATACGGATGGCGATGTCCTTGGCGGCTGCCTCGATCTCGGCACTGAGGCCGGCCGGGACGATGGAGCGGGCGAGAACGTGGTTCTCGTGGATATTCCAGGCGGGGTCGTAGCACCGCATCTCGCCGTCGGCGCCCCGGGCGACGATGACCGAGATCTCGCGCTCGAAGGTCACGAACCCCTCGATTAACACCCGGCCGCCACCCAGGGCGGCAAGCGCCTCGGCGGCGCCCGCGGCATCGGCGACGAAGGCCTGGCCCTTGCCGTCGTAGCCGAACCGGCGCGTCTTCAGCACCGCCGGGAGGCCGGTGGCGGCGATGCCGGTGGCGAGACCGGCCGCGTCGTCGATGGCGGCAAACGGCGCGGTGGCAATGCCGGCATCGACGAAGAAGGACTTTTCGCGCAGGCGATCCTGCGCCACGGCGAGCGCCTCCGGCGGCGGCCATACCGGAACATGCCTAGCGAGGAAGCGGGCCGCCGCCTCGGGCACGTTCTCGAACTCGTAGGTCACGACATCGACGGAGGCCGCGAACGCCATAAGGCTCGCCTTGTCGTCGTAGGGCTCGGCGGTGCAGGCGGCGGCAACGAGGGCGGCCGGCCGGTCCTCGTCGGGGGAGTAGACATGGGTGCGAAAGCCGAGCCTCGCCGCGGCCATGGCCAGCATGCGGCCGAGCTGGCCGCCGCCGAGGATGCCGATGACGGATCCGGGCGTCAGCGGGGTCATCGAGTTGGCGCACACCGGCAGCCGCCAGGCAGCTCGGGGCTCGGCTCAAGCCCAACCTTGCCGATCCGGCTGATGCATGCGAGCAGGCAAATGGCTGCGCGGCGAGCGTCCTCACCCCAACCCTCTCCCACCCGCGGGAGAGGGAGGGCCCCGCGAAGCGGGAGGGTGAGGGTGGTGGCCTTATTCGACGCCGGCATCCGCAGTAAAGGCTCATGTGGTGTCGGCGAAGCCGTGCCTCTACTCATCCGTCGGCGCCTCGGCGACGTCGGCGGTACGCCTGGCCCGCCAAGCCTCCAGGCGTTCGGCCAGCGTCGCATCTGAGAGCGCCAGCACGGCCGCGGCCAAGAGCGCCGCGTTGATCGCGCCGGACTTGCCGATGGCAAGCGTGCCGACGGGAACACCGGCCGGCATCTGCACGATCGAGAGCAGGCTGTCCTGCCCGCGCAGCGCCGCGGACTCCACCGGTACGCCGAAGACGGGCAATGCCGTCATCGCCGCCGTCATCCCCGGCAGGTGCGCGGCGCCGCCGGCGCCGGCGATGATGACCTTGAGCCCGCGCTCCTTGGCGGAGCGGGCGTAGGCATAGAGGCGCTCCGGCGTCCTGTGCGCCGAGACGATCCTGGTCTCGTGGCCGATCCCGAGCTCGTCCAGTGTCGCCGCGGCGTGGCGCATCGTCCCCCAGTCGGACTGGCTGCCCATAATCACGCCGACTTCGATCCGCGCTTCGCTCATTCCTTCTCCCCACTCGCCCTACGCGAAGCCGGGGAGATTACGCGGCTGCGACTGTGGTGAAAACACAAAGCCGGTGGCCCGCCAGTGCTCGGGCGCTACGCCTGCTTGGCGGCGAGGACGCCGCGGCGGATTTCGCGGGTGCGGGTGAAGCGGTCCTCGAGCGGTTCGGCCTCGCCCCAGCGGATCGCCCGCTGCAGCGCAGTGAGGTCCTCGCTGAAGCGGCCGAGCATCTCAAGGACGGCGTCGCGGTTGTTGAGGAAAATGTCGCGCCACATCACCGGGTCGGACGCGGCGATGCGGGTGAAGTCGCGGAAGCCGCCGGCGGAGAACTTCACCACCTCCAGCTTCAGGTGCTCCTCGAGGTCGGTGGCGGTTCCGACGATGGTGTAGGCGATCAGGTGCGGCAGGTGTGAGGTGATGGCGAGCACCCGGTCATGGTGCTGCGCCGCCATGATCTCGACCTGCATGCCCGCCTGCCGCCAGAGGCCAACGATGCGCTCCACCGCCTCCGGCTCGGTCCCGGTCGGCGGCGTGAGGATGCAGAAGCGCCCCTCGAACAGCTCGGCGAACCCGGCCTCGGGACCGGAATGCTCGGTGCCGGCGACCGGGTGGCCGGGCACCAGGCTCACCCCCTCCGGCAGGTGCGGGGCGACGTCGCGGATGACGCACTGCTTCACCGAGCCGACGTCGCTGACAATGCAGCCCGGTTTCAGCGCCGGCGCCATGGCCTCGGCGATGGCGCCGTAGGCGCCGAGTGGCGTGCACAGCATCACCAGGTCGGCGCCCTCGACCACCTGGCGCGGATCCGTCGTGGTGCTATCGGCGATGCCCAAAGCCTTCGCGGTGTCCAGGGTGCTGTGCGAGCGGGCGCAGACGGCGATGTGCTCCGCGAGCCCGTCGCGGCGGACGACACGGGCCAGCGAGGAGCCGATTAGGCCGATGCCGATCAGCGCGATCTTGCCGAAGTGGACGGCGGCGTTGGCGGCTTCGCTCATGGCTCAGCCGCGGATCTCGGCCAGGGCCTGCACCAGGGCGCGGAGCTCGTCCTCGCGGCCGACGGTGATGCGCAGCGCCTCGGGAAGATGATAGCCGCCCATCCGCCGGACGATGATGCCGCGGCTCTTCAGCTGCCGGTCGGCGGCGTCGGCCTCGGCCGCGCCGGCGAAGCGGGCGAGGACGAAGTTGCAGAAGCTGTCGTCGACGTCGAGGCCCAGCCCGCGAAGCTCGTCCGTGAGCCACGCGCGCCAGCGGGCGTTGTGCGCCTCCGCTTGCGCCACGAAATCGGCATCGGTAAGGGCGGCGAGGCCCGCCACCTGCGCCAGGCTGGAGACGTTGAACGGGTTGCGCGAGCGGTTGAGCACGTCGGCCACGGCCTCGGAGCAGTACGCCCAGCCCAGACGAATGCCGCCGAGCCCATAGATCTTTGAGAAGGTGCGGGTGACGACGACGTTGTCGTGGCGCTCGACGAGCTCGAAGGCGCCCTCGTAGTCGGCGCGGTCGATGTATTCGGCGTAAGCCGCGTCGATGACGAGCAGGACGTCGCCGCCAAGCCCGGCGCGCAGCCTTTCTAGCTCCGCCGTCGGCAGGTATGTCCCCGTGGGGTTGTTGGGGTTGGCGAGGAAGACGATCCGGGTTTGTGCGTCGACGCCGGCGAGGATGGTGTCGACGTTTGCGGTCAGGTTCGTTTCCGCGACCGCAACGGGCGTAGCGCCGGCCGCCTGCGCCGCGATCGGGTACATCAGGAAGCCGTGGCGGGTGTAGATCACGTTGTCGACCGAGGCCGGCGTAGGCTCGGCACAACAGTCCGATGAGCTCGTCGGAGCCAGCGCCGCAGACGATGCGCTCGGCGTCGAGGCCATGCAGCCGGGCGAGGCCGGAGCGCAGCGCGGTGCAGCGGCCATCCGGATAGCGGTGGATATCGGCGGCCGCGGCCTGCACGACGGCGACGGCGGCGGGGCAGGGCCCAAGCGCGCTCTCGTTGGAGGCGAGCTTGATCACCCGTTCGTGGCCGGCGATGGCCGACTCGCCGCCGACGTAGGGCGCGATGGAGAGGATCCCGGGCCGCGGAACCAGCCGCGTGCGCGCCGCGGGCGCGTCCGTCACGTCATTCATGGCGCATAGGCGTCGGCGGGATGCGCGAGTGGAGCGCTGCCTCCGCGGCCCGTTCCAGCTCCGCCGGCGCGAGCGGCGTGGCGTAGCCACCGAGCACGATCAGGCGGTGCAAGGGCTTGCCCATCTCCGCGCGCAGCGCATCGAGGCGGTTGTCGTCCGCAGCGACGAAATCGTCGACCTCAGCGAGGCACAGCAGCGACCCCATCTCCCGCACCTGCGCCGTCATGATGAAAGAAAGGCCGGCCTCGCCGAGCGCCGATGCGAGAGACGCCGACCCGGCGTCAGCGTCGAGATCGGCGGCGAGGTAGGTGCGGTCGCGCCCGGTGGGGCGTAGCACGATCGGGCAGATGACTAGGGCGTGCAGGTCGCCGCCGCGATTGTTGGCGGGTCCGGCGAAGGGCAACCGCGCGATGATCCGCGGCGCGTCCGGCTCCGTCGTGACCAGATGGCGCCACCACGGATCGTCTTCGCCGGCTCGCGGCAAGCGGCAGCACCCCGACGATGGCCTCTTGGCGGCGCACGGCCTCGATTAATGATCGCGCCGACGCATGGCGCGACATCGGCGTGTAGGCTCCATACTGATCGCGCGCCAGGTCCCAGTAACCGGGCTCGCCCTCCGGCAGGTAGGTCGCGACCGAGAATGGCCCCTCGAACGACAGTGTCGCATTGATGAGTTGGCGCCAGATCGCCACCAGCTCGCGCTTGGGAAAGCCGCCGCGGTGCTGGCCGACGATGCGATAAATGATCTCGGCCTCGCGCGAGGGCTGGATCTTTATCGGCAAGTCGTGCTTGATCACCCGAACCTGCTCGACCAGTTCTGTGCGGCGAATGATCAGGTCGTGGATGGCGTCGTCGATGGCGTCGATCTGCGAACGCACCGTTGCCAGATCTTGGTCCAGGCTCATCCTCGGTTCCGGAAGCACGCGGATCTCGACGCCGATGTTCAATGTTGCGAGCCGCTAGTGATAAAGCGACGGGAAGTGCAAAGCAAAGAGAGTTTGCCCGGCTCTGTCGAACAGGCCGGCAGCCTCCGCCGGTTCCCGCGGCGGTGGCGCGGCGACAATGATCGATCCCGGCGGACACGTCGCGGCCCCAGCCGGGCCGGAGGCCGGAGCGACCAGCGCACCGGCATTCGAACTCCCCGGCCAACGCGTCGTCCTCGGCCGCGAGAGGCCGCTGCGCCTCGACTGCGGCGTCGAGCTTAGGGATTTTGCGCTCGCCTACCAGACCTACGGCCGCCTCGATGCGGAGCGCGCCAACGCGATCCTCGTCTGCCATGCGCTCACCGGCGATCAGTTTGCCGCCGAGCCGCATCCGGTGACCGGCAAGCCGGGCTGGTGGGACATCATGATCGGCCCCGGCAAGCCGCTCGACACCGACCGCTACTTCGTCATCTGCAGCAACGTGCTCGGCGGCTGCATGGGCTCGGCGGGACCGGGCGAGATCAACCCGGCGGCGGGCGAGCCGTGGGGCCTGTCTTTCCCGGTCATCACCATCGCCGACATGGTCCGGGCCCAGGCGATGCTGCTCGACCACCTCGGCGTCGGCCAGGTGTTCGCCGTCATCGGCGGCTCCATGGGCGGAATGCAGGTTCTGGAGTGGGCGTCGCTGTTTCCCGAGCGGGTGTTCGCCGCGATCCCCGTCGCCACCGCCGCGCACCACACTGCCCAGAACATCGCCTTCCACGAGGTCGGCCGGCAGGCGATCATGGCCGATCCGGACTGGCTCGGCGGCGAGTACTGGCGCTACGGCAAGCGGCCGCATCGCGGCCTCGCGGTGGCGCGGATGGCCGCGCACATCACCTACCTGTCCGAGGGCAAGCTGCACCAGAAGTTCGGCCGCAGGCTGCAGGACCGGGCGATGGTCACCTACGGCTTCGACGCCGACTTCCAGGTGGAGAGCTACCTGCGCCACCAGGGGATCAGCTTCGTCGAGCGGTTCGACGCCAACTCCTACCTCTACATCACCCGGGCGATGGACTATTTCGACATGGGCGAGCGCCACGGCGGCGTGCTGGCCCATGCCTTCCGCGACACCAAGGTCCGCTTCTGCGTGCTGTCGTTCACCAGCGACTGGCTGTATCCGACGGTGCAGAGCCGGCGCATCGTCCATGCGCTGAACGCGGTCGCCGCCAACGTCAGCTTCGCCGAGATCGTCTCGGATGCCGGTCACGACGCCTTCCTGGTCGACGAGCCGGAGTTCCACCGCGTGCTCCGCGGCTTCCTCGCCGGCGCCGCCCAGCATCGCGGCCTCGCGCTCCGCACCCGGACATGAGGGCGCCGGCGCGGACCCCGATCCGCATTGACCTGCAGCTCATCGCCGACATGATCGAGCCGGCCTCGCGGGTGCTCGACGTCGGTTGCGGCGACGGCGCGCTCCTCGACTATCTCGTCAACCTCAAGGGCGTCGACGGCCGCGGCATCGAGCTCGGCGCCGACGGGGTGAACGCCTGCGTCAGCGCCGGCCTCTCGGTCATCCAGGGCGACGCCGAGACCGACCTGTTCGACTACCCCGTCGGCGCCTTCGACTACGTCGTCCTCAGCCAGACGCTACAGGCCATGCGGGCGCCGCGGAGCACGCTGGATCAGCTCATGCGGATCGGCCGGCGGGCCATCGTCTCGTTTCCGAACTTCGCCTACTGGCCGCACCGCTGGCGGCTGCTCGTCCAGGGGCGGATGCCGAAGAGCGCCGCTCTGCCCTTCGAGTGGTTCGAGACCCCCAATATCCACCTCTGCTCGATCCGCGACTTCGTCGCGCTGTGCGATGTGCTCGCCATCGCGATCGAGCGCGGCTACGTCGTCGACCGCAAGGGCACGATCCGCCCGCTGGGCCGGAGCCTCACCCGCGCCAACCTGCTCGGCCAGCAGGCGGTAGTGCTGCTGCGCCAGAACGCGCGGTAGGCGGCTGAGGGGGAAGCCGTTGCGGAGATGCACCGGCTGGGGTATGGCACCGGTAACTCGTCGCTATTAGAGCTTTAGCGGATGACCGTACCGGACTTTCAGTCACTGATGTTGCCAGTATTGCGCGTTGCGGCTGATAGGGAGATATCCGTCTCTGCGTGTACTCAGAGCTCTCGCCGATGAGCTCGGCCTGTCTCATGAAGAACGGGCGCAGCTGCTGCCGAGCGGAAAGCAGGCGATTTTCTCCAACAGGGTTCACTGGGCGAAGTTCTACCTCGTCAAGGCTGGGCTGCTGAAGGTCACGAGACGCGGCCACTTCGAAGCGAGCGATCGAGGCCTGAACCTTCTGGAAGATCGGCCAGGGTTCATTAACATTGCGTTTCTTAAGCGCTACACAGAGTTCCGCGACTTTCTGCAACATGTTTCCAGGGGCGCAGAAGCGGAGACATCCACCGGTCCGGCTTCCGAAGCAAGCTCTGCCATTGCTACGCCGGAGGAGCGCATTGAAGCTGCGTCGGAGGAGCTTGAAGCCGCTCTGCGGGCAGATCTTCTGGAGCGTGTGATTGGAGCCAGTCCGGAGTTCTTCGAGGCCCTCGTCGTCGATCTGATGATCGCCATGGGCTATGGCGGTTCACGTCGTGAGGCTGGCAAGAGGCTCGGCAGAAGCGGCGACGGCGGTCTCGACGGGCTGATCAACGAGGATGTCCTCGGTTTGGAAGGTATTTTTTGCAGGCTAAAAGGTACTCGCCGGGCAATGTGGTGGGGGTAGAGAAGGTCCGCGAGTTTGCAGGTGCGCTCGTAGAGCGTGGCGCCAGCAAGGGTGTTTTCGTTACGACCAGCCACTTCGCGGGCGGCACAAAGAGCTTGGCAGAGCGTATCCCGCAAAAGCTGATACTGATCGACGGGGAAGAACTCTCGCGCCTGCTCGTGCGCTACGGGGTAGGGGTGCGTGCCGTACGGACAATCGAGATCAAGCGGCTCGATCCGGATTACTTCCGTAGAGGAAGAGCCGGACTAAATGAGCGGTACGACTGCAAGCTTCTACTTCGACGCCGGCGTAGAACTTCGCAAAAAGTACCCCGAAGCAGCGTAGATGGCCTGCCGCCTCAATGCGCGGCGATGCCGACGTAGGCCGGCTTGCGGCCAAGCGCCGACACGGACGGGGCCGCGTAGATCTGCTTGGTCGCCTCGAACATGACGACGCCGGCGAAGGTGGTGAACCAGCGCTGGCCGACCTCCTCCCAGGCTGCCGCCGATGACAGGATCATCCGCGAGCCGACCGGCGGGACGTAGAGCGCGGTGCTCGACTGGTAGGGGGTGAACATCGCCTCGCGCAGGCTGCGCGAAAGCTGGCCCGGCGAGTAGGGGCGGCCATGGCCGAAAGGCGTGCGCTCGAACCGCGCCCAAAGCCCGCGCCGGTTGGGCACGACGACCAGCAGCCGGCCGCCGTCGCCAAGCACCCGCCACACCTCGCGCATCATCGGCCGCGTGCGCTCGGCGCACTCCAAGGCATGGACGATCAGCGCCCGGTCGATGCTGTTGTCGGGCAGCGGCAGGTCGGTGTGGTCGCCGAGCGCGGTCAACCCCGGCTCGCCCGCCGGCCAGTGGATGACCCCCTGGGCTGCCGGCATAACCGCAATCACCCGCTCGGCCTCGGCCTTGAAGACGCCGAGGAATGGGGTGACGTAGCCGAGGCCGAGCACGTTGAGGCCGTGCAGGTCCGGCCAGAGCTGGCGGATGCGCCGGGCGATCATCCGGCGTGCGACCCGGCCGAGGCCGGTCGCGTAGAAATCGCGTAAGTCGACGACGTCGGTCCACATGGGGCTGGACTCTAGCTCAGCCGGGTGCACGGGTGGTAGTGTCGGCCGCGCCGGAAGCTGAACGCGGAACGGGAGGTCGCAGGTGATGAGCGCGCTCGAGGTCGTGCAGATCCCGGTGCTGCGCGACAACTACGTCTATCTGGCCCGGGACGGCGCCACCGGCGCCTGCGCCGCCGTCGATCCGGCCGTTGCCGGCCCGGTCCTGGCGGCACTGGATGAGCGGGGCTGGCGGCTGAGCCACATCCTCAACACCCACCATCACCACGATCACGTCGGCGCCAACCTCGAGCTGAAGCGCCGGACGGGCTGCACCATCGTCGGCAACGCCGAGGACGCGGCGCGGATCCCCGGCATCGACGTGCGGGTCCGGGGCGGGGACAGCTTCTCGCTCGGCGCGTCGCAAGCAGAGGTCATCGCCGTTTCCGGCCACACCGTCGGCCATATCGCCTACTGGTTCGCCGGGGCAAACGTCCTCTTCTGCGGCGACACGCTGTTCGCGCTGGGCTGTGGCCGCCTGTTCGAGGGGACACCGGCACAGATGTGGCAGAGTCTGAGCCGGCTGCGGGCGCTGCCGGAGGAGACCCGCGTCTACTGCGCCCACGAGTACACCGAGGCCAACGCCGCCTTCGCGCTCAGCATCGATCCGGCGAACCCGGCGCTCGCCCTGCGCGCCGAGGCGGTTCGGACGGCGCGGCGGGCGGGCCTTCCGACCGTGCCCTCGACCATGGCGGAGGAGCGGCGGACCAACCCGTTTCTGCGCGCCGACGATCCTGCCCTGGCGCAGGCGGCGGGGCTCGCCGGCGCCGAAGCCTCGCTGGTGTTCGCGGAGATCCGCAGGCGAAAGGACCACTTCTGATGATGAAGCTGCGCTACTCGCCGACCTCGCCCTACGTCCGCAAGGTCAGCGTCGTTGCCATCGAGACGGGGCTGGAGACCCGGATCGAGCGGGTGCCGACCGACATCCGGGCGCCGTCCGCCGACTTCCACCGGGACAATCCGCTGGGGAAGGTGCCGACGCTGATCACCGAGGGCGGCGAGACGCTCTACAACTCAGCCGTGATCTGCGAGTACCTCGACTCGCTTCATGACGGCATCGCGCTGTTCCCGCAGCCGGGCGGGCCGCGCTGGACCGCGCTCCGCCGTCAGGCTCTCGCCGACGGCATCGCCGACGCCGGCGTCCTGGTGCGTATGGAGATGCTGAGGCCGGCGGGCGAGCGGTCGCGGACGTGGATCTCCCGGCAGACGGAGAAGGTTAGCCGCGGCCTGGACGCGCTGGAGGAGGAGGCCGTTGCCCTCGGCTCCGCCTGCACCATCGGCCATATCACCATCGGCTGCGCGCTCGGCTTCCTCGACTTCCGCCTGCCCGAACTGGACTGGCGGCAGGGCCGGCTCGAGCTCGCCTGCTGGGCGGAGGGCTTCTCCGCCCGGCCGTCCATGGCAGCGACGATCCCGCGCGAGCAGCCGTCCTGAGCGGCCGCAGCTTACTTCGCCGGGATGGCGGCGCGGCCGTAGATGTCGTCGAAGCGGACGATGTCGTCCTCGCCGAGGTAGGCGCCGGACTGCACCTCGATCAGCCGCAGCGGGATCTTGCCCGGGTTCTCCAGCGAATGGCGCGTGTTGTGGGGAATGTAGGTGGAGTGGTCCTCGGTGATGTAGAAGCTCTCGTTGCCCTTGCTCACCAGCGCCGTGCCGCTGACCACGATCCAGTGCTCGGCACGGTGATGGTGCATCTGCTGGCTCAGCCGCTCGCCGGGATTGACGACGATTTCCTTCACCTGGTAGCGGTCGCCGGAGTTGATCAGCCGGTACCAGCCCCACGGCCGGAACACCCGCCGGTGGACGTAGTGCTCGGACCGGCCGGCCTTTTCCACCGCTTCGACGATCTTCTTCACGTCCTGGGCGCGGTCCTTGGCGGCGACGAGCACGCAATCATCGGTGGCGATGACGATCAGGTTGTCGATGCCGAGTGCGGCGATGAGGTTGCCGTCGGCGCGGATGTAGCAGTTGCTGGCATCCAGCGTCAGCGCCTCGCCCATGATGACGTTGCCGTCGGCATCATGTGGGCTGATGTCCCACAAGGCCGACCATGAGCCGACGTCGTTCCACGCCATCTCGGCCGGGACGATCGCGCCCTTGCGGGTGTGCTCCATCAGCGCGTAGTCGATCGACTCGCCCTTGATCTCCGTGAACGGTTCGCCGGCGAGGCGGAGAAAGTCCGCATCGGTCGTGGCTCCCTCTAGGGCCCGCTCGCACAGCGCCAGCATCTCCGGCGTCAGCCTGCGCACCTCGTCGAGGAAGACGTCGACGCGGAAGACGAACATGCCGCTATTCCAGGCGTAGTCGGGGTTGCCGACGTACGTCTTCGCCGTGGCCAGGTCCGGCTTCTCGATGAAGCGGTCGATTTGGAAGCAACCGGGCACACCCTCCAGCGGCTCGCCGCGGCGGATGTAGCCGTAGCCGACCTCCGGGGTACTCGCCGGGATCCCGAAGGTCACGAGCGAGCCCTGGCGGGCGGCGGCGACGGCGGTGCGGACGGCGGCGTGGAAGGCGGGAACGTCGCCGATCCGGTGGTCGGACGGCAGCAACAACATGACCGCCTGCGGCTCGTCCTTCGCCAGCATCAGGGCAGCCACCGTGGCCGCCGGCGCGGTGTTGCGGCCGATCGGCTCGAGGACCAGGGCGCGCGGCCGTACCGCCATGTCGCGGAGCTGCTCGGCGATGAGGAAGCGGTGCTCGTCGTTGCAGAGGATCGTCGGATGGGCGAACTCATCCGTGCCGACCCGCGCCACCGTCTCCTGCAGCATGCTCCGGTCGGAGGTGAGCTGCAGGAGTTGCTTTGGCCGGAGCGTGCGCGACAACGGCCACAACCGCGTGCCGGTGCCTCCGGAGAGGATGACCGGATGAACCAATGAGGTCATCGGCTGCTCCTAGTGGGGCGTGATCGCGAAGTTCTTGGCGATATAATCGCTGAGGATGGCCACCGAGTTCCTCGATTGAGTGCTTGGCGGTGTCGATGCGCAGCTCTGCCATCACTGGAGGCTCGTACGGCGCGGACACGCCGGTGAAGTCCTCGATCTCGCCCCGCCTCGCCTTGGCGTAGAGGCCCTTGGGGTCGCGCTGCTCGCAGGTGCCGATGTCGGCGTCGATGTGGACCTCGTGGAAGATCTCCGGCGCCAGCGCCCGGACCCGGTCGCGGTCTGACCGATAGGGCGAGATGAACGCGGTGATGACAAGGAAGCCGGCGCGGGCGAACAGCCCCGCGGCATGGCCGACCCGGCGGATGTTCTCCACCCGGTCCTCCGGCGAGAAACCGAGGTCGGAGCACAGCCCGTGGCGGATGTTGTCGCCGTCGAGGACGTAGACCTGGTAGCCCTTGCGGAACAGGTACTGCTCCAGCGAGAACGCCAGCGTCGACTTGCCGGCGCCGGAGAGGCCGGTCATCCACAGCACGCCGCCCCGGTGGCCATTGTGGCGCCAGCGGTCCTCCTCCGGCACGCGGTGCTCGACCCGGAAGATGTTCGTCGCGCGGATGGTCTGGCCGGCGCGCTGGTCGGCGTAGCCGTCCATGCTGATCAGGCCGCCGCCGACGATGTCGTAGTCCTCGACCAGGACGAACCGGCCGGTGACCATGTTGTTCTCGAAGGGGTCGAGAGCCACCTGCCGCCGGGCCCGGAAGACCACCTCGGCGACGGCGTTGCGCTCGACGGTCTGGCCCGCGGCGGTCCCCAGGTCGCTCACGTCGATGACCCGCTCGACCTTCTCGACCTCGACCGGGAACTCGGCGTTGCACAGCTTCATCTTGTAGCGGTTGCCCGCCGTCATCGGGTGGCGCCCAAGCCAGAACAGCCGGCCGCGGAAGACGTTGGTCAGCATCGGCGGGTTGGAGACGAGGCTGGCCACGTCGCCACGCTCGACGAACAGCTGCTCGTCGAGGGTGATGCCCACGGATTGGCCGGCGCGCACGGCGAGCACCGACTCCTTCACGTTCCACCCTTCGATCGAGGCGACCCGAGCCGTCTTGCCCGACGGCGAGAACAGCAGCACGTCGCCGCGGCGAAGATGTCCGCTCTCGATGCGGCCGGCGAGAATGCGCCGGTCGTCGAACTTGTAGACGTCCTGGATCGGGAAGCGCAGCGGCAGGTCCAGCGGCGCCAGCGGCGGCTGGAACCCGTCCAAGGCCTGAGCCAGCGTATCGCCCTCGTACCACTTCATGTGTGGCGAGAGCGCGACGATGTTGTCGCCATCGCGGGCGGATACCGGGATGATCCGGGTGTGCTGAAGGTCGATTCCCAGGCCGGCGAGGTAATCGCGGACGTCGACGGAGACCTGCTGGAAGCGCGCCTCGCCGAAACCGACGAGGTCCATCTTGTTGATGGCGACGATCACCTGATGGATGCCCAGCAGGTGCAGCAGATAGGCGTGGCGCCGGGTCTGCTCCTGAACGCCGTCGCGGGCATCGACGACGAGCACGGCAGCGTCCGCCTGCGCGGCGCCGGTCACCATGTTCTTGATGAACTCGCGGTGCCCGGGCGCGTCGATCAGGACATACTCGCGATGGGCCGTGCGGAAATGGATGTGCGAGACATCGATGGTGATCCCCTGGTCGCGCTCGGCCTTGAGCGCGTCCATGAGGAAGGCATACTCGAACGGCATTCCCCGCCGCTCGCACATCGCCTTTATCGCCTCGACCTTGCCCTCCGGCATCGAGCCGGTGTCGTGGAAGAGGCGGCCGACGAGGGACGACTTGCCGTGGTCGACGTGGCCGACGATGACAATTTTCAGGGGCAGGTTGGACTGCACCGCGAAGCTGGAGGCGTCGTTCATGATCTACATGTAACCGTCTGCGCGGAGCCGCTCGAAGGCGTCTTCGCTTTCATGGTCCATGGCCCGGCCGGAGCGCTCCGCGACCTTGGTCTGCTGGAGCTCGGCGATGACCTCTTCGATTGTGGAGGCGTTGCTGTCGACCGGGGAGGTGATGTCCTGGTCGCCGAGGGAACGGTAGCGCTTCCCGTTCCTGGCAAAGTAGAGGTCGACGAGCGGGATGTTCTCGCGCTGGATGTAGCGCCAGATGTCGATCTCGGTCCAGTGCAGGATCGGGTGGACCCTGAGGTGGGTTCCTGGCGCGAAATCCGTCTTGAACTGGTCCCAGAACTCCGGTGGCTGGTCGCGGAAGTCCCAGGTGTTGTGCTGGCCGCGCGGGCTGAACACACGTTCCTTGGCCCGTGTGCCTTCCTCGTCGCGGCGGATGCCGGCGATGACGCCGTCGTAGCCTTCGCGGTCGAGCATCGCCTTCAGCCCGGCCGTCTTGCGCGCCGCTGAGCGCGCCGCCGGTGGCAGGGTCGGGTCCATCTCCTCGACCGGCGGACAGCTCCCGACGCGCAGGTCGAGCTTCCACGCCTGGGCATAGCGTTCCCGGAACGCATACATCTCGGGAAACTTCTTGCCGGTGTCGATGTGGATCAGGGGAAAGGGCACGTAGCCGAAGAAGGCCTTCTTTGCCAACCAGACCATGGCATTGGAGTCTTTGCCCAATGACCACAGCATCGCGAGCTTGTCGATCTTGTTGAAAGCCTCGCGCAAAATGTAAATCGTCCTGCTTTCGAGGACGTCCAAATGGTCCATTCGCCAATCCGGGATTTGAGGGTGAACGCGAACGCGGTGACTCCGACCGCGGTCAAATAACAGAAATGCCGCCCGACTGTCCAGCGAGTGCGCCGCACATGGGCTCGTGCGACAAAAACGCACAAGTCGTGGTCCCCTCATCTGGCCATGCCGTGGCGGCGGGGGCGGTTGGCGAGGACCCTCGACGGACATTGGTTGGCGACGGTCGGCGGGTTAGTTAGGAAACCCGCCATGCGGCTATGGAGCCGCGTAAGGGCGTGCGACCCCTCGGGGCTCCTTCAGCCCTGCGCGGATGCTCAGCGAGCGTCCTCGGTAGCCGGCTCGCCTGCCGGCGCTCCACGCAGCAGCCGCAGCAGCAGCTTGCGCGCCTCCTCGATCAGCAGCACCGATGACGCCACGGCCACCGCCAGCCCCCAATCCTCCAGCGTCAGCGCCGTGGTCTTGAACACGGCCTGCGCCGGTGGCCAGTAGACCGCGGTGAGCTGCAGCGTGATGACGCCGAACAACGCCAGCCACAGGGCCCGGTTGGAGAAGAAGTGGCGGCTGAATGCTGACCCGGACTCGGCGCGGGCATTGAAGACGTTGAAGAACTGGAACAGGACGAAGGTGGTGAACGTCAGCGTCGCTGCGCGCAACTCGTCGCCCGTCTCTCTGGCGTAGTAGTAGACGCCGAGCGTGCCCGCGGTCATGACCGCGGCCAGCAGCATCAGGTTGCCCAGCCGGCGCAGCGTCAGGATCTCGGCGCCCGGCCGGCGCGGCGGCTCGTTCATGATCCCCCGGCGCGCCGGGTCGACCCCCAATGCCATCGCCGGCGGCCCGTCCATGATGATGTTGACCCAGAGGATCTGGATCGGGTTGAAGGGCACCGGCCAGCCGAGCAGCACCGCGGCGAGCACGGTGGCCAGGGCGCCGATGTTGGTCGCGAGCTGGAAGCGGACGAACTTGACGATGTTGGCGTAGATCGTCCGCCCTTCCTCGACGGCCTGGACGATGGTCGCGAAGTTGTCGTCGGTGAGGATCATCGCCGCCGCTTCCTTGCTCACCTCCGTGCCGGTGATGCCCATGGCGATGCCGATGTCGGCGTTCTTGAGCGCCGGCGCGTCGTTGACGCCATCACCAGTCATGGCGACGACATGGCCGGATTGCTTGAGCGCGCGGACCAGCTTGACCTTGTGCTCCGGCGCCACCCGGGCAAAGACGCCGACGTCCGGCATCCGCGCCGCGAGGTCCGTGTCGTCCACCGCATCCAGATCGTCGCCACCCAGCGCCTCGCCTTCCAGCGCCAGCTCCCTGGCGACGGCCTTGGCGGTGGCCTTGTGGTCGCCGGTGATCATCTTCACCTGGATGCCGGCGGCGCGGCAGAGCGCGATCGCATCCCGCGCCTCGCTCCGGGCCGGATCCTTGATCCCGATCAGGCCCTGCAGGCAGAGCTCGGCGACATGCGGCTCGAGCTCTCCGGTGGGGTCGAACTCCTCCTCCGGAAGCTGCCCGTGAGGCCGCGGCGAGGACGCGAAGGCCGCTCCGTGCCATGGCATCGAGCTCGCGCTCCAGCCGCACTTGCGCGCCGGCGTCGAGCGGTCGCTCGCCGTCGGGGTACCGGATCGTCCGGCACAGCGGCAGCAGGATCTCGCTGGCGCCTTTGACGAACAGAAGGACTCGGCCGTCGTCGCCGCGGTGGAACGTCGCCATGTACTTCCGCGCCGAGTCGAAGCCGATCTCGGCGATGCGCGGCAGCCGGGCCCGCGCTTCCTCTACGTCAATGCCGCCCTTGTGCGCGAGCGCGACGAGGGCGCCTTCGGTGGGATCGCCGATGAGCTGGCCCTCGCTCACCCGGCTGTCGTTGCAGACCGCCGCGGGCACGAGCAGGAACGACAGGTCGGGCGCCGCCTCCGCCGCCTCGTCGGGGCTGGTGATCGCCCCATCGCCACCGTAGCCTTCGCCGGAAACGGCAAAGCTTCGCCCGCCGGCCCACACGGCGCGCGCGGTCATCTGGTTCAGCGTCAGCGTCCCGGTCTTGTCTGAGCAGATCACCGTGGTGCAGCCGAGGGTCTCGACCGCGGCAAGGCGTTTGACGATGGCGCGCTGCGCCGCCATCCGCCGCATCCCCAGCGCCAGCGTCAGCGTGACCACCGCCGGCAGCCCTTCCGGGATCGCTGCCACCGCGAGCGTGATGGCGGTCAGCGCCGCCGCCGCCAGCGGCTGCCCCTGCAGCAGCGTCAGGGTGAAGATCAGGGCGACGACGACCGCCGCGATGAGCGCGAGGCGCTTGCCCAGCCGGTCGAGCTGGCGCTGCAGCGGCGTCATGCCCTCGGGCGCGTCGCGCATCATCCCGGCGATGCGCCCCATCTCCGTGTCCATGCCGGTCGCGGTGACCACCATCTCGCCGCGGCCGCGAGTGACGACCGTGTTCATGAAGCTCATGTTGCCGCGCTCGGCGAGTGGCGCGTTCTCGGCCGCACCGCCGGCGTGCTTCTCCACCGGCTCGGACTCGCCCGTCAGCGCCGCCTCGTCGATCTGCAGCGCCTTGGCAACGCAGAGCCGCCCGTCCGCCGGCGTCTTGTCACCGGCTTCGAGCACGACGAGGTCGCCGGGAACGAGTTCGGCGGCGTCGATCTCCTGCTTCGCCCCGTCGCGGCGGACCCGCGCCTTCAATGCCAGCATCTTCTTCAGCGCGCCCAGGCTCTGCTCGGCGCGATGCTCCTGGTAGAAGCCGAGCAGGGCGTTGAAGACGACCACGACGAGGATGACGATGGTGTCGGTCAGGTCGCCGACGAAATAGGCGACGACGGCGGCAACCGCGAGGATGAGGATCAGCACGCCCTTGAACTGATCCAGCAGCCTGAGCCACGCCGGCCGTGGCGGGACCTCGCTCAGCCGGTTGGGCCCGCGCTCCGCCAGCCTCCGCTCGGCATCCGCAGCGCTTAGCCCGTGCGCCGGATCCACGTCCAGATGCGCGGCTACCGCCTCGGCGCTAAGCGTATGCCAGGCGCGGTCCGGCGGGCTGGGCTCCGTCATGGCAGGCATGGCATTCCTCAATGGCTGACGACGTCTTCGGCCGGATGGTGTGGCTGTGCCCGGACCGCTGGCACCCGCCGCCACGGGGCGGCCGGAACAGTGCAGCGCCCTCACCTGACGCGGGCGGCCATGGCTTGCGTCGTCATAGGTGCTAGGAGTGGGCCACGCAAGGGACCGCCAGCCGCGGCACAGCCGTGACATCTCCAGGCGGTCTCGCCGGCAACGACCCGCGGGCAACGAACGGGCAGCCAACGACGGGCTTGTCTGCAAGGCCGTCCCGATGCACGTTCCCGGCGCACGAAACGTGACGCGAAAGCGGGCAAGCCGCGTTCAAGGAGACGGTCATGCGGGTAATCGCCATCATCGCGACGGTCGCGGTGCTGATCCTGGTTTCGTTGACGTTTCTTCCGGAGGCGGGCATTCCGGAGGCAGCGGCCTACCAGCGGATCATGTTGCTGGCGGCCATCGCCGCCGCCGCGGTTGCCGTCGTCGCCATGCTCGCGGCCGGGAAGCGGGCTCCGGCCGCCGAGGCCGACGCGAGGCCGCAGGCGGAGGCGCCACGGCCGGTGGTTCAGCCGCTGGCGGAGAACCAGGCCGACGCCGAGGTCGTGAACTTCCTCGCCACCTTGCAACAGCGCGGCCGCCTCCTCGACTTCCTGATGGACGACATCACCGCCTACTCCGACGCGCAAGTCGGCGCCGCCGCCCGCGTCGTCCACGACGGCTGCCGGGCGGCGCTGAAGGAGCACCTGAACATTCGCCCGGTCCGCGAGGAGAAGGAAGGCTCGACCATCGAGGTGCCGGCGGGTCATGCCGCCGACGAGTACCGCCTGGTCGGGCGGATCGCCGGCGAGGCGCCGTTCGCCGGCATCCTGGTGCACCGCGGCTGGAAGGTCGAGGAGGTGCGATTGCCGCGACTTCTCCGCCGCGAGGACGAGCGGCTGCCGACCATTGCCCCGGCCGAGGTCGAGCTTAGATAGCTGGTTCGCCGCCCGGCCTGCCGGGCTACCCGCGGGCGGCCGGCATACGCTTTTCCGCCATTCCTTTCCCGTTTTGCAGGCACACCTCCGCATGAGCAGCAAGTTCAGTCTCGGCATCGACCTCGGCACCAGCAACAGCGCCATCGCGATCACCGACCTCGACACCGACCAGACCGAACTCGTCGAGGTCACCCAGGTCGTCGGGCCGAACCAGGTCGGCGAGAAGCCGACCCTACCGTCGGCGCTCTACATCCCGCACTCGGCCGAGTTTCCGGAGAACGCCTTCGTGCTGCCTTGGCACGATGGCACGGCCGGGGCCGGCAAATGGCACGATCGTCGGCCATTTCGCCCGCGATCACGGCGCGCTGGTCCCCGACCGCCTGGTCACGTCGGCGAAGTCGTGGCTGTCCAACCCGCACATCGACCCGCGCCAGGCGGTGCTGCCGTGGCGCTCGCAGATCGCGGAGCCCAAGCTGTCCGCCCTGGAGTGCTCCCGCCGCTACCTGGAGCACATGCGCGAAGGGCTGCTTCATGCCGAGCGGCGGAAGGGCCGCGACTGGGCGCTCGACGATGGGCAGATCGTGCTGACGGTGCCGGCGTCCTTCGACGAGGTGGCGCGGACGCTGACGGCGGAGGCCGCCGAGGCCGCGGGGCTCGGCAAGGTGATCCTGCTCGAAGAGCCGCTGGCCGCCTTCTATGCCTGGACCGCCCAGGCCGGACGGGACTGGCGGAGCCAGGTCGGCCCCGGTGACATCGTGCTCGTCTGCGACGTCGGCGGCGGCACCGCCGACTTCAGCCTGATCGCCGTCAACGAGCGGGCCGGCGACCTCGACCTCGACCGCATCAGCGTCGGCGAGCACATCCTGCTCGGTGGCGACAACATGGACCTGGCCTTGGCCTACACGCTGAAGGCGAAGCTGGAGGCGAGCGGCACGGCAATCAACGCCTGGCAGCTGCTGGCCCTGGTCCAGGCGGCCGGCAAGGCCAAGGTCACGCTGTTCGAGGACGATGCCCTGACGGAGGCGCCGGTGGCCATCCCGTCTCGCGGGTCGAGCCTGTTTGCGGGCTCGCTATCCACCAGCCTCGATCGGCCGACGCTGGAGCAGATCGTCGTCGAGGGATTCTTCCCGCTCACCGCTGCTGGCGAGATGCCGAAGGAGGCGCGGCGCGCGGGCTTAAGCGAGTTCGGCCTGCCCTATGCTGCCGACGCGGCGGTCAGCCGGCACCTCGCCCGCTTCCTCGCCCGCAGCTTGACCAACGTCCAGGCCAGTGAGGCGCTGGCCGGCCTCGTCCGCGACGAGGCGCGGAGCAACGGGCTGCTGATGCCGACGGCGGTCCTGTTCAACGGCGGGGTGTTCAAGGCGCCGCCGCTGCGCCGCCGGGTGATCGAGCTTTTGACCGCCTGGAACGGCGGCGCCGCGGTCCGCGAGCTCGCCGGCTTCCAGGCCGATCTGGCGGTGGCCAAGGGCGCGTCCTTCTACGGCCGTAACCGCATCACCGGCAAAGGCATCCGCATCCGCGCCGGCGCCGCCCGGTCCTACTACATCGGCCTGGAAAGCTCGATGCCGGCCATTCCCGGCTTCGCCCCGCCGGTGAAGGCGCTCTGCGTCGTCCCGCAGGGGATGGAGGAGGGCAGCGAGCTGCTGATCGAGGGGCAGGAGTTTGGCCTGGTCACCGGCCAGCCGGCCGAGTTCCGCTTCTTCTCCTCGGAGGTGCGCAGCGGCGACGTCGCCGGGGAGATCCTTGCGGACGCCGAGGCCGAGCTGGAGGAAACCAGCAGCCTGGAGGTCGAGCTGCCTGCTTTGGCCGATTTTCCAGCGGGGCAGGCGGTGCCGGTCAGGATCAACCCGGTCGTCACCGAGCTCGGCACGCTGGAGCTGTGGATGAAGCACACCAACTCCGACCGGCGCTGGAAGGTCGAGTTTCAGGTCCGGACCGAGTGAGGCGAGGCGCCGGATCGTCCATGGCAGGGGATCCGGCGCGGCCGCGCTTCAGCATCGGCATCGACCTCGGCACGACCAACTCCGTCCTGGCCTATGCGCCGGTGGACGAGGCGGCGCGCCTCGGCGGTGCTCCCCGTAGCGCAGTGGGCATCGCCGGCGGCGCTGATCGAGCGGCCGACGCTGCCGTCGTTCCTCTACCTGCCCGAGGACGAGGTGCGCCAGCAGATGCTGGGCGGCGCGCTGGCGCCCGGGGACTGGATCGTCGGCCAGTTCGCCAGGACGCGGGCGCAGGATGCGCCCGGGCGGGTGGCGCATTCGGCCAAGTCCTGGCTCTGCCACCACGGGGCCGACCGGGAGGCGGCGTTCCTGCCGTGGGGCTCCCGGGAGCTTTCGGCGGCTGAGAAGATCTCGCCGGTTCGCGCCTCGGCGCTGATCCTGAACTACCTGCGCGGCGCCTGGAACGACCGCTTCGCCGTGCGACGGCCCGGACTGGGGCTTCGACGACCAGGACATCACCATCACCGTCCCCGCATCGTTCGATGCGGCGGCGCAGCGGCTGACGCTGATGGCGGCGGAGGCGGCGGGCTATCCGGATACGGTTCGCCTGCTCGAGGAGCCGCAGGCCGCCTTCTACACCTGGCTGGAGCAGCACGGCGGCGAAGGACGGCGCCTGGGAGGGCCTCGGCGGCGCCTTGGGCGAGGCCGCCGGCACGCCGGATCCGCGCCACGTCCTCGTCGTCGACATCGGCGGCGGCACGTCCGACTTCAGCCTGTTCGCGGTCCACCGCGAAGACGGCGCCAGCGCCGGCATCCGCCGCATCGCCGTCAGCGAACACATCCTGCTCGGTGGTGACAACATCGACCTGGCGCTCGCGCACGCGCTCGAAGCGCGGCTTGCGGGCGAGGAGGGGAGGCTGGACGGCGTCGTCCTGGGACTTCCTCGTCGCCCGCTGCCGCGACCTGAAGGAGCAGGCGCTGGCGATCCCGGGCGCGGAGGACCAGATTTACCAGATCGCCATCCCCGGCCGCGGCTCTGGGCTGTTCGCCGGAACGCGAACCGCCGCGATCAGCCGCGGCGAGATTGACCGCATCGTCCTCGACGGCTTCTTCCCTGAATGTTCCGCCGACGCCGCGCCAAAGCGGCTCGCCGCCGCCCTGCAGGAGTGGGGGCTGCCGTACGCCGCGGACAGCGCCATCACCCGCCATCTCGCGCATTTTCTTCAGGGCCGCCCGGCGCCCGATGCGGTGCTGTTCAACGGCGGCGCCCTCTACCCGGCGGCGTTGCGCCAACGGCTCTGCGAGCAGATCGGGCAGTGGCAGAACCGGCCGCCGCTGCCGGCGCTTACGGACGATGCGCCGGACCTGACCGTCGCCCGGGGAGCGGCACGGTTCGGCAAGCTGCTTCGGCTGAACGCGGAGCGCATCGCCGCCGACGCCGCCCGCGCCATCTTCCTTGAGGTGCAGGCGCGGGGAGACGGCCGCGGTCCTGCCGAGCCGGCCCTGATCTGCGTGCTCCCTCGTGGCGCCGCGGCGGAGCAGACGTTCTCCATCGGTGATCTCGCCTTGGAGCTCAGGATCAACCGGCCGGTGCGGTTCCAGGCCTATGCCTCGACCCGTCATGACGACGCCCGGCCGGGCGACGTGATCGACCGGCAGGCCGAGGACCTGCAGCCGCTCCCGCCGCTCGAGACGGCAGCGCGGGTGGATCGCCCGCCTGCGGACAAACGCACCGTAGCCGTGGCCCTGGAAGCGAGGATGAGCGAGCTCGGCCTGCTCGAACTCTCGTGCCGGAGCGTCGATCCGCAGCTCAGGGCGTCGTGGCCGCTCGCCTTCAACCTCCGCGCCGGCACGAAGGCCGCGGATGCGGGCGGGGCGACTGCCGCCGGTGCCGGGAGCAGCATTGCGCGTGCGGAACCGAACGCGCCGGCGGAGTCCATTGCCGAGGCCGGGGCGATCCTGGCGCGGCACTTCTCCCGCGGCCGCGGCGGGCGCGACAAGATCACCGCCGGCAGGGTCCTGGCCAGCCTGGAGAAGGCGCTCGGCCTCGGGAGGGGCGAGTGGAACTGGGTCCTGGTCCGGAGCCTGTGGCCAAGCCTCGCCGCTTGCGCCGCAGACCGGGGGAACTCACCGGAGCACGAGGAAGCCTGGCTGATCCTGGCCGGCTTCCTGCTTCGCCCCGGCTTCGGCGCCGCCGCCGACGAGGCGCGGATGGACGAACTCTGGGAGATCCTGGCGCCGGGGCCGCGTTTCCCGCGCAAGCAGGTCAAGCTGCAACAGTACATCCTCTGGCGAAGGCTGGCCGGCGGGCTGTCGCGGGCGCGCCAGGAGACGGTTCTCGCCGCCGAGATGGAGCAGGTCCGCCGGCAGAAGGTGCTTGCGCCGGAGCTGGTGCGCATGACCGGCGCCTTCGAGCGGCTCCCGCTCGAGACCAAGAGCGAGCTCGCCGAGCGCTACATCGTCCGGGCGCTGGAGCTCGCGCAGGCCGGCAAGCACGCGGCGCCCTATCTGGCCGCGCTCGGGATGCTGCTGAACCGGGCGCCGCTGTACGCCGGCCCCGAGGACGTCGTCGCTCCCGAACTCGTCGAGCGCGCCTACGACGCCTTCGCCAGGCTCGACTGGGCGGACCCGGAGTTGGCCGAGCTGCAGACGCTGCTCCTCAGGGCGGCGCGGGTCACGGGCAACCGGGCGCTGGACGTTCGTCAGTCGGTGCGAAGCAAGATCGCCGGCAAGCTGGAGAAGCTGGGGGTCGCTGCCTCACGCACCGCGAGGCTCAGGGCGCATATGCCAATCTCGCCGGCGGAGCGCCTCGGCCTGGCCGGCGAGGCGCTGCCACCCGGGCTCATCCTGGGCGACAGCTGAAACTCGCAGGCAAAATCCAGGTTCATGACCGAGCGGCTGCAAGCGGATGAAGAAAAAGGCGGGCGTTCGCCCGCCTTTTTCAGCGCCGCTATGGCGCGGAGCGTCAGATCATCAACAGCGCGATGATGGTCGCCGCGGTGGCGATGGCGGCGAGGGCGTAGACGACGATCGCGACCGTGTGATCGGCGCGGATGCCGAAGTCGTGGGCGCAGACCCTGAGCCGGTGCGCCGCGTGCCAGGCCGCAAGCACGATGATGCCGAGCAAGATCAGCTTGATCAGCCAGTTGCCGACGAAGGCCTGCATCGTCTCGTAGGACAGCGCGTCGCCGAAGAGCCCCACGGCCGGCGCCAGGCCGGTAACGAAGATCATCACCGGCAGGATGAAGGCGATGACCGTGCCGCCGGCCGCGAACAGGAACCAGGGAACCGCCTTTGCCGAGCGCGCCATCTTATGCCACTCCCGCCAGGAGAAGGACCACCACCGACACCGCCGCCCAGACGCCGTAATGGGCGCCGACGATCAGCTTGCCCGGCACAAACTCCTCGCCGCGCTGGATCCGCATCGCCTGCGGCACCGCCTTGAACCAGGAGGTCGTGTGGAGCAGGGCGAAGACGAAGGCGAGGACATGGAAGATGATCCCGATCGGGCTCGTGACCGCCGCCAGCCAGCCGTTCCATGCCTCCGGACCCTGGGCGAGGCGGAAGAGGCCGACGATCAGGATGCCGGTGTAGATGGCGACGAAGATCGAGCTGATCTCGTGCAGCATGTAGTGCTGGTAGCGGCTCTGCTGCAGGAACCAGGTCGTCTTCGGGAACCTCGCGGACATAGGGCTTGCGGCTCATCGCTTGCCTCCCGGCAGGAACGAGGTGAGGTAGTCCACCGCGCTGGTGAACTTGGTCTGCTGGATCGCCCCGGCCGGGTCGACGTCCTTGGGGCACACCTGCGAGCAGGCGCCGACGAAGCTGCAGGCCCAGATGCCGTCGTGGCTGGCGACGACGTGCTCGCGGGCGCTGCGGCCGACGTCGCGGGAGTCCATGTTGTAGCGGTGCGCCAGCGCCAGCGCCGCCGGGCCGATGAACTTCTCGTCCAGGCCGTACTGCGGGCAGGCCGAGTAGCACAGCAGGCAGTTGATGCACATCGAGTACTGCTTGTAGGCCTTGAGCTGTGCCGGCGTCTGCAGGTACTCGCCGTCCTCGACCCGCTTCTCCTGCTTGGCGACGATGTACGGCTTGACGCTCTCCAGCTTCTCCATGAAGTCGTCCTGGACGATCACCAGATCGCGCTCGATCGGGAAGTTCTGCAACGGCTCGACCCGGATCTTGCTCTTGTAGTCGCGCAGGAAAGCCTTGCAGGCGAGCTTCGGCTCACCGTTGATGACCATTCCGCAACTGCCGCAGACGAACATGTGGCAGGACCAGCGATAGCTGAGCGTCCGGTCCATCTCGTCCTTGACGTAGTTGAGCGCGTCGAGAACGACCCACTCTTCCTCGCACGGCACCTGGTAGGTCTGGAAGAACGGCTTGTCGTCCATCTCCGGACGGTAGCGCATGACCTCCAGTTCGATCTGTCGCTGGCTCATGCGGCGGCCCCCCCGTACACCCTTGCTGCGGGCTGCGACTTGGTGATGACGACGTCGGCGTAATCGATCCGGGGATCGCCGTTCGGATTGAAGTGCGCCATCGTGTGTCGGAGATAGTTGACGTCGTCGCGGCCGACGAAGTCCAAGCGCTGATGGGCGCCGCGGGACTCCTTGCGCTGGAGCGCCGAGATCGCGACGGTCTGCGCCACCTCGATCATCGCCCCGAGCTCGAGCGTCTGAAACAGGTCGGTGTTGTAGACGTTGCTCTTGTCCTCCAGCCGCACGTCGCGGTAGCGGGCGCGGATGTCCGCCATCTTGGTGCAGGTGTCGATCAGGCTCGCCTCGTCGCGGTAGATGCCGCAGCCTTCCTCCAGCGTCAGGTTCATGTCGCGCCGGAGCGCCGCGACCCGCTGCTTGCCGCCGCTGCGCTTGAACAGGCTCTTGATCCGGCTTTCGGCGTCGTTCGCCTGCTTCTCGATGGCGGCATCGCCGGACCAGGCGCCGGCGGTCCTGACGTACTCGACGGCGTGCAGACCTGCACGGGCGCCGAAGACGAGGAGTTCGCCGAGCGAGTTGGAGCCGAGCCGGTTGGCGCCGTTGATGCTGACGCAGGCGCACTCGCCGGCAGCATAGAGCCCGGAGACGGGCGTGGCGGCGTTGATGTCGGTGTGGATGCCGCCCATCATGTAGTGCACGACGGGACGAACCGGCACGAGATCCGTCACCGGATCCGCGCCGACGTAGCTGATCGACAGGTCGCGGACCAGCGGCAGCCGCTCGTTGATCTTCTTCTCGCCGAGGTGGCGCATGTCGAGGTGGACGACGTCGCCCCATTTCGACGGAATGGTCCGCCCCTTCTTCTGCTCGTGGTAGAAGGCCTGGCTCAACCGGTCGCGGGGGCCGAGCTCCATCGCCTTGAGCCTGGGCCACGGGTCGGGCGGACCGAGGTCGTAGTCCTGCAGGTAGCGGTAGCCGTCCTTGTTCAGAAGCAGGCCGCCCTCGCCGCGGCAGCCCTCGGTCAAGAGGATGCCGCTGCCCGGCAGCCCGGTCGGATGGTACTGGACGAACTCCATGTCCTTTAGCGGCACGCCCGCGCGGTAGGCCATGGCCATGCCGTCGCCGGTCTTGATCGCGCCGTTTGTGGTGAACGGGAAGATCCGCCCGGCACCGCCGGAGCAGATGATCACGGTCTTGCCCAGGAACAGCGTCATCTCGCCCGAGCGCATCTCGATGGCGGTGCAGCCGCGGCAGACGCCGTCGTCGATCATCAGGTCGGTGGTGTAGTACTCGTCGAAGCGCCTGATCGAGGAGAACTTCAGCGAGGTCTGGAACAGCGTGTGCAGCATGTGGAAGCCGGTCTTGTCGGCGGCGTACCACGTGCGCATGATCTTCATGCCGCCGAACGGCCGCACCGCGACCTTGCCGGTGTCCTCGCGGCTCCACGGGCAGCCCCAGTGCTCGAGCTGGGTCAACTCCTTCGGGATCTCGTTGACGAACAACTCGACCGCGTCCTGGTCCGTCAGCCAGTCGCCGCCGGAGACCGTGTCGTTGAAGTGGTAGTCGAGGCTGTCGGTCTCCTTGACCACGCCGGCAGCACCCCCCTCGGCCGCGCAGGTGTGGCTGCGCATCGGGTAGACCTTGGAGAGCAGGGCAATGTTCAACGTCGGGTCGGCTTCGGCCACCGCGATCGCTGCGCGAAGCCCGGCGCCGCCGGCGCCGACGATGACGATATCGGTGTTAACGATTTTCATTGGGTGCTCCCATGCCTCCCCCTGTGCGTTCTCCGCAACTCTATCGCCATCCGAGCGTTGATGCGAATGATCCTGCCCGGTAAGGGGGCCCTCACCCTGCGGACCATGCCCACGCATATAGGCCAGCACCCCTGAAGGTCAACGAAAACCAAGGCCTTGCCGCTGGTGCGCAACCGCCGGACGCCGCCACTCCGCGCCCTGCCGAGGCGTTCACCGCGCGGCCCGCAGCGCCCCCGCTTGCGCGATGGCCTGGCTCGCCACGCCCGCGACCTCGCCGTGCTCGCCGCACCCGTTGTGGTCGCGCGCTCGGGCATCATGGTCATGGGCCTGGTCGACACGGTGATGGTCGGCCGCTTCTCCGCAGAAGAGCTGGCCTACCTCGGCATCGGCCTCGCCCCGATCACCGTGCTGCTCCTGATCCTCACCGGCCTCTTGATGGGCACGCTCGTCGTCACCGCCGCGGCCTTCGGCGCCGGCGAGGAGCGCGGCTGTGGCGCCGTTTGGCGGCGGTCGCTGCTCTACGGGCTGACGCTCGGCATCGGCGCCGCCGGCCTCTGCGCCTTCGGCGAGCCGATGCTGCGTCTCCTCGGCCAGAGCCCGGAGCTCGCCCGAGAGGGTGGCGCCGTCGTCCGGGTGATGGGCCTCGGCCTGCCCGGCGCGGCCCTGTTCCTCACCTCCACCTTCTTCCTCGAGGGCCTGCGCCGGCCGCTGCCAGGCATGGTGATGATGATCGCGGCCAACGTCGTCAACGCCGGGCTGAACTGGATCTTCGTTTATGGCCACCTCGGCCTGCCGGCCATGGGCGCCGTCGGCTCGGCCTGGGCCACGACCGGCGTTCGCCTGTTCCTCGCCGCCGGGCTCGTCGGCTACGTCTGGACGATGGCCGATGCCGACCGCTACGGCGTGCGCGGCGGGCGGCGAACGCCCTGGCGGGCGTGGGCCAGGCAGCGGCGGATCGGCTATGCCGCCGCCACCAGCATCGGCGTCGAGGGGACGGCGTTCAGCGCGCTCAACGTCTTCGCCGGCTGGCTCGGCGTGCTGCCGCTCGCCGCCTTCTCCATCGCGCTCAACCTGATCACCATCGCCTTCATGGTCGCGATCGGCATTGGGGCTGCGACCGCGGTGCGCGTCGGCATGGCCCATGGCCGCGGCGAGGCGTCCGAGGTGGCTTTGGCCGGCTGGACCGGGCTCGGCCTCGGCGTGGCGGCGATGGCGCTCTTCGCCGTCGGCTTCGCCGCCGCCCCCGAGGCTCTGGCCGCCGCCTACACCACCGACCCGGCCTTACGCGCCGCGGCGGTGCCGCTCGTCGCCATCTGCCGCCTGGATCCTGATCGTCGACGGCGGCCAGGGCGTCATGGCGAATGCCCTGCGCGGCCGCGGCGAGACCTGGGCGCCGACGCTCATGCACACGACGAGCTATGTCGTCGTCATGATCCCGCTGGGCTGGTTCCTGGCCTTCCCGTTGGGCCGCGGCGCACACGGCCTCTACGAGGCGATCCTGGTCGCCAGCGTCGTCTCGGTGAGCCTGCTGTCGGCCCGCTTCGCCTGGCTCGGGCGAAGAGACCGGCGACTGGCGCAGGGGCGTGGGCAGGCGTAGCCGCGCTTCACAACGAACGCGGCGACAGGTATCCTTCGCCGCTCATGCGCGTGCCTGGGCCTGCCGCTTGATCGCTCGCTCTCTTCCTGCTCCCTGGCTCGACTTCGTCGCCTGGTGCCGCGACCCGTGGACTCAAGCCCCTGCCGGCGCATCCGTGGACGCTCGCCGCCTACGCCGGGCGGCGGGACTGGCGTCGCGAACTCCGCGCTTAATGATGCATCGCCAAATGCCAAATGATGTGCCAGCCGACCGACGCCTTATGCGCGACCCGCGGAGGCCGATCGCACGCATGAACGGCCAGCAGGGGCTAGATTTTCACCACTACGGCATGCATAACGACTCATCGGACCAGGAAAGTCGCTTTCAGTGCATCAGAGCGCCTGTCACTTGCCGGCGTCACAAGGTTATACTCCTGTGGTCGAACCAAGCCCAACTGGGCCATCCTAGCCAGAAAAGCCACGTAGTCCGTTATTATGGGCTCCACAGCATCTCGGTTCCGTTCGGCTTCAAGTGCTACCTCAAGCTGTTCTGTTATTGACATGCTGCCTCCTACGTCCCAGCTTTCGTTCTCCGATTGTGTAGGTAGTATGTGTAACCCTGCCGCTCAATATAATCAGTCAAAACATCATTATAAATCCTGACAAGATGCTGAAGTTCTTCATTGCTGGTATAGTCATCTATTTCAAGTTTAACAACGTGTTGTAACGTTTTCAGCCCTATCATCCTACCGTGCGAATGCCAGTATCGATGATCGCCAAGGATTTTTGCCACCTCGCCAGCTCGATCACTTTTTTCTATGTCCGTGACGGGCTGCCCTTGTTTCTCGGGGTGTGTTCTATGATGCGTCCAGTTCTTGAACTTGTAGGTTACAAGCCATTTTTTTAGCAAGTCTATAGAGAGATCTCTCGCTTGCTCGTAGCTGCTTAAAAGCGCAAGATTTTAATTCTGCAGTATCACAAACTCCGCAGGGCTCAAGCTATTCTCTCTGGACTTTTCGATCATGCTTTCAACTTTATCTAGGTAACCGAGCGCTGGAACGTACTTCTCCGAATTTCCGTCTAGAACAAGAACTTGTGGGTCGATAGGGCCGAGGGAGGAGGAGTAGTCCATGTAAATCTTGTCACCAGCCATGCAAAAAATCGTGCCCGCTGACATTGCGTAATCCGGAACCACAAAATTAAGATAGTCATAGTGGTGGCGGATAATCTCTACCATCTTTTCAACAGGCTTAACTAGTCCGCCTATCGTCTTTAAAAAGATGCACAATGTCTTCTTTCGCGGTCCATCCTTAACGATTTTCTCTATAAAATTACGAAATTCCTTATGAGACTAGGATGGATCGGGCCATGATATGAGATCACATCGCCGTCTAGTTTCTCTTCAAGCTGTCTAGCGCGCTCATTCACTTGATCGAGAATGGCCTGATCAAGCACTCCTCATCTCCTTCTCCAATTCGCACACGCGTGACCCGCTACAAGCCGTCATCGGATCGGCATCACGTGGGCTGTCGCGACCAGCCCCCTCTGGCCCCCAGCTCGACAAAATCGTTTCAAGCAGTAGGCACCTCGCGAAGTAGCGCTGCGTTCGCAACATCCACGCATGTTATAAATGGTGCCGGGCAACTTGGCACGCGCTACCACAACTTGGCACGCGCTACCATAAGAGCAAATCAGCTTCGGCCTGCCGCTTGATCGCTCGCTCCCTTCCTGCTCCCTGGCTCGACTTCGTCGCCTGGTGCCGCGCCCGCGGGCTCAAGCCCCTGCCGGCGCATCCGTGGACGCTCGCGGCCTATGCCCGCTGGTGCGAGCCGCGGCAGCGGTACCCTACGATCATGGCGCGGGTGCACGCCATCGCCCGCATCCACCTGCTGAAGTGCGCGACGAGCCCCGACCGGCACCCGACGGTGCTGCGCACGCTCGAGCTCATCGAGGCGCGCGACTACGCCCGGGCTTCTCGCTCCGATCTTTTCGGGCTCGATGAGGGTCCTCGCGAGCGGCCCGCCGAGGCCGAGGGACCGCGCGGCCGCAAGCCGGCGAAGCCGGCCAAGGCCAAGGCGGGAAGTGAAGGGCGCCGACGCAACGTGCAGAGCCTGCGCGTGACCCCGCCGCTGGTCACCCGCCGGCCACGTCCAGCCGGAGACGGCGCCGGCCGCGGCTGAATGTAGCTTAAGGGGCCCTCGCCCCGCCCCTCTCCCACGTGCGCCTTCGGCGCGCGGGAGAGGGGGACGATCGGCATCATCGCCGCCAGCTTGCCCTCGCTCGCGGCGAAGCCGTGGGAGAGGGCGCCCGCTTAGCTGGGCGCCCCGCGAAGCGGGCGGGTGAGGGCGTTTGCCGGAGTGGAGGCCCGTGCGTCCACCAAGAGCGAACCCTCGTGGCGCCGCGGCGCACGCCGATCTCGCTGCGGCCGGTCCGCCGAGGCCGCGAAAGCCCCTGGCCGCTCGCCTTGCGGGCGCTTCCCCCAGGGTGCTACGATCGCGCCGCAACAAACCACAGGGGTTTGCAACGCGAGCGGGCTCAAAGGGGAGCAAGATGGACGAATTCCACGGCTATTATTTCGAAGATCTCTCCGAAGGCATGACCGACGTCTTCGGCAAGACGATCACCGACGCCGACATCTGCATCTTCGCCGGCGTCTCCGGCGATACCAATCCGGTTCATCTGAACGACGATTTCGCCAAGGCGTCGATGTTCAAGAGCCGCATCGCCCACGGTATGTTCGGCGGCGCGTTGATCTCCGCCGTCTTCGGCACGAAGCTTCCGGGGCCGGGCTGCATCTACGTCAGCCAGACGCTGAAGTTCAAGGCGCCGGTACGCGTCGGTGACACGCTGATCGCCCGGGTTACGGTGCGTAAGCTCATCCCCAACAAGAAGTTCGTCGAGTTCGACACGGTCTGCACCGTCGCCGGCAAGCCGGTGATCGAGGGCGAGGCCATCATCATGGTGCCGTCGAAGGCCTGACGCACGGCTTGACCCCGCGGGCAAAGGCGGACAGGTAGAGCCGATGCGGCTGTTTCGTACCCACCAGAACCTGCCCGCCGATGTCCGCGGCTCCGCCGTCGCGGTCGGTAACTTCGATGGCGTCCACGTCGGCCACCAGGCGGTGATCGGCGAGGCCGGGCGGATCGCGCGTGCCTCGTCCATCCCGTGGGCGGTGATGACCTTCGAGCCGCACCCGCGCACGGTGTTCGCGCCCGAGGTCGGCTCCTTCCGGCTCACCCCGTTCCCGATCAAGGCGCGGCTGATCGAGGCGCTTGGCCCCGAGGTGCTGTTCGTCATCCCTTTCGACGCCGAGCTGTCTCGGGTCTCGGCGCGGACGTTTGTAGAGGACGTGCTGGTGCGCGGGCTGGGCGCCAGCCACGTGATCTGCGGCCACGACTTCGCCTTCGGCCAGGGGCGGAAGGGCACGCCCGAGCTCTTGCTCTGGCTCGGCGACGAGTTCGGCTTCGGCTTCACCTGCGTCCAGGAGGTTCGCGATCCCGACGGCGAGGGCTACTCCTCGACCCGCATCCGCGAATACCTGCGCCGCGGCGAGCCGGGATCCGCCGCAAGGCTGCTCGGCCGCCCCTTCGAGATCGAGGGCGAGGTGGTCGCCGGCGACCGGCGCGGCCGGACCATCGGCTTTCCCACCGCCAACGTGCGGCTCGACGGCTACGTTACTCCGGCGCATGGCGTCTACGCCGTGCGCGTCGCCATCGACGGGAGCGGGGCGACGCGGTGGTACGACGGCGTCGCCAACCTCGGCCTGAGGCCCACCTTCGCCGGCAGCGAGGTCCTGCTCGAAGCCCACGTCTTCGACTTCGAAGGCGACCTCTACGGCAAAAGCGTGCGGGTGGCCTTCGCCGAGTTCATCCGGCCGGAAAAGAAATTTGACGGCATCGAAGCGTTGCGAGCACAAATCGCCGAGGACGTGGCCCGCGCCCGGCTGGCCTTGAGCGAAGGCAGCCGGCGCCTGCCTATGGCGCGCACCTCCAAAACCGGATCGGGATTCTAGGCTTGGACTACAAGGCGACCGTATTTCTTCCCCGGACCGAGTTTCCGATGAAGGCCGGGCTCCCCAAGCGCGAGCCGGAGATGCTGGCGCGCTGGGAGGCGATGGACCTGTTCGGCAAGCTGCGCCAGGCGTCGGCGGGCCGCGAGACGTTCATCCTCCACGACGGCCCGCCCTACGCCAACGGCAACATCCACATCGGTACCGGGCTCAACAAGATCCTCAAGGACGTCATCAACCGGTCGCAGCAGATGCTGGGCAAGGACGCCAATTACGTCCCTGGTTGGGACTGCCATGGCCTGCCCATCGAGTGGAAGATCGAGGAGCGCTATCGCGCCGCCGGCAAGGACAAGGACGAGGTGCCCATCGTCCAGTTCCGCCAGGAGTGCCGCGAGTTCGCCGCTGGGTGGATCGACATCCAGAGGGCCGAGTTCCGCCGGCTCGGCGTGCTGGGCGACTGGGACCGGCCGTACTCGACCATGGCGCCGGAGGCCGAGGCGCAGATCGTCCGCGAGCTCGGCGCCTTCCTCATGAACGGCGCCCTCTACAAAGGCGCGAAGCCGGTGTTGTGGTCCATCGTCGAGGGCACGGCTCTGGCCGAGGCCGAGGTCGAGTACTACGACCACAGTTCGACGACCATCTTCGTCCGCTTCCCCGTGGCCGAGCCTTCGCATCCGGCGCTCGCCCGGGCGGCGGTCGTGATCTGGACGACGACGCCCTGGACCATGCCCGGCAACCGGGCGATCGCCTACGGCCCCGACTGCACCTATGCCGTGATCGAGGTCAACGCCGCGGGCGAGGGGAGCCGCGCCAGGACAGGCGAGCGGATAGTGCTCCTGGCCGATCTGGTCGAGGCCGTGTGCGTCGAGGCCGGCATCAGCGAGTGGACCGTGCTCGCGACGATTGCTGGCACCGAGCTTTCCGGCGCCATCTGCCGCCACCCGCTGCACGGCCAGGGCTACGACTTCCCGGTGCCGCTGCTGCCCGGCGACTTTGTCGACACCGAGACCGGCAGCGGCTTCGTCCACATCGCTCCCGGCCACGGCGCCGACGACTGGGAGCTCGGCATGCGCCATGGCGTGCCCGTGCCGGAGACCGTCGGACCAGACGGGCTGTTCGTCGATGCGGTGCCGCTGTTTGCCGGGCGCTCGGTCCTCCGTCCGGACGGCAAGGAAGGCGACGCCAACGCCGCCGTGCTCGCGGCTCTGGCCGACGCCGGCGCGCTGCTGGCGTCGGGAACGCTGGTCCATAGCTATCCGCATTCCTGGCGGTCGAAGGCGCCCCTGATCTTCCGCAACACCCCGCAGTGGTTCATCTCCATGGAGACGACCGGGCTGCGTGAGACGGCGCTGGCGGCGGTCGACGCCACCCGGTTCGTGCCGGCGTCGGGGCAGCGGCGGCTGCGCGGCATGATCGAGACCCGGCCCGACTGGTGCATCTCCCGCCAGCGCGCCTGGGGCGTGCCGATCACCGTCGTCGTTCGCCGCGACTGCGGGCGAGCCGCTGCGCGATCCGAAGGTGCTCGAACGGATTGCCGAGGCGGTTGCGGCCGAAGGGGCGGATGCCTGGTTCACTTCGGATCCCGCGCGGTTCCTCGCCCCGGAGTACGACCCGGCGGACTTCGAGCAGGTGACCGACATCCTCGACGTCTGGTTCGAGTTCGGCGCCACCCACAGCTTCGTCCTCGAGCCTCGCGCCGACCTTCGCTGGCCGGCTTCGCTGTACCTCGAAGGCTCTGACCAACACCGCGGCTGGTTCCACTCCTCGCTCCTGGAGTCGTGTGGCACGCGTGGCCGGGCGCCCTTCGACGCCATCCTCACCCACGGCTTCGTCATGGGAGAGGATGGTGAGAAAATGTCGAAGTCGCGCGGCAACGTCATCGCCCCCCAGGACGTGGTTGAAAACCACGGCGCCGACGTGCTCAGGCTGTGGGTGGTCGGCTCCGATTACGCCGAGGACCTGCGCATCGGCTCGGCGATCCTGAAGCAGCACGCCGACATCTACCGCCGGCTACGCAACACCTTGCGCTTCCTCCTCGGTAACCTCGCCGGCTTCAGCGAGAGCGAGCGGCTCCCGCCGGAGAAGATGCCGGAGCTGGAGCGCTGGGTGCTGCATCGCCTGGTGGAAGTGGACCGGTCGCTGCGCCAAGCGTGCGACGCCTTCGAGTTTCACGGCCTGTTCGCCGAGCTGCACAGCTTCTGCGCCGTCGAGCTGTCCGCCTTTTACTTCGACATTCGCAAGGACAGCCTCTATTGCGACCGTGAGGACAGGGTCCGGCGGCGGGCGGTGCGGACCGTGCTCGACATCCTGTTCGACTGCCTCACCGCGTGGCTCGCGCCCTTCATCTGCTTCACCGCCGAGGAGGCGTGGCTGGCCCGCCATCCTGGCGAGGGCTCCAGCGTCCACCTCCGCCTGTTCCCAACGCTCCCCGCAAGCTGGCGTGACGACGCGCTGGCGGAGCGCTTCGCCGTGCTGCGCCGGCTGCGCCGTGTCGTCACCGGCGCGCTGGAGGTGGAGCGGGCCGCGCGCAGGATCGGCTCCAGCCTGCAGGCCAGCGCTGCCGTCTATGCTGACGCCGAGTATCACGAGGCCGTCCGCGGGATCGACCTCGCCGAGCTGTTTATCACCTCGTCGGCGGGCATGGCCGAGGGACCGGCGCCGGGAGCGGCACCGGCGGGCGCCTTCCGCCTCGCCGATGTGCCAGGTGTGGCCGTCGTCATCGGCCCGGCCGATGGGCGAAAGTGCGAGCGCTGTTGGCAGGTTCTGGCGGAGGTCGGCCGGCGTTCGGATCATCCCGACATCTGCCAACGCTGCGCCGACGCCGTTGCCCATCACCGCGCCGCGGCCGAGTAAATTCGCGCGCCTCCCATGCGGCCGTCCCGCCACCTTCTCTACGGCCTCGGCATCGCCGCGGCGGTCATCGTCCTCGATCAGCTCAGCAAGTGGCTGATCATGGGGCTGATGCGGCCGCCGCGGGTGATCGAGATCACGCCGTTCTTCAATCTCGTCGTCGGCTGGAACCGGGGCGTGAGCTTCGGTTTGTTCAACAACGATTCGCCGCTTAACGCCTGGATCCTGATCGTCTTGGCACTCGCCATCGTCGTCGTGCTGATGATCTGGCTCAGCAAAACCGACCGCTGGCCCGTCGCCGTCGGGCTTGCCCTAGTGGTCGGCGGCGCCATCGGCAACGTCATCGACCGCCTTCGCTTCGGCGCCGTCTTCGACTTCCTCGATCTTCATGCCTTTGGCTTTCACTGGCCCGCGTTCAACGTCGCCGATTCCGCAATTACCGTCGGCGCCGTCGTCCTCGTGGTGGATTCCTTGTTTGTTCATCCGGAAGGCCCTAAACTCGAAGTCCGGGAACGGCAAGGACAGGGGCGATGAGGGGCGTAAAGACCGGGGCGATGAGAATGTTTCGCTGGCCGCTTTTGATCGTCGCGCTGGCCGTGGCTCTAAGCGGCTGCCAGTCGATCCGCGACCTCGCTGGGCAGGGCAAACGGCCGCCGGACGAGTTCACCGTCTACTCGCGCACGCCGCTGAGCATGCCTCCCAATTTCGCCCTGACGCCACCGGTCGCCGGCGCCGTGCCCGAGGCGACCGCGGCCCGCGCCGACGCGCGCCAAGCGCTGCTCGGCGGCAGGTCGCAGGCCGGCACCGGTCCCGCCGCCTACGCCGCCGGTGCAGCCGAGGCGGGAGACGCGTCACCCGGCCTTGCGGCGCTGCTGGAACGTTCGGGCGGCGCGATCGCCAGTCCCGACATCCGCGCCACGGTCAACCGCGAGACGACGATCCTTGCCGAGGCGGACGCCAGCCTCACCGAGCGGCTGATGTTCTGGCGCACGCCGAACGAGTACGGCGCGGTCGTGGATCCGGCCAACGAGGCGCGGCGCATCCAGGACAACCAGGCGCTGGGCAAGCCCATCATCGCTGGGGCGACGCCAACCATCGAGCGCAAGCGCCGCGCCCTGCTCGAAGGCATCTTCTAGCGGCGCGGCTGCGTAGGGTGGATTAGCTGCAGGCGTCATCCGCCGGGTGTGTCGGGTCCGGCTTCGCCTCGACCTGCCCTATCGGCTTTGTCTTTGGCCGACGCGCTCCGATTAATGCGCACGCCTATCGGGCCGCCGGTTCGACTGCGGCCGCCTCGGCCGGGCCCGTCGACGAGCTGGTGCCGGCAAGCCCGCGCTCCATCATCGCCGTCATCCTTCTCGCGAAGGCGCTGGCATCGGCCACCGGCTCGCCTTCGAGGATGCGCGCCTGATCCAAGAGCAGGAAGGCCGCCTCGATCAGCGCGTCTTTGCTTCCGTCTCCCTCCGCGGCAAGCCCGGCCAGGCCGCGGATCAGCGGGTGCCTGGCGTTGATCTCGAGCACTCGCGGCACGGCGCCGCCGAGCTGGCGGTGCTGGCGGAGCAGCCGCTCGATGTGCATGTCGAGATCGCCCTCGCCCGCGACCAGGCAGACGGCGCTCTCGGTCAGCCGCTTCGACAGGCGAACGTCCTTCACCGCCTCGCCCAAAGCAGACTTCAGCGCCGCGATCAGCTTCTCCAGGTCGACGGCCGGTGAGGCCTCGTCGCCGTCCTCGGCGGGTTTCTCCTCGCCGCCCTCGATCTTGCCGAGGTCGGTGCCCGCGGAGGCAGCCGAGCGGAAGGGCTTGTCCTTGTAGGTCCTGACCGACGGAACCCAGAACTCGTCGATCGCATCGGTAAGCAGCAGCACCTCGACGCCCTTGGCGCGGAAGCCTTCGAGCTGCGGGCTTCGGCGGAGCGCCTCGATCTCGCTGCCGCTGATGGTGTAGATCGCGTCCTGCCCCGGCTTCATCCGCTCGATATACGCGTCCAGCGAAGTCAGCGCGTCGCTGGCGGTGCTATGGAAGCGGGCGAGCCCGAGCAGCCGGTCGCGGTTCTCGAAGTCCTCGTAGATCCCTTCCTTCAGCACCGCGCCGAACGCGTTCCAGAAGCTCGCGTACTCCTCGGCGTTCTCCGCCTTGCGGCCGAGCTCGTCGAGGACGCGCTTCACCAGGCCGCTCCGCATCTTGGCCAGGCGCGGATCGTGCTGGAAGGTCTCGCGGCTGATGTTGAGCGGCAGGTCCTCGCTGTCGACGATGCCGCGCAGGAAGCGCAGGTAGGAGGGCAGCAGGCCCTCGCAATCGTCGGTGATGAACACCCGCCGGACGTAGAGCTTCACCCGTGGCTTGCGCTCGGGATCGAACAGGTCGAAGGGCGCCGTCGACGGCACGAACAACAGGCAGGTGTAGGAAACGACGCCCTCGACGGTGTTGTGGATCACCAGCCACGGGTCGTCAAAGGCGTGGCCGACGTGGTGGTAGAACTCCTTGTACTGTTCCTGGGTGATGTCCTTCTTCGCCCGCGTCCACAGCGACGACGCCGCGTTCAGGGTCTGCGCTTCGGCCTTTGCCGCCTCCTCGTCTCCGCCGTGCTTTGCCTCGTCCGCCTCGGCGCCGAGGAGCACGATGGGAAAGCCGATGTGGTCGGAGTAGGTCTTGACGATCTGGCGCAGCCGCGCCGCTTCGAGGAACTCGTCCTCCTCGGGCTTCAGGTGGAGGATCACGCTGGTGCCGCGGCCGGGCCGCTCCGCCTCTTCGATGCTGAACGTTCCCTTGCCGTCGGACGACCACGTCCACGCCTTCTCCTCGCCGGCGCGGCGGGTGACGACGTCGACGGTGTCTGCGACCATGAAGGCGGAGTAGAAGCCGACGCCGAACTGGCCGATCAGCGCCACGTCCTTCTTCGCGTCGCCGGTGAGCTGGGAGAGGAAGCCCTGCGTCCCCGACCGGGCGATGGTGCCCAGCGTCTCGACCAGGTCGTCGTGGTTCATGCCGATGCCGTTGTCGGCGACGCTGAGCGTGCGCGCTGCCCGGTCGACGTCGAGGGTGATCTTGAACTCGGGCTCGCCTTCGGTCAGCGCCGGCTCGGTGAGCGCGGCATAGCGCAGCCGGTCGCAGGCATCCGAGGCATTAGAAATGAGCTCGCGGAGGAAGATCTCCTTATGGGTGTAGAGGGAGTGGGCGACGATATCCAGAAGCCGGCCGACTTCCGTTTGAAAAGCAAATGTTTCCCGAGCCATGGCGTCGGAACGATCCCCTGCTTTGGTGAACGAGTGCTGCGCGGTGATATGTCGCGATCCGTTCCGGACCGCAAGGCCATTGGTCGCCGCGCCGGCTGGCGGGTCTTCTACCTGGCGTAAGTGCCGATCAGCAGGGCCTCGCCGAGCCCGCGGGCAACGTCCCGCGGGTCCATGGATTGCCGCGACGGGCGCGCCTCAACCTAGTTCGCTGTGAAGCGCGGCATTGCAGGTGCAGCCGATCCCCCTTGCGCCGCAGCGGCATGGCGGCGACCATGGGACATGCATCGCGACGTGTATGCGGATCCGTCGGCCTTCGCCGAAGAGCGCCAGAGCCTGCTTGCGACCATCGCGGCCGAGACAAGCGAAACGGCGAACTGGACCGGACGCGAGCAGCTGTCTCCGCGGGTTATGGCGGCGATGGCCAAGGTCCCGCGGCACCTGTTCGTGCCGAGGGCTGAAGTCGTCTACGCCTACGCCAACCGACCGCTGTCCATCGGCTACGGCCAGACCATCTCGCAACCCTACATCGTCGCGGTGATGAGCGAGTTGCTCGACCTCGACCCCGGCGACAAGGTGCTCGAGATCGGTACCGGCTGCGGTTACCAGACGGCGGTGCTGGCCGAGCTCGCGGCCTGCGTCTTCAGCGTCGAGGTGGTCGAAGCCCTGGCGGCGCAAGCTGCGAGCAGGCTGCGCGGCCTCGGCTACGACAACGTCAGCTTGCGCCACGGCGACGGCTACGCCGGCTGGCCCGAGGCGGCGCCGTTCGACGCCATCATCGTCACCGCCGCACCCGAGGAGATCCCCGAGGCCCTGATCCAGCAACTGAAGCCGCAGGGCCGGCTGGTCATCCCGACGGGGCTTGCGCGCGACACGCAGATGCTGCTTCGCTGCGTCAAGGAGGACGACGGCAGCCTGACCCGGGAGGAGAAGCTGCCGGTGGCGTTCGTCCCCATGGTCCCCCGCGGGGCGCTACCCCGCTTGCGGTAGCTTGTTTTTGGCTGAAGGGGTGGCGATGTTGACAGCCATGGACCACCGCTCCAGGGGCCAGTCCGACCGCTCGCGGATCATCGCCGTCCTCGGCCCGACCAACACCGGGAAAACCTACCTCGCCATGGAGCGGATGCTGGGTCACGAGTCCGGCATCATCGGCTTTCCGCTGCGCCTGCTCGCCCGCGAGAACTACGAACGCGCCGTCGCCATCAAGGGCCGCCGCCACGTGGCGCTGATCACCGGCGAGGAGAAGATCGTCCCGCCCGAGGCCCGCTACTTCCTCTGCACCGTCGAGGCCATGCCGGTGTCTCGCCAGGTCGCCTTCCTCGGCATCGACGAGATCCAGATGTGCGCCGACCCCGACCGCGGCCACATCTTCACCGACCGGCTGCTGCACGCCCGCGGCAGCCGGGAAACCATGGTGATGGGCGCGGAGACGATCCGGCCGCTGCTCCGCCGGCTGATCCCGGAGGCGGAGTTCATCACCCGCCCGCGCTTCTCCGCCTTGCGCTACGGCGGGCACGGCAAGATCACCCGGCTGCCGGCGAAGAGCGCCATCGTCACCTTCAGCGTCGCCGACGTCTACGCCATCGCCGAGCTGATCCGCCGCCAGCGGGGCGGCGCCGCGGTGGTCCTGGGCGCCTTGAGCCCGCGCACCCGCAACGCCCAGGTCGAGATGTACCAGGCCGGCGAGGTCGCCTACCTCGTCGCCACCGACGCGATCGGCATGGGCCTGAACATGAACATCGAGCACGTGGCGCTCGCGGCGCTGCGCAAGTTCGATGGCCGGGTGCCGCGGGCGCTGGGCCCGGCCGAGCTCGCCCAGATCGCCGGGCGCGCCGGCCGGCACATGAAGGACGGCACCTTCGGCACCACCGCCGAGATCGACGGCCTCGACCCGGAGACGGCGGCGGCGATCGAGAACAGCACCTTCGCTCCCTTGCGGGCGTTGTTCTGGCGAAACAGCGCGCTGACGTTCACCTCCGTCGGCGCGCTCCGCGCCAGTCTGTCCCGGCCTAGCGGCCGTCCGGATCTGATCCGCGCCCGCGAGGCGGACGACGAGGTGGCGCTGGCGGCCCTCGCCCGCGACCTGGAGATCGCCGCCCGCGCCCGCGGCCGCGAGGCGGTGGAGCGGCTCTGGGACGTCTGTCGCGTCCCCGACTTCGGCAAGGTGATGAGCGACGGCCACGCCCGCCTGCTCGGGAGGATCTACCGCTTCCTCTGCGGGCCCGACGGCCACGACGGCCGGCTGCCGACCGATTGGGTCGCCCGCCAGGTCGAGCGCATCAACAGGGTCGAAGGCGACATTGATGCGCTGATGCAGCGTATCGCCAACATCCGCACCTGGACCTACATCGCCTACCAGGGCTGGATGGCCGACCCGGGCCACTGGCAGGAGCGGACCCGGGCGATCGAGGACACGCTCTCCGACGTGCTCCACCAGCGGCTGATCCAGCGCTTCGTCGACCGCACCACGTCGGTGCTCGTCGGCCGCATGCGCGAGCGGCGGACGCTCACCGCCTCGGTGAACGGCAGCGACGAGGTGCACGTCGAGGGCCACTACGTCGGCACCCTCGATGGCTTCCGCTTCGTCGCCGACAACGGCGTCGGAGCGTCCGCCGGCGATGCCGCAAGGTTGGTGACGGCCGCGGCGGTGCAGGCGTTGCGCGCCGAGATGGCTCTGAGGGTGCGCACGCTGGAAGGCGAGGACGACGCAGCCTTTACGCTCGGCCCAGACGGCGCCGTGCGCTGGCGCGGCGGCATCGTGGCGAAGCTCACCGCGGGCGCGGAGGCGCTGCGGCCGCGGGTCGAGCCGCAGGCCATGGAGCTGGTCGAGGTGGCGTTGCGCGAGCGGGTGAGCCGGAGGCTCGGCGCCTGGCTGGAGGCCCACCTGCGCCAGAAGCTGCAGCCGCTGTTCCCGGTGCCGGATCTGCTGGCCTCGCCGGCGGCGCGCGGCCTCCTGTTCCAGTTGGCGGAGGGACTCGGCTGCATTCCGCGGCGCGCGGCTGGGGCACAGCTTGCCGCGCTCACCGATCGCGACCGGGTGGTCCTGCGCTCGGTCGGCCTGACGCTCGGCCAGGAAAGCGTCTACTTCCGGGCGCTGCTCAAGCCGGCGCCGGCGGCGCTGCGGGCGCTGCTATGGGCGGTGCACGCAGGCGTTCCGCCACGGCCGCTCGATCTCGCTCGGGCGTCGCTGCCGGTGGAGCCGGATGTGGCCGAAGTGCTTTACGCCGCCGCCGGCTTCCTCAGGCGCGGGCCGCGTGCCGTGCGTGCCGATATCCTCGAGCGGCTCGTTGGCCAGGCGCGCATGCTGACGCGGGGCGGTCCTGGCCCGATCCCGCCGCAGATGCGGACCCTGCTCGGCTGCGACATGCCCGAGCTCATCGGCGTCCTCCGGGCGGTTGGCTTCCGGGTCGAGGAGGGCACAGCCGGGCCGCTGCTGGCAAAGGGGAAGCGCTCGCGGAGCGCGACGGCCCGGCCCGGGCCCGGAGGCCCGCACCGGAGCGAGGCGGCGTCGCCGTTTGCCGCCCTGCGCCGGCACGTCTCGCAGCAGCCATGAGCGCGACCGGCCTGCGCCTCGACAAGTGGCTGTGGCACGCGCGCTTCTATAGGAGCCGCTCGCTCGCGGCGAAGCTCTGCCAGGCCGGGCCGATGCGCATCAACGGTAGCCCCGTCGCCAAGGCGCATTATCTCGTGCGCGAGGGCGACGTGCTGACCTTCGTCTGGAACGGCCATGTCCGGGTGGTGCAGGTGCGGGCGCTCGGCGTCAGGCGCGGACCCGCCAGCGAGGCCCAGACGTTGTACGCCGAGCTGGACGCCGACGGCAGGGCAGCGGCAGCGCCGCCGCCGGCCGCGGCCGAGGGTGCGGCCGCGCAAATTCCATCCGGGAGTTAAGGTTGAGCGGGCGTGTGCGCCTGTGCTAACCGATCACTATGCTGCACCGGCTAAGAGAATTGCTGACAGGCGACCGCTCAGACGCGGATGTGAAGTCGCCTGACGAGAAGTTGCGGCTTGCCGCCGCGGCGCTGCTGGCCGAGGCCGCGGCCCAGGACGGGCGGGTCGAGGACGTGGAGCTGGCTTCGATCCGGGCGATCCTCGGCGCGCACTTCGGTCTTTCGGATGCGGATGCGGCGGATCTGGTCGAGGCCGGACGCAACGCTGCCAGTGAGGCGACGCAGCTTTACGGGTTTGTTCGCGCCGTCAACGAGGCGATGGCGCCGGAGGAGCGGGTGCAGATCATCGAGATGCTCTGGCAGGTCGCCTACGCCGACGGGGAACTTCACGACTACGAGGCCAGCCTCGTTCGGCGCGTCGCCGGCCTCCTGTACGTCCCCGATCAGGATAGCGGCGCTGCCCGCAAGCGCGTGCTCGGTCGTTTGCAACTCGACGCTGGCAGCGAGCACTGAGGCGTCATCGCAGAGGTTTTGGGAGCTGCGGAGAAACCGATGACCTACATCGTCACCGAGAATTGCATTAAGTGTAAGTACATGGACTGCGTCGAGGTGTGTCCGGTCGACTGCTTCTACGAGGGCGAGAACATGCTCGTCATCCATCCGGACGAGTGTATCGACTGCGGCGTCTGCGAACCGGAATGCCCCGCAGAGGCCATCGTTCCGGATACGGAGCCCGGGAACGAGAAGTGGCTTGAGATCAACACCGAGTATTCCAAGTCCTGGCCGAACATAACCCGCAAAGGCCAAGCTCCGTCCGATGCGGATGAATGGAACGGAAAAGCCGGAAAGGAGCAGGACTTCAGCGCGAGGCCCGGATCTGGCACATAGCGGCCATGCGCCGCGCGACGGGCATGGACGTTTGTCAATCGAAACCCTAGCGTGTTATATTCCTCGGCATACGAAACCGGTTGTCTGTCAACAGCACTCCGCCGCTTGCGGGGGTGATAACCGATAAATCAATAATGGCTTGTCGCTGCTCGCCGCATGGGCGAGGGAGGATCGCATCGTCAAGAGCGATCCGATCGGACGGCAGCCTTGGATGGCCTTGAGTGGAGAGAGCTTGGACACGATGCGGGATGAATTCGCTTACCGTGCGGGGGATTATGTCGTCTACCCGACCCACGGCGTCGGCAAGGTGCTGGGTGTCGAAACGCGGGAGATCGCCGGTCAGGAGCTGCAGCTCTTCGTGATCTCGTTCGACCGTGACCGAATGACGCTGCGGGTGCCGGTCAGCAAGGCTTCCAACGCCGGCTTGCGGCGGCTCAGCACGCGCAAGGTGATGGAGAACGCCCTGACCAGGCTGCAGGGTCGGGCGCGGGTCAAGCGCACGATGTGGAGCCGGCGCGCCCAGGAGTACGAGGCGAAGATCAACTCGGGCGATCCAGTGTCGATCGCCGAGGTGATCCGCGACCTGCATCCCAACGTCGGCCAGCCGGACCAATCCTTCAGCGAACGGCAGATCTACGAGGCGGCGTTCGATCGGCTGGTCTGCGAGGTGGCGGCGCTCGAGAGCATCGACAAGCAGAAGGCGACCGAGAAGCTGGAGCAACTCCTCGGCACGTCCTGACGCGCCTGCGCCGCGGGCGGAAGCAGGGGCCAAGGCTGATCCTCTTTCGCTTCCGCCGGCGCGGCCGGAGCGGATAACGCGGGCGCCTTGATCAGCAAGATCGTCTCTGGAGGGCAGACGGGCGTCGATCGCGCGGCGCTCGACGTCGCGCTGGCGCTGGGGCTGCCCTGTGGCGGCTGGGTGCCGCGCGGCCGCCGGGCCGAGGATGGCCGTTTGCCGGCGCGCTACCCGATGCGCGAAACGGCGAGTGCCGGCTATCCCCAGCGTACCCGCCTCAATGTCCGTGACTCCGATGCGACCCTGATCCTGACCCGCGGCGAGCCGGCGGGAGGCACCGCCTTCACCATCGCCTGCGCCCAGCGCGAGGGCCGGCCGTGCATGCGTGGTCGATCTTGCCGCTGCCGATCTCGACCGGACCGCCGCCGCAGCGGTTCGGGAGTGGCTCCGCGACCACGAGGTCCGCGTGCTCAACGTCGCCGGTCCGCGGGAGAGCTCCGCGCCCGGCATCGCCGCCGAGGCCGCGGCCTTCCTCCGTAGCGTCTTTGAGAGGAACCCGTACACCCTGAGGGTGCTGCCGGGCATCAAGCGCCGCCGTCACGTCTTCATCGCGTATCCGCCTGCAATGTCACGCCACTGTAATGCGGCGCGTGTTAATTAGCGCCCACAGATCCTGATAACGGCGGGGGGCGAGAATACGGATGAAGATGATGCTCAGACTTGCCGGCATGGCGTTGGCAGGAGCTTTGGCCCTTAGCGCGGCCTTACCGGCAAAGGCGGACACCCGGCTGATCGGCGCCGGGGCCAGCTTCCCCTTTCCGATATACTCCACGTGGTTCAAAGACTTCAGCAAGAACTACAAGGACGCGACGATCGACTACCAGGCCAAGGGTAGCGGCGCCGGCATCCAGGACTTCATCAACCGCACGGTCGACTTTGCCGCCAGCGACGCCGCCATGACCGACGAGGAGATCGCCAAGGTGCCGGGCGGTGCCGTGCTGCTGCCGATGACCGCCGGCGAGATCGTCATCGCCTACAACCTGCCTGGCAACCCGCAGAACCTGAAGCTGCCGCGCGACATCTACCCCGCCATCTTCGCCGGCGAGATCACCCGCTGGAACGACCCGAAGATCGCCGCTGCCAACCCCGACATCAAGCTGCCGGACACCCCGATCACCGTCGTCCGCCGGTCCGACTCCAGCGGCACCACCTTCGTCTTCACCCAGCACCTCGCCGAGGTCAGCTCGTCGTTCAAGGAGAGCGTTGGCGTCGGCACGACGGTCCAGTGGCCGAAGAGCGACAAGTTCGTCGCCGCGCCCAAGAACGACGGTGTCACCGCGACCATCAAGCAGACGCCGGGCGCCATCGGCTACATCGAGTACGGCTATGCCAAGCTGACCAAGGCGCCGACCGCGCTGCTCGAGAACAAGGCCGGGACGTTCGTTGCCGCCGGCGGCGAGGCGGGCGCGGTGGCGTTGTCCGAGGCGGAGTTCGACGAGAACCTCATCGCCTGGGTGAAGGACCCCAAGGGCGCCGACGCCTACCCGATCACGACCTTCACCTGGATGCTGTTCTACAAGGACCAGGACGACAAGAAGGCCGCTGCGCTTCGCGACATGGTCGAGTACGGCCTGACCGATGGGCAGAAGATCGCCGATCAGATGGGCTACGTGCCGCTGCCCGAGACCGTTATCGCCAAGATCCGCGACGCCAAGCAGGCCATCCAGTAGCCCCAACCGGAGAGTGTGGACCGGTCGCTCGGTTTTCGCCTTTGTTTCAGTAGAGGACGCGCGAGACGATGGCGCCCAATCCGTTCTCCCACGCGATCTCGGCGGACAGCATCTCGCGGCCGCCGTCAGCGCGGGAGTACCTCTCCGACCGGCTGTTCCGGGCGCTCGCCCTGGGTGGCGCGGCCATCATCCTGGTGCTGGTCGCCTACATCGTGTGGGAGATCGGCGGCCAGGCGGCGCCCGCCATCGCCCAGCATGGGCTCGGCTTCCTCACCTCCTCGGTCTGGGACGTCTCCAACCAGCGCTTCGGCATTCTCCCCGAGATCTGGGGAACGCTCTATAGCTCGCTGCTGGCGCTGCTCATTGGCGGCTTCTTCGGCGTCTTCGTCGCCATCTTCCTCACCCAGGGGTTCCTCCCGCCGCGGCTGGCGGTCGTCTTTCGCACCATCGTCGAGCTGCTCGCGGCGATCCCCAGCGTCGTCTTCGGCCTTTGGGGCATCTACGTCGTCATCCCGGCGCTGCGCCCGATCGCTAACTGGTTACACGAAACCCTGGGCTTCCTGCCCTTCTTCTCCACCTCGCTCAGCGGCCCCGGGATGATGCCGGCGGCGCTGGTGCTGGCGATCATGATCCTGCCGACGATCGCTGCGATCTCCCAGGACGCCCTTCACCTCATTCCCTACAGGGTGAAGGAGGCCGCCTACGGCATGGGCACGACCCGCTGGGAGGCCATCGTCAAGGTGTTCTTGCCGACGGCCTCGCGGGGCATCTTCGGCTCGATGGTGCTGGGCTTCGGCCGAGCGCTCGGCGAAACCATGGCCTTAGCCATGCTCATCGGCAACGCCAACCAGATCAGCCTGTCGCTGTTCTCGCCCGCGAACACCCTGGCCTCGCTGCTTGCCTCCAACTTCCCCGAAGCCGGCGGCATCGAGATCCAGGCGCTGATGTACGCCGCGATCGCGCTGCTCGCCATCACCCTCATCGTCAACGTCGTCGGCCTGTTCGTCATGTCGGTCGCGGTGAAGAAGCAGTGAGGCGGCCATGAAGCACCCCGACCTCGGCAAGGCGCCGATAAGCGCCATCCCCGACCTGAACCGGTCATTCCGCGAGCCCCGGGCGCTGCGCAGCGCCTTCCTCACCGGCTTCACCTGGGTCATCGCGCTGGTCGCGGCAGTGCCGCTGTTCTCCGTCCTCTACATGCTGATCGTCCAGGGCGGCTCGCGCCTCGGCCCCGAGCTCTTCACTGAGCTGCCGCCAGCGGGTTTCGAGATGGGCGGCGGCTTCGGCAACGCCATCGCCGGCACCCTGGTGATGGTCGGTATCGCCACCCTGATCAGCGTGCCGATCGGGATCATGGCCGCGGCCTACCTCGCCGAGCTCGGCACGACCAGCAAGCTGGCCGAGGCGGCGCGGTTCCTGGCCAAGGTTCTCACCGGGTTTCCCTCGATCCTCGCCGGTGTCTTCGCCTACGCCGCGGTCGTCCTGCTGATGGGCACGTACTCGGCTATTGCCGGCGGCATTGCGCTTTCGGTGTTGATGCTGCCGACCGTGATCCTCACGGCCGAGGAGTCCATGAAGATGGTTCCCCAGCGGATGAAGGACGCCGCCTATGGGATGGGCTGCACCCGCAGCCAGGTGATCTGGAAGGTGGTGCTGCCGACCGGCCTTCCCGGCATCCTCACCGGGGTGATGTTGGCCATCGCCGGCGCGGCCGGCGAGTCGGCGCCGCTGCTGTTTACCGCGCTGTTCAGCAACTACTGGCTGACCTCCCTGCACGAACCGACCGCGTCGCTCTCCATCCTCATCTTCAATTTCTCGGGCATGCCGTTCGAGAACCAGATCGAGCTGGCCTGGGCCGCGTCCCTGGTCCTGGTCCTCATCGTCCTGTTCTTCAACATCCTCAGCCGCCTGATCGGACGCCCGAAGGTCTGAGGCTTTCGCGGGGCACGCACATGAGCTTAGCGCAGCAAATCGCTCCACAGTCGGCCGCTTCCTGGCACGTACCGAAAGACCAGGTGGCCATCGATTGCAACCTCGAGAAGGTCTACTACGGCTCGTTCCTGGCGGTGCGCGACTCGCTGCTGCCGGTCGAGAAGGGCAAGATCACCGGCTTCATCGGCCCATCGGGCTGCGGCAAGAGCACCGTGCTGCGCAGCCTGAACCGCATGAACGACATGATCCCGGTGTTCCGCTTCGAGGGCCACGTCCACTTCCTCGGCCAGGACATCTACGCGAGAAACGTCGATCCGGTGGTGGTGCGCCGCTACATCGGCATGGTCTTCCAGCAGCCCAACCCCTTCACCATGAGCATCTACGACAACGTCGCCTTCGGGCTCAGGCTCAACCGCTTCCGCGGCAACATGGACGAGAAGGTCGAGCGCGCGCTCAAGCGCGCGGCGCTGTGGAAGGAGGTCAAGGACAAGCTCAAGGACAGCGGCCTGTCGCTCTCCGGCGGCCAGCAGCAGCGGCTCTGCATCGCCCGGGCGATCGCCACCGAGCCGCAGGTCCTGCTGATGGACGAGCCCTGCTCGGCGCTCGATCCTATCGCCACCCGGCAGGTCGAGGAGTTGATGATCGAGCTCAAGGAGAACTACTCGGTCGCGCTCGTCACCCACAACATGCAGCAGGCGATGCGGGTGGCCGACACGACCGCGTTCTTCGCCGTCGACATCTCCCACAGCGGCCGGACCGGCTACCTGGTCGAGATGGGCGAAACCAAGCAGATCTTCGAGGCGCCGCGCGAGCAGCTGACCAAGGAATACATCCGCGGCGAGTTCAGCTAGAGCGCTATGTGATCGTCGAGGTATTGAAACTGAACGGCGCCATCGCGGGCCGCGAGGCGGCGTGGCGATCCAGAACAAAGATTTGCTGTATTGCTTCGTCGGCTTCGCCGTCCTCGCGGTGACGGTGTCACTCCAAGCGTAGCGAAGACTGTCGGGTTCTCACTTGCGCGGCGGGGAGCGGACATGAGTATTATCAGCCAACGGCTTCGAATCATTCACCTTACTATTTTGTTCGTCGCCCTGGCGGTGCTGCTCGCTTCCGGCGTGTCGGTCGCAGCGCCGGCGATGGCCGCCGACCCCGTTGCCCGCGAGGTCTGGCTTCGCGGAGCCGGCGCAACCTTTCCCGCGCCGCTCTACAAGGCCTGGATCAAGGCTTACGAGAAGGGCCACGACAACGTCTCGCTTACCTACGACGCGATCGGCAGCGGCGCCGGCCTGAGCCAGTTCGTCACCGGCTCGGTCGACTTTGCCGGCAGCGACGCGCCGATTAGCGACGATCAAATCGCCAAGGTCGAGCGCGGGGTCGTCTCGGTGCCGGCGACCGCCGGGATGGTCGTCCTGGCCTACTCTCTGCCGGACGGGGTGGGGCCACTGCGGCTGTCGCGGGAAGCCTACGCCGGGATCTTTGCCGGCGAGATCACAAAGTGGAGCGATCCGCGGATCCAGGCGGCGAACCCCGACGCCAGGCTTCCGAACACGACCATCGCCGTCGTCACCCGGCGCGACGCCAGCGGCACGACCTTCGCCTTCGCCAGCCACCTCGACGCGATCAGCCCCTTATGGCGGGAGAAGGGGCTGGGCGCCGGGATCCTGGTGCGCTGGCCGGCGGGCGCGATGAAGGTGCCCGGAAACGAGGGCGTGGCCCAGCGCATCAAGATCAGCGAGGGCGCTATCGGCTACGTCGAGTACGGCTTCGCCAAGCGCCTGGGCCTGCCGGTCGCAGCGCTGGAGAACAAGGCCGGGAACTACGTCATGCCGACGGAAGAGGCCGGCGCGCAGGCACTGGCCGAGGCGGGCGCGGCCATGGACGAGAAGCTGCGTGTCACGATCACCGACGCGGCCGGCGACGCCGCCTATCCGATCTTGACCTACAGCTGGCTGCTCCTCTACGGCCGGTACCCGGAAGTGGCAAAAGCAGAGGCCATTCGAGACTTCGTCGCCTGGGGCCTCACCGAGGGGCAGACCGTCAAGGACGAGGAGCTCCCTGGCTATATCCCGTTGCCCGCCAACGTCGTCGCCAAAGGCCAGCAGGCGCTGGCGGCGATCCGCGCGCGGGGCAGCTGATCGCGCGAAGCAGAACCGGCCGAAGACGTGCTCCCGAGCCCGACGCGCCTGCGCCTTTCGAGGTAGGTTTGCGCTATCCTTTGGTCCGGGTGCGCGGCCGGTGCCGGAGCTATGATCCCTCGCGGCAACTGCCGACGAGAGGCGAGCCGATGGCGACTCCCAGCCCCACCAGCGGTTCTTCGGGGAGATTGGTTTCGATGCCGACGGGCCGGATCGACTTGGCGGCGGTGGAGGCGTCCCTGCGCGACCTGCAGGGGGAGTTTTCCCTCATCAACGAGTTTCTGCACAGTCCGCGCGACCGCCTCGACGACGAGGTGATCTTCAACCTCCTGGCCGGCTACGCCTTCATCGACGATGCGGTGGCCAAGGGCATCGACCTCCTCGCGCTTGGAAACCTCAAGCACCTTCTGGAGCTGAACACGATTGTGCTCTGCGGGGTGGATCCTGCCGCCCGCAGGCTCAACGCCCGGCACATCGCCGCCACGGAGCAGTACTTCTGGGACACCGAAGGCGGCGGCGTGCGCGACATCGTCGAATGGCACGACCGGCACCGCGGCGAACCCGTCTGGCACCGAGCGGCCGGCGTCTACGTCCGCATCCTCAGCGAGCCGCAGCTCTACATCGAGGGCAACCACCGGACCGGCGCCCTGGTGATGAGCTACCTGCTGGTGCAGGGCGGCAAGCCGCCGTTCGTGCTGACCGTGGAGAACGCGCGCGGCTACTTCGACCCGTCGATGCTGATCACCAAGACCCGCAAGGCGAGCCTGGCGATGCTGTTTCGCATGCCCAAGACCAGGAAGTCCTTTGCGGAGTACCTGAAGCGCCACGTCGACGACAAGCATCTTCGCCGGGCAGATGCCGGCCGCGGCGACGCGCCTGCCGCGCAGGCTTCTTTCGGCTGAGGCTACTTCTCCAGCGCGGTCAGCACCTCCGACAGGCTGCGGCTTTTGGTGACGACGGAGCGCCTGGCGTCGAGCACCTCGTAGACGCAGTGCTGCTTGGTGACGTAGCCACGGACCTCGCGTCGGCCGTTGAGCAGGACGATCGAGCGCGCCCGGCCGTCGTCGCTGGTCCGGCTGCAGCAGTACCCGGCCAGGTATGCCTTCGCGATGATCGCGTCCTCGTCGTCCTTGGTCAGCTGTATCGCGGGAAAGGGAATGACGCTCACCGCTCCGCCCTCTGTGGCCACGCCTATGGGATCCAAGCCGGCGGCTGCCGCCGTCGGTGCGGCCGGATGATAGCACTGGCCTGGCTACCGGTACACCCAAACGGGGCTATTCTGCTAGACGGACCCTGCGGTTTTGACGCTCATGCCGGGAGGGCGAAGATCTCGGCGTCGATGGCGGTGCCGTTCTCGTGCAGGCGTGAGGGCGATGGGCTGTCGTAGACGATGAGCAGTTGCTTCGCGCCGGCGTCGGACATCAGGGCAATGCCCTCGGCGTGGTCCACGCCCTCGCCGAACGGCACCTCGAGGATCGGCTCGATCTGCCTTCCGGCAATGATGTCGCCTTGATCGGCGGCGAGCGCCTCTGCCCAGCGGTAGACCCGAACCGGGCCGTCCAGGTCCATGGTCGGGCCGGCGAGGATCAGCAGCGCCTCGCCGTCGAAAGCAAGATCGCGGATGCCGAGGCCTGCTAAGTCGAGGAAGTGCTTCCGGTACCCCTCGCCGCGCTCGCCAAGGGGCGAGAGCCCCAGCCGCCCCGGCTCCGCCTCGGCCACGGACAGCTCGATGATCATCGCCCAGCCGCGAAGGACCGGCCCGCGCATGCCGAGGAAGACGCGCTGGCCTCGGGCAGCGATGCCCTCCACGTCGAGGCCGTTCTCTTTGCTCGGCACGTCGACGAAGCGGCCGACGTGGATGTCGCGCGCCAATGCATCCGCGAGCAGATTGCGGCCGCCGGTCATGGGCAGGCACGCCGGCGCCTTGCCCTGCGGATCGGTTACACCGCCGATCCCGGCGAGCTCCAACAGCCCGTCTCGCGCTGCAACCAGCGGCAGCCGGGCGAGGAGGTAGCGGTTCGCCGACGCCGAGACCTCGGAGAGCCGCTCCAGGGCTTCGGCGGCGCTGTCGCGGCGCTTCGGCTTTCTCCGCTTCAGGCTGTGCGAGCCGGTGAGCCAGAGGAAGCCCTCGTCCTCGGCGAAGCCCTCGATGTCGATCTCCTCGTCCGAGCCGGCCGGCAGGGCGAAGGCCTCGCTGAGGTTGAAGCTGCGATGGTTGGTGAAGCGGCCGTCGTCGGCCTGCACCAGACGCTGGATCGTCGTCGTCTCGTCACAGCCGAGCCAGAGGCACGAACCGGTGATTTCGCAGGCGGAGAGGTCCTCGCGGACGACCGCGGCCTCGACCGACGGATCGTCATGGCGGAAGTCGAGGGTGACGCGCCGCAGGGGCTGCGCCGGGTTTGGCATCATGAGGCCTCCATCGACGGTCGCGGCGGCGCGGGGATGCTACCGCGGGGTTGGCGATCTTAGAGCAGCCACCGCCCCCTCGCCACCGATCACCAGGCGAGAGAGTTCGCCGCCGATCGATCCCTTGCGGTTGCGCCCGGAGTTGAACACCCGCGGCAGCTCGGAGTAGCATGTCGTGGAAGATGGCCGGCCAGCTCGGATACGCCTGACAGTGCTTGGCTAGCTGCGAGCCAGAGCCATGCACATCGCCATTCTCCTTAATGACCTCAGCGGCGGCGGCGTCGAGCGGACGATGCTGACCCTGGCCCGCGGCTTCCTCGCCCGCGGCCACCGCGTCGACCTCGTGCTCGCCCACCGCGCCGGGCCACTCGAAGGGGAGGTGCCGACAGGCGGCGCGGGTCGTCGTGCTCGACGCCCATGCTGGCCCAGTATGGCGCTACGCCATCGCCCGGGCCGATCCCGCGGGGCTGAAGCTTCTCGCCCGGCTGGTCCTGCTGGCGCGGCGAAAGCGCCTCGGCGAGATGGTGCCGCGGCTGCCGAGCCTCGTCTCCTACCTCCGGAGAGACCGGCCGGACGTCCTCGTCTCGGCCAAGTACCGGCCGAACCTGTGCGCCGTCTGGGCGCGGGACCTGGCGGGCGTTCCAACCCGCGTCGTCCTCACCGAGCGCACGTCTCCGACCGAGCACTTCCCGAAGAAGCGGACGAGCGCGCATCACCGCTCGGTCCCGGTGCTCATGCACCGGTACTATCCGTTGGCCGATCAGATCGTCACCGTTTCGCGCGATCTCGCCCAGGATCTTTCCCGCTTCGCCGGCATCGAGCGCCGGCGGATCGTCACGATCTACAACCCCGTCGTCGACGAGCGCGTGCTGGAAGCCGCCGCCGAGGTCCCCGACCACCCGTGGATGCAGGGCCGCGACGTGCCAGTGGTCCTCGGCGTGGGCCGGCTGGAGCGGCGGAAGGGCTTCGCGACGCTGATTCGCGCCCTCGCTCTGGTCCGCCGCCGGCGCCCGCTGCGGCTGGTGATCCTGGGCGGCGGCAAGACAGCAAAGGGCGAGGCGACCGACCGGGCGGACCTGGAGGCGCTGATCAGGGAGCTCGGCGTCGCGGACGACGTCTCGCTCCCCGGGTTCAAGCCGAACCCTTTCGCCTACATGGCCCGCGCCGCGGTGTTCGTGCTTGCCTCCGATTACGAGGGCCTGCCTGGGGCGCTGATCCAGGCGATGGCCTGCGGCTGCCCGGTGGTCAGCACCGACTGTCCGACGGGGCCGCGGGAGATCCTTCAGAATGGCCGGTTCGGGCCGCTCGTTCCCGTCGGCGATCACCGAGCCCTAGCCGAGGCGATTGCGACGATGCTCGATGCTCCAACGGCCGCGTCCGAATTGCGGGCGCGGGCGGCAGACTTCGGCGTCGAGGCGGCGGTCGGCAACTACCTAGCGCTGTTCCAGGCGATCGGCTGCCCCGATGCGTCCATGCGGGCCACCGACGGGGGCGAAGCAGGAATGGCCACGTCCCGCCTCGCGAGCGCGCCGCCGAGCCGCGGCCTGGAACGGACCCCATGAGGCTCAATGTCTTCCTCCGCAGCGCCGGGCAGGGTGTCGAGGCGCGGCGCAAGCGCGAGGTCCTGCGCTGCTTCCACAAAGGCCTGCTCGCCGAGGGCGAGGATGCGCGGCTGATCGCCGGCCGTGGCTACGAGCCCTGCGACGTCGCCGTCGTCCTCGGCGGCCGGCCGAGCGCCAAGCGGGCAGCGACGCGCAGCGTCCGCGACGAGATCTTCGGCCGGCACGACGGCGTCTTCGTCTACGTCGAGACGCCGCTCTTCGGCCGCAGCGTCTACCGCCGGGCGCCGGCCGCGGCGTACCTGCGCAAGCTGCTGCGGCTCGGGCGCAACCGCTACTCCGACGCGTACGGCTACTATCGGGTGGGCGTGAACGGCTTCCTTCAGGACGACGCCGACTTCAGCAACGCCAGCAGTCCGCCCGACCGCTGGGAGCGCATGTCCGAGGAGCTGGGCCTGACGCTGAAGCCCTACCGCCAGGAGGGGCGGCACGTCCTAATCGTTGGGCAGAACCCTGGCGATGCGTCGCTGCGCGGGGCCGACATCTTCGATTGGATGCACAGGACGGTGGTGGAGGCCCGCCGGCTGACGGCCCGGCCGATCATCGTCCGGCCCCACCCGGTGACCCCGCAGGCAATGATGCGGCAGTTCGAGGCGCGGTTCTCGGGCCTGGAGGGGATCGTCATCGACTACCCGCCGACGCGACCGGTCCGCTCGGTCCTCCAGGACTGCTGGGTCCTGCTCGCCTACTCCTCGAGCGCCAGCATCGACGCGCTCATCGAGGGCGTGCCCTGCATCACCGGGAGCCCGGCGAACATGGCCTGGCCGGTCAGCGACCATGAGCTCGAGCGGATCGAGCGGCCGACGCTGTTTGCCCGCGAGCAGTGGCTGTCGGATCTCGCCTACGCCCAGTGGTCGCCCGACGAGATGCGCCTCGGCGTCGCCTGGCGGCATCTGCGCCCGGCCGTGCTCAGGGCGCTCTCGCCTTCGCCACGGGTGAAGGCGGACGGTACCGCGTTGGAGCTGCCCAGGCTTGCCTGATTGCCGAGGCGTGTCGCGGCGCATGACAGAGCGCATCACGGTCCCTATCATGCCGCCTGCGCGTGCCGGCCGGAGGCCATGACCAGCCGGGCCCGCGGGTGGCGGACGATGACCGTGCCCCACCAGGTCTGACGACGCTCGAAGGCAAGGGACCAGGCGCCATGACCCCACGCACCGGCGTGATGATCTGCGGCCACGGCAGCCGCTCCGTTGCCGCAGTCAACGAGTTCAACACCCTCGCCCGCCACCTCCGCCGACGCCTCCCCGAATACGACGTCGACAGCGGCTTTCTTGAGTTCGCCAGGCCGATGATCCGCGACGGCCTCGACGCGCTCCGCGACCGCGGCGCCGAGCGCATCCTCTGCCTGCCGGGGATGCTGTTCGCCGCCGGCCACGTCAAGAATGACCTGCCCTCGGAGATCAACACGTTCGCGGCCGAGCATCCCGGCATCGAGGTCAAGTACGGCCGCGAACTGGCGGTGGACACCAGGCTGCTTCGGGCCTCGGCTGAGCGCATCGCGGAAGCCGAGCGCATGGCCGGTTCCACCGTCGGCCGCAAGGACACCTTGCTCATGGTGGTCGGCCGTGGCACCAACGACCCGGACGCCAACTCGAACGTCAGCAAGGTCGCGCGGATGCTCTGGGAGGGCATGGACTTCGGCTGGACCGAGGTCTGCTACAGCGGCGTCGCCTATCCGCTCGTGGACGCCGGCCTTGCCCATGCCGTCCGTCTCGGCTACCGGCGCATCATCGTCTTTCCGTACTTTCTCTTCACCGGCATCCTCGTCGATCGCATCTATGCCCACGCCGATGCCTGCCAAGCGGCGCATCCGGAGGTCGAGGTCGTCAAGGCCCCTTATCTCAACGACCATGCGCTGGTGATCGACACCTTCGTCGAGCGCCTCGGCGAGATGCTCAACGGCACCAACGTGATGAACTGCCAGATGTGCAAGTACCGCGAGCAGATCATCGGGTTCGAGCAGGACCAGGGGGCGCCGCAGGCTGGCCACCACTTCCACGTTCGCGGCGTCGGCACCGACGGCGATGGCGGCAGCCATGACCACGGGCACGGGCACGGGCACGGGCACGGCCATGGGGATGGGCATGGTCATGGGGATGGGCACGCTCATTACAGCCACGGGCACTCCCACGGCCATTCGCATCACGAACATCATGAACACGCCCACGAGCGGGCGCTGCGGCACCATCACCACGTCCACGCCGAGGCCCATGCGGCGGCAGTCTCCGCTACGGGTGCCGAGGTTAAGGTGGCCGATGGCGAGCCTGCCGGCCGCGCCGGCGCCAAGGCCCAGCGCCGACCGTGAGCAGCGCCGGCGCGATCTTCGACGCCTACGTTATGGTCGACTGGAGCGCTGCGGCCGTGCCGAGGACCGGCGCCGACAGCATCTGGATCGGCATCGCCGAGCGCCATGACGGGGTCACCAGCGCCCGGCTGCTGAACCCGCCGACCCGCTCGCAAGCAATGGAGGTCTTGGCCGACGCCCTTAGCGACATGGTCGCGCGCGACCGGGTTATCCTCGCCGGCTTCGACTTCGCCTTCGGCTACCCCGGCGGCTTCGCCCGCTCGGTCCGCCCGGCCGACGGGACCTGGCGGGGGGTGTGGAAGGAGATCGCGGCGCGCGTGCGCGACGCCGGCGACAACGCCAACAACCGCTTTGAGGTGGCGTGCGCCTTCAACGAAGCCATCTCCGGCGGGCCGTTTCCGTTCTGGGGCTGCCCCGGGTCCTCCGCCGGCGCGAGCCTGGCTATGACCCGGCCGGGCGGCTACGGCGAGACGACGTTCAGCGAGTACCGGCTGGCGGACCGCGCCGCGAAGGGGCCGCAGCCCATCTGGAAGCTCGCCTACAACGGCAGCGTCGGCAGCCAGACCCTGCTCGGCATCGCCGCCCTGCAGCGCCTGCGCCATCACCCGTGGATCGAGGCGGTCGCTCGGGTCTGGCCGTTCGAGACCGGCCTCGCGCCGCTGCAACGTTCGGAAGGCCAGGACTGGCGGGTGCTGTTCGCCGAGGTGTATCCGTCCGCTTTCCCCATCGCCCACAGCGACGAGGTCAAGGACGCCCGGCAGGTTCGCGGCACGCTGGACCATCTCGCCCGTCTCGATGCCGGCGGGGCGCTGGCGCCGCTGTTCGCCGGGCCGGCTGGCCTGAGCGAGGCCGAGCGGCGGCTGGTCGAGCGGGAGGAGGCCTGGATCCTGGGCGTCGAGACGATGACGAGCGGGCGCCGGCCAGGGGCCCCGCAGGCGCGGATCTACGACTACGTCCGCGACCCTCAGGAGATCTACCGGCTATCCTTCGCCACCATTCGCGCCGAAGGCGACCTCGGTTCGCTGCCGGCGGAGATGGAGGCGCTGGCGGTGCGGATGATCCACGCCTGCGGCGATCCGCGCATCATCGCCGACCTAGCCTTCAGCGACGGCGCGGCCGCGGCGGGCCGTGCCGCGCTGACCGCCGGGGCGCCGATCCTGGTGGACACCGAGATGGTCGCGGCCGGCATTATCCGCTCGCGCCTGCCGGCGCACAACCGGGTCGTCTGCACGCTCGGCGAGGCCGGCATTGCTGAGGATGCCGAAGCCCTCGGCACGACGCGGTCGGCGGCGGCGGTGGATCGCTGGCGGCCGCACCTGGAGGGCGCCGTCGTTGCCATCGGCAATGCCCCGACGGCGCTGTTCCGCCTGCTCGAGCTGATCGATGCCGGCGCGCCGCAGCCGGCCGTGATCCTGGGCCTGCCCGTCGGCTTCGTCGGCGCCGCGGAGTCCAAGGACGCGCTGATCTTGCATCCCTCCGGCGTCCCCTACATCGCCCTGCGCGGCCGGCGGGGCGGCAGCGCCTTCGCCGCCGCCGCGGTCAATGCTTTGGCCGGAAGTGCCGCCAACGGCGCGGCGCCATGACCGGAAAGGCGACCGGGGCAACGTGGCTGAGCGTCATCGGCATCGGCGAGGACGGCCTCGCCAGCCTGTCTTCGGCCGCGGCCTTGCTCGTCGAGCATGCCGAACTCCTCGTTGGCGGCGACCGCCACCAGGCCATGATCGCCGAGACGCGGGCCGGGCGCCTGACCTGGGCCGCGGGCATCGACGCGACCATGGACACGATCGCTGGCTGGCGGGGGCGCCGCGTCGTCGTGCTGGCGAGCGGCGATCCGATGTGGTTCGGCATCGGCGCGACGCTGTGCCGCCGCTTCGAAGCTTCGGAGATGCGAGTGCTGCCGGTCGCCGGCGCCTTCAGCCTCGCCGCGGCGGCCATGGGCTGGGCTTTGGCCGAGGTCGAGACGGTCAGTGTCCACGGCCGGCCGCTGGAAAGCCTCAACCTCCATATCCGGCCCGGCGCGCGGCTGCTGGTGCTGAGCCGCGATGGTGACACGCCGGGCGAGGTCGCGGCGCTGCTCCGCGCCCGCGGTTACGGTCCCAGCGAGATCGCGGTACTCGAAACTTTGGGTGGACCCAGGGGACGCCGCATCGACGGTACCGCTGAAAGCTGGGGCATGCCGCGCGCCGCCGACTTGAACACGCTCGCCATCGTCTGCCGTCCCGCCTGGGATGCCAGGGTCACGCCTTCGGGGCCGGGCCTCCCCGACGACCTCTTCGTCCACGACGGGCAGCTGACCAAGCGCGAGGTCCGGGCGCTGACGGTATCGGCGCTGGCGCCGCTGCCGGGGCAGGTGCTGTGGGACGTCGGCGCCGGCGCCGGGTCCGTCGGCATCGAGTGGCTGCGGCTGGTGCCGCCGAGCGTGCCGGCGGGCGGGGCGCCGGCGCGGGCAATCGCCATCGAGCGCGAGGCCGGCCGCTGTGCCGCCATTGCCGGCAATGCCGCCACCCTCGGCGTTCCCCAGCTCGAGATCGTCCACGGCGCCGCACCCGAGGCGCTTGAAGGTCTTCCCCTGCCCACCAGCGTCTTCGTCGGCGGCGGGCTGACGCGGTCCGGCCTGCTCGAGGCGTGCTGGCGGGCGCTGGTGCGCGGCGGCCGCCTCGTCGCCAACGCCGTGAGCCTGGAGGGCCTGTCCCGGCTCGCGGCTTTTCGCGGCGAGAACGGCGGCGATCTCACCCGCCTCGCCGTCGCCCGCGCCGAGCCCGTTGGCGGCTTCAGCGGCTTCCGGCCGCTGCTCGAGGTGGTGCAGTACGTGGGCGTCAAGCCATGACCGGCACCCTTTACGGCCTCGGCATCGGCCCGGGCGATCCCGACCTGATCACGGTGAAGGCGAAAGCCGTCCTGGCCGACGTTCCGGTCATCGCTTATCCGGCGCCCGAGGGCGGCGAGAGCCTGGTTCGGGCCATTGCCGATAAGCACATCCCGCCCGGCCGCACCGAGGTCGTCATCTCCACGCCGATGATCTCCGGGCAGTTCCCGGCCAACGAGGTCTATGACCGCTACGCCGCGATCATTGCCGAGCATCTCGACGCCGGACGCGATGTCGCCGTGCTGTGCGAGGGCGACCCTTTCCTCTACGGCTCGTTCATGTACGTCTACGAGCGCCTGGCGCCGCGCTACGCAGCCAAGGTCGTGCCGGGCGTCTCGTCGCTCGGCGCCGCCGCCGCCGCCGCCGGAACCTGGCTCGCTTCCCGGGACGAGATCCTGATGGTGCTGCCGGCGACGCTGGCCGAGGACGAACTCGCCGCCCGCCTGGCGCTGACCGACGCCGCCGCGATCATGAAGGTCGGCCGCCACCTGGCCAAGGTCCGGCGGGTACTGTCTCGCTTGGGGCTTGCCGCCGAGGCTCGCTACGTCGAGCGGGCGACGATGGCCGGCGAGACGGTCCTGCCGCTGGACGCGGCGGAGCTGAAGACGGCGCCGTACTTCTCCATGGTCCTCGTCCGCCGCGCCGATGCCGAACCGGCCTCGGCACGCGCTGATGACGCGGATGTGGCGCGGCTGCCGGCCGGGGCGGCGCTGGTCGCGCTCTCTCCGGGCGGGCTGGCTCTGGCGAGACGGCTGCAGCCGGTGCTGCCGCAAAGCCGCATCCACGGGCTTGCGGGCCGCGCCGAGGGCGGCGACCAGACGTTCGCCGAGACGGCGGTCCACCTCGGCGCACTGTTCGCCGAAGGCATCCCGATCGTCGGCGTCTGCGCCGCCGGCATCCTGATCCGTGCGCTGGCGCCCGCTTTGGCCGACAAGCGGGCCGAACCGCCGGTCGTCGCCGTTGCCGAGACCGGCGCCTGCGCCGTGCCCTTGCTCGGCGGCCACCACGGCGCCAACCGCCTGGCCCGCGCCATCGCCGACGCCCTGGCCGGCGTCGCCGCCATCACCACCGGCGGCGACGTCCGCCTTGGGCTTGCCCTCGACGATCCGCCGCCGGGCTGGCGCGTCGCCAATCCCGCGGCGGCGAAGACGATCACCGCCGCGCTGCTCGCCGATCGGCCGGTACACCTGTCGGTCGCGGCGGGTGACGGCACCTGGCTTCGCGGCTCGTGCGCCCGCTTCGTCGACAGCGCTGCGCAGGCCGGCGCGCTCGGCGTCCGCGTCACCGACCGGCGCACACAGCTCTCGCCGACGACTCTGGTGCTGCATCCCCCGGTCCTGGTCGTGGGCGTCGGCTGCGCCCGCGGCGCGCCTTCCGACGAGCTGATCACGCTGGTAGAGGGCGCGCTCGCCGCCCATGGCCTCGCGGCCGGCGCCGTCGCCTGCGTCGCCTCGCTGGATCTGAAGGCGGACGAGCCAGCGGTGCACGCGCTTGCCACCCATCTTGGCGTTCCGGCCCGTTTCTTCACCGCCGAGGAGCTGGAGCGCGAGCGGCCCCGGCTCGCCAACCCGTCCGATGTCGTTTTCCGCGAGGTCGGCTGTCACGGCGTCGCCGAAGGCGCGGCTTTGGCCGCCGCCGGTGCGGAGGCAAGCCTGTTCGTCACCAAGACCAAGTCGGCGCAGACGACCTGCGCCATCGCCCGCACCCGCCTCGACATCGACCCGGGCCACGTCGGCCGGCCCCGCGGCCGGCTCACCATCGCAGGCATCGGCCCCGGGCAGAGCATTTGGCGCATACCCGAGGCGACCGCGGCCTTGGCCGCGGCCGACGATGTGGTGGGCTTGGGCCTCTACCTGGAGCTCATCGGCGATCTCCTCTTCGGCAAGGCCTGCCACACCTCCGAGCTGGCGGAGGAGGAGCAGCGGGTCCGCCTGGCGCTGGACCTCGCCGCCCGCGGCCGCCGCGTCTGCCTGGTGAGCTCCGGCGACGCCGGGATCTACGCTCTCGCGGCCCTCGTGTTCGAGTTGCTGGAAGTGGAGGACCGGCCGGAGTGGAACCGCGTCGAGACCCTGGTGGTGCCCGGCATCTCGGCGCTGCAGGCGGCCGCGTCCAGGATCGGCGCTCCGCTCGGCCACGACTTCTGCACCGTATCGCTCTCCGACCTGCTGACGCCGTGGCCAGAGATCGAGCGCCGGCTTGCCGCCGCCGCCGCCGGCGACTTCGTCGTCGCTCTCTATAATCCCGTCTCCAAGCGTCGCCGCGACCAGCTCGTCGCCGCGCGGACCATCCTGCTTCGCCACCGCCCGCCGGGGACGCCCGTGGTGCTCGCCCGCAACCTCGGCCGCGAGGGCGAGCGGGTGGAGGTGATCACGCTGGAGACGCTGACGCCGGACTTGGCCGACATGCTGACCGTGATCCTCATCGGCAACAGCCAGACCCGGCTGATCACCCGCGGCATGAGCCGCTGGGTCTATACGCCGCGCGGTTATGCCAGCAAGCGCGAGGCCGTGGACGCGTCATGACCGTGCACTTCATCGGCGCCGGCCCGGGGGCGCCGGACCTCATCACGGTTCGCGGGCTCAACCTGATCCGGCGCTCGGCCGTCGTGCTCTATGCCGGATCGCTGGTGCCGGCCGAGGTCGTGGCCGAAGCCCCGGCGGACGCGCGCGTCATCGACACTGCGCCGCTGCACCTCGACCAGATTATCGCCCAGATGGAGGCCGCCAATGCCGCCGGCCTGGACGTCGCCCGGGTGCATTCGGGCGACCCCTCCCTCTATGGCGCCATCGCCGAGCAGATGCGCCGGCTCGACGCGCTGGGCATTGCCTACGACATCACCCCGGGCGTGCCGGCCTATGCCGCCGCCGCGGCGAGCCTAAAGCGGGAGCTGACCCTGCCAGGGATCAGCCAGACGGTCATCCTGACGCGGACCGCCACCCGCAGCTCGTCCATGCCGCCGGGCGAGGAGCTGGAGAGGCTCGCAGCTAGCGGGGCGACGCTCGCCATCCATCTTTCCATCACCAACCTCGCCCGCGTCGTCCGGGCGCTCGGCCCCCACTACGGCGAAAACTGCCCGGTCGCCGTCGTCTACCGGGCGAGCTGGCCCGACGAGCAGATCCTGCGCGGCCGGCTCGCCGACATCCGCGAGCAGGTGAAGGCCGCCGGCCTCACCCGCACGGCGCTGATCCTGGTCGGCCGCGTTCTCGACGACGCGTCGTTCGCAGACAGCCGGCTCTATGCCGCCGACCACCACCACGTGCTCCGCCCGAACCGGCGCTCGGCCGCACGGCGAAAACGTCACCGCGGACTGTTCCGCGGGTCATGATTGGCCTGGCAGGCCATGACGGGTGAACTCCCGGAAGGCGCATGCCGTCATCCACAGGATCCGCTTCTGGCTCGCCACGCCGCTCATGCGGCTCGAGGTGACGTCGGTTTGTTCGAAGTCCGGTGCATCATATTAGCCACCGACGATGCAGCGACAGCCCGGCGGCGTATCGGCGCACCTGTCGCCGCCGGCCCAGCGTGTCGGCGAGCCAGGCCATGGCCTCGGCGACCGTGGCGACGCGCTCGCCCTCAGGCTTCTGCGGCCGCCGGATCATCACCACCGCCGCTCCGGCTTCCCGGGCGGCCGTGAGCTTCGCCTCCGTTGGCCCGCCGCTCTGCTTGCAAACCAGCGTGTCGATGCCCTCGCGCACGAACACCTCCCGCTCGGCGTCGATGGGGAAGGGCGGGCGGGCGACGAGGAGCTTGTGGTTCTCAAGCGGCGGCGGCTCGCCAGGAGGCTGGATCAGCCGGACCAGGAAGAAAACGTGGGCGAGGCCGGCGAAGGCGGCGAGATCGCCGGGGCCGATGGTGAGGAACGCCCGCCGGGCAGCTGGCCGCAACCCGCCGCGCCGCCTCGGCCATGTCGGCCACCTCGTGCCAGCGATCCCCCGCCTGCGGCCGCCATGGCGGGCGCAGCAGCAGCAGCCGCGGCGTCCGCGTCGCGGCGCAGGCCGCAGCGGCGTGCGCCGAGATCGTCGCGGCGAACGGGTGGGTCGCGTCGATGACCAGGTCGATCCGCTGGTCGCGCAGGTACGCAGCGATCCGCTCGGCGCCACCGAAGCCACCGACCCGCATCCGGCCGGGAACGCGCGGCGGCGAGGCGGTGCGCCCGGCGAGCGAGCTGGTGATCTCCAGGTCCGGCAAGGCCGCGTGCGCCGCTTCGGCCAGCGCCGCCGCCTCCCGCGTGCCGCCGAGGATGAGCAGCCGCTCAGCCACGAAAGCCGGCGCGCCCGACCAGCGCGCCTTGCCGGTCGAAGACGACGACCTCGACGTCCGTCGCCGCGTCCAGCGCATCGGCCGCCACCGCTTGCGCCCGCGCCGCAACCGCGTCCGCCAACGGCAGGCCACGCGCCGTCGCCGCGGCCAGAACCTGGGCGGCGGTGTTGGCGCCGGCCGCTTCGGCGGCCAGATCCTCGGGCGCGCCCAGCGTCGCAAGCAGCCGGGAGAGCGCCGGCATGTCGACGCGGGACTTGGACGAGTGGAGAAACATCGCGCCCTGCGCCAGTTTGACCAGCTTGGCGAAGCCGCCGGCGATGGTCAGCCGCGGCACCGGATGGCGACGGAGGTATTTGAGCGTGCCGCCGACGAAGTCGCCCATGTCGATCAGCGCCGCCTCGGACAGGCCGTAGAGCGTCTTCACTGCCGCCTCCGAGGTGCTGCCGGTGGCGGCGGCGAGGTGGCTTAGGCCGGTGGCGCGAGCAACGTCGATGCCGCGGTGGACCGAGTGGATCCAGGCGGCGCAGGAGAAGGGGACGACGACGCCGGTGGTCCCCAGGATCGACAGGCCGCCCATGATGCCGAGTCGGCCGTTCAGCGTCTTCGCCGCCAGCGCCTCGCCGCCCGGAACCGAGATGGTGACGACGACATCGCCGCCGGCGCCGCACCGTTCGGCGACCGCGGCGATGGCGGTGCGGATCATTGCCCGCGGAGCGGGGTTGATCGCGGGCTCCCCCACCGGCACCGGCAGCCCCGGCAGGGTGACGGTGCCAACACCCTCGCCGGCGCGGAAGACGACGCCGGAGCCCGCGGCGCGACAGCGTGACGCTGGCGCGGATCTCGGCGCCGTGGGTTACGTCGGGGTCGTCGCCGGCGTCCTTGATCACCCCGGCGGTGGCGCATCCAGCCTCCAGCCGCGCGCTCGCGATCGCCAGCGTCGCGGTACCGCCGCGCGGCAGGGTGACGGCGACCATCTCCGGGAAGGCGCCCGTCAGCAGCGCCTCGTAGGCCGCCGCCGCCGCCGCCGTCGCACAGGTGCCGGTGGTCCAGCCCCGGCGGAGCTCCACCTTCGCCGGAAGTGCATCGTCCATGGCCCCATCCTACAGCCAGTCTCTCCGTCATGCCCGCACATGTTGCGCGGCATCCACGTGCCTCTCGGTCGGCTCCCGTTCGTGGACGGCCGGAACAAGTCCGGCCGTGACGAGGAGCCGTGACGAGGATACGCGGGCGCGCCAATTTGACACCGCGGCTGTATCAGCCGTATCTCATGAACGGGAGCGCGCGGGCTGCCTGCGCGCGGATGCGGCCGCACATGGACCTCGACAGCACCATCGTGAACCTTCTCTCAGCCGGCGTCGCCGGCTGCCGCGCCGCGGTGGAGGTGCACGGCGGGCTGTTCACCAGCCTGTTCGTCGCCGGCCTACTCGGCAGCATCACCCATTGCGTCGGCATGTGCGGGCCGTTCGTCGTGGGCCAGGTGGTCTCGCGCCTGGAGGCCCGGCCGGCCGGCGAGATGCGCGAGTTCCACAGGCTCACCGGCGCCGCGCTCGTGCCCTACCACCTCGGCCGGGCGACCACCTACGCCGGCCTCGGCGCCGCCGCCGCGGCGCTGGCCGGCGGGCTGATCAACGTCACCGGATTGAGGTGGCTGTCGGCGGCCCTCCTGGTCCTCGCCGCCATCTTCTTCGCCGGCTACGGACTGCAGCGCCTCGGCCTGGCGCTGCCCGCGTCCGAGCGGCGCGGCGAAGAGCGCCTTCGCCCGCCGGCTGGGCGGCCTGGTCCGGCCGCTGTTCGCAAGACCCGTCGGCTGGCGCGGCTACGGCCTGGGCCTGGCGCTGGGCTTTCTCCCCTGCGGCCTGCTCTATGGCGCCTTGGCCGCGGCCGCGGCCTCCGCCGGGCCGCTGGCCGGCGGGCTCGGCATGCTCGCGTTCGCCGCCGGCACGGTGCCGGCGCTGGTCGCGGTAGGGGTCGCCGGTCATGTCGCGGGGCGCACCTGGCAGCCGCTGGCGGTCCGGCTGATGCCGGCGGTGATGCTGGTCAACGCCGCCGCGCTGGGCTACCTCGCCTGGCGCACCATTGCTTGACTTGGCGCCTGACTGGCGCCTGAACGGAAGGACGGCACGTGAACGACACGCGAGACCGACGAGCAGACCGGCTCGACGAAGCCCTTCAACGGCGTCGCCATCGCCTTCGCCATCGCCGCCCTCCTCGTCGTCGCCTACTTCGCCGGCCGGCACTACTTCGCTCCCGCCGGCCACGAGACCCCGGCCATCGCCTCGGCCGGCACGGCACGGATCGGCGGGCCGTTCAGCCTCGTCGATGACGACGGCAAGTCGGTCACCGACGCCGACTTCCGCGGCCGCTACATGCTGGTCTACTTCGGCTTCACCTACTGCCCGGACGTCTGCCCGACCTCGCTCAACCGCAACATGCAGGCCCTCGATCTGCTTGGACGAGGCGCAGGCGCAGAAGGTTCAGCCGATCCTCATCAGCGTCGATCCGGAGCGCGACACGCCGGCGCACCTCAAGGAGTACGTCGGCCACTTCAGCCCCGACATGCGCGGGCTGACGGGCACGCCGGAGCAGGTCGCGGCGGCGGCCAAGGCCTACGCCGTCTACTACGCCAAAGTGCCGGGCGACGATCCAGCCAACTACCTGGTCGACCACACCTCGATCACCTACCTGATGGGCCCGGACGGCATATTCGTGCAGCACTTCCGTCACGACCTGCCGCCCGAGGAGATGGCCGAGCAACTGCGCAAGCTGCTGGGGTGAACAAGAGGCCGTCATTGCGAGGAGGCGAATGCCGACGAAGCAATCCAGAAGGTTGTTGCGGATCGCCACGCCGCTTTCGCGGCTCGCGATGACGAAGTTGTGTTGCGGCGTTCGGGCTCAAGCATCGAGCCGCGGTCGCTTGGGAACGGGCGGACCTGAGTGCGAGGCGAATGATGGCCGCGCCGGGGCTGATCATCGCCGCGCCGGCGTCCGGCAGCGGCAAGACCGTCGTCACCCTAGGCCTGCTCCGGCACCTGGCGCGAGGCGGCGTCGCCGTCGCCTCGGCCAAGGCCGGCCCGGACTACATCGATCCCGCCTTCCACGCGGCGGCCTCAGGCCGGTCGTGCATCAACCTCGACCCCTGGGCGATGCCGCCCGGGATGCTCGAGGCGGCCGCCGCGCGCATCGCTGCGAGCGCTGAGCTGGTCGTCTGCGAGGGCGTCATGGGCCTGTTCGACGGCGCGACCGCGACGGCCGGTTCGACCGCGGACCTGGCGGCGACGCTGGGCTGGCCGGTGATCCTGGTGGTCGACGCCCACGCCCAGGCGGCCTCGGCGGCGGCCATCGTCCGCGGCTTCGCCACGCACAGGGCGGACGTCGCCGTGGCCGGCGTCATCTTCAACCGCATCGGCAGTGAGCGCCACGCCGCCGTCATCGCCGAGGCCTGTGCTTTGGCCGTGCCGGACGTCGCCGTCCTCGGCTTTCTCCCGCGCGCGGGAGACCTGGCCCTGCCGGAGCGGCACCTGGGTCTGGTCCAGGCCCGCGAGCATCCGGAGCTCGAGGCGTTCCTCGACGCGGCGGCGGCTTTGGTCGCCCGTCACATCGACGTCGCGCGGCTGGTTGCCCTGGCAAGGGCGGCGGGCGCGGCCGCTTCCGCCGGCCCAGCGACGCCGCCCATCCCGCCACTCGGCCAGCGCATCGCCGTCGCCGACGATGCCGCCTTCGCCTTCCGCTACGCCCTGGTCGTCGATGGCTGGCGAGCGGCCGGAGCCGAGATCCTCCCGTTCTCGCCGCTTGCGGACGAAGCGCCGGACCCCGCGGCCGACGCCGTCTACCTGCCCGGCGGCTACCCGGAACTGCACGGTGGCCGGCTCGCCTCGGCTGCGCGGTTCCTCTCCGGCCTGCGCGCCGCGGCCGCCCGCGGGGCCACCATCTTCGGCGAGTGCGGCGGCTACATGGTCCTCGGACGGGGCCTCGTCGATGCCGAGGGGCGCCGACACGCCATGGCCGGGCTGCTGCCGCTGGAGACGTCTTTCGCCGAGCGCGGCCTGCACCTCGGCTATCGGCGGGTGAGCCTCACCGCGGACACGCCCCTCGGTCCGGCCGGCAGCAGCTACCGTGGCCACGAGTTCCACTACGCCCGGACGCTGAGCGAGGGTCCGGGCACGCCGCTGATGCAGGCCTTCGACGCGGGCGGGCGCGATCTCGGCATGACCGGCCTCGTCGAGGGTTCCGTCTTCGGCTCCTTCGTCCACCTCATCACCAGGGAGGACGAGACGAGATGAGCGCAGCGAGCGGCCGGATCCGCATCGGCGTCGGCGGCTGGAGCTTTCCGCCCTGGCGCGGCAGCTTCTACCCGCACGGGGCTGGTGCAGAAGCGCGAGCTGGCGTACGCCGCGCGGCACCTCACCTCCATCGAGATCAACGCCACCTTCTACCGCACGCAGAAGCCGGAGAGCTTCGCCAAGTGGCGCGACGAGACGCCGGAGGGCTTCGTCTTCGCCGTGAAGGCGCCGCGCTATGCCACCAACCGCCCGGCCCTCGCCGAGGCCGGCGCGTCGGTCGAGCGCTTCTTCGCCAGCGGCGTCATGGCGCTCGGAGGACAAGCTCGGGCCGATCCTTTGGCAGCTCCCGCCGACGAAGCGGTTCGACCCGGACGACGTGGCGGCCTTCCTGGCGCTCCTGCCCAAGGCCGTCGACGGCCGGCCGCTCCGCCACGCCCTCGAGGTGCGGCACGCGAGCTTCGCGAAGCGCCGAGTTCGTCGCCCTGGCCCGCGAGCATGGCGTGGCCATCGTCGTCGCCGGCGACGCCAGGTACCCGCAGATCGCCGACCCCACCGCGCCCTTCGTCTACGCCCGGATCATGGGAACGACGCAGGCCGAGCCGCTGGGCTACGCCCCGGCCGCGCTCGACCTGTGGGCCAAGCGCGCGAAGAGCCTGGGCCGCGGGTGAGACCCCGGACGGCCTCGCCAGCGTCGGTCAACAGCCGGCGGAGCCATCGCTCTTCGGCACCGCCCGCGACGTTTACCTCTACGTCATCAGCGGCGAAAAGGTGCGCAATCCGGCCGCGGCAATGGCGCTGATCGAGAGGCTCGGCAGTTGACGAGCAGTTGACGCCGGCGCGGGAATCCCCGCACAGTCCGCGCGCAGGGGTGCGGGAGGTGCATGTATGGACGGGGCGGACGCGGGCCCATGCGCGGCGGTTGCGCTGGAGCCGGAGTACTGGAAGAAGCGCGATCTTGCCGAGCTGAACCGGGCCGAGTGGGAGGCGCTCTGCGACGGCTGTGGCAAGTGCTGCCTGGAGAAGATCGAGGACGGTTTCACCGGCGAGATCAGCTACACCAACGTCGCCTGCCGGCTGCTCGACGTCGGCACCTGCCGCTGCAGCCGTTATGCCGAACGCCGCCGCCATGTTCCCAACTGCGAGGCGCTCACGGTCGAGAACGTCCTCGCCCTGACCTGGCTTCCGTCGACCTGCGCCTACCGCCTGCTGGCGGAAGGCAAGGACCTGCCGGACTGGCACCACCTCGTCTCCGGCGATCCGGAGCTGGTCCATCGGGTCGGCGCCTCGGTGCGCGGCAGGGCGGTGCCGGAACGGCGCGCCGGGCCGCTCGAACACCACATCGTCACCTGGCCGGCCTGAGCTCGGAGCGAGCGGCCATGACCCCCGTCGCCTCCGGCATCTTCGCCGCGGCCCTGACGCCGCTGCACGACGATCTCTCTCCCGATCACGCGCTGTTCGCGCGCCATTGCCGCTGGCTCCTCGACAACGGCTGCGACGGCCTGTCGATCCTGGGCACCACCGGCGAGGCCAACTCGTTCTCCCGCGAGGAGCGGATCGAAATCCTCGATCGTCTGCTCGCCGCCGGCATTCCCGCCGGCAGGCTGCTGCCCGGCACCGGCTGCTGCGCTATCCCCGACACCGTGGCGCTCACCCGCCATGCCGTCGCCCACGGCGTCGCCGGCGTGCTCATGCTGCCGCCCTTCTACTACAAAGGTGTCAGCGACGACGGCGTGTTCGCCGCCTACAGCGAGATCATCGAGCGGATCGGCGACGGCAGGCTCCGCGTCTACCTCTACCACTTCCCGCAGATGACGGCTGTGCCGCTCGGTCCCCGGCTGATCGAGCGGCTGCTCCGGCGCTACCCCGGCATCGTCGCCGGGATGAAGGACAGCTCCGGCGACCTGGACGCGATGATCGCCACCGCCCGCGCCTTTCCCGGCTTCCGCGTCCTCGCCGGCTCGGATGAATGCCTGCTGGCGCTTTCGCGCGAGGGCGGCGCGGGTTGCATCACCGCCGTCAGCAATGTGGCCGCCTTCCTCGCCGCCAAGGTGCTCAAGGCGGATGCGGCCGGCGAGGCCGCCGCGGCCGAGACGGCGCAGGCACGGCTCAATGCGGTGCGCGCCGCGGTCTCGGCGCATCCCTTGAGCGCGGCGCTGAAGGAGATCATGGCCGGGCATAGCGGCATCGAGAGCTGGCGGGCCATCCGCCCGCCGCTCGTCAGGCTCGCGACCGCGGAGGCCGCGGCTTTGGCATCGGCACTCGACCGGATCGCCTTCTCGCCGCCGCCCCTCGGCTGATCGGGATGCAGAGCACAGCGGGCCGTGACCGCGAGCGCCGGACCAGCCTCGTCATCGGCGGCCGGGAGATACCGCTCGTCGTTCGCCGCAATCCCCGGGCGCGGCGATTGACTTTGCGGCTGGCCGTCGCCAGCGACGGCGTGGTCGTCACCATTCCGGACGGCGCGCCCTTCGCCGATGGGGTCGCCCTGGCGCGAAAGAACAGCGCCTGGATCGAGGACAAGGTGGCTACGCGCCCCGGGCGGGTGGCGTTCGCCGACGGCGCCGCCGTGCCGCTGCGCGGGATCGACCATGAGATCCGCCACGTTCCGGGCGCCGCCGCCGAAACCCGTGCCGAGGAAGGCCGCATCCTCATCGGCGGCGCGGCGGGCTCGCTGCCGACGCGGCTCGGAGGCTGGTTCCGGCGGGAGGCCCGCGGCGATCTCGCCGTGCAGGTGGCGCGGCTCGCCTCAAGGCTGGACCGGCCGGTCGGACGCATCAGCGTTCGCGACACCCGCTCGCGTTGGGGCTCGTGTTCCGCCGACGGCAACCTGTCGTTCTCGTGGCGGCTGATCCTGGCGCCGCCGCCGGTGCTGGCGTACGTGGCCGCCCATGAGCTCGCACACCTCGTCGAGCGCAACCACGGCCCCCGCTTCTGGGCCCTGGTCGCGCGCCTCGGCGGCGAGGGGATGGTCGAGGGCCGCGCCTGGCTCAGGCGGAACGGCCCCGGATTGCACCGCTACGGCTGAGGGCGAGGCGGCCCCCAGAGCTTCAGCGTGGAGCTTCAGCGTGGAGCTTCAGCGGGCGAGGGGACCCGCGGCCGCCGCATCGAGGCTCTGTTGCAATCGTGCCGCGGCGGCCCTGGCGAAGCGCACCAGCAGCGCCTTGCGCCGCGCCGCCGGCAGGGCCGTGGCCGGCATCGGCGGCCGGATGACGGCGCCGCCGTAGGCATCTGCAACGATGAGCCCGGCCTCCTCCGGCAGGACCGCTTGCGGAAAGTCGGCCGGAACGGCGAAGGCGAAGCGGTCGCACGAGGCGAGGTAGGCCGGCCACTTTCCGTCGGCGCGGAAGTCGGCAAGGCTCGACTTGACCTCGACGATGAGGATGCCGCCCCGCCGGTCGATGGCGAAGACGTCGGCGCGGCGGCCATCGTCCAGGGGCAGCTCGCACAGCGCGCGGTAGCCATGGTCGGCGAGCAGCCGGCAGACGCCGCGGGCGAGCCGCCGGCCAGCCTCTCCGGCGGCCGTCACCGAGTTGTTGTTCTGCATCCGTTCCACGAACCCTGGTTCTATGCCGCCTCGGCGAGCGGCGCAACACCCCTTGCGCCTCGCGGGCGCGGGCTCGTACAAGGCCGCGAACAGTCCAAACGGCGATAGCGGCGGCATGAAGCAGAGCCAGGACATCATCCGCGTCGAAACCAACGGCCAGGGCCTCTACGACATCACCCAGAGCGTGCAGCGCTGGCTGCTGGGCGAAGCCGTCGACGTGGGCATGGTTACGGTCTACTGCCGGCACACCAGCGCCTCGCTGACCATCCAGGAGAACGCCGATCCCGACGTTCGCCGTGATCTGCTCACCTTCTTCAAACGGATCGCCGCCGACGACGCCAGCCGCTACCGCCACACGACGGAAGGTCCCGACGACATGCCGGCGCATATCCGCGCCGCGCTGACGCTCGCCAGCGTCTCCATACCCGTCTCCAGCGGGCGGATGGCGCTCGGCACCTGGCAGGGACTTTATCTGTTCGAACACCGCGATACGCCGCATACTCGCACGCTGATGCTCCACCTCATCGGCGAGTGACGCCGGCTCTGCGGCGCTTGCATCGGCACGGGAGGACGCGATGGCTCCGAACGAAGACGGCGAGACGCGGCCGGGGCCGGGCGATGCGGGCCGCGGCGCAATGGAGGCCGAACACCACGTGCAGGTGAGCCTGCTCTACGCCCTGCGCCAAGCGGTGAGCGCCGGACAGGCGGACAACGCGCAGGAGGTCCTGGAGCGCCTCAGCGCCTACAGCAAGATGCACTTCGCCGCCGAGCAGCTGCTCATGCGGCTCTACCAATACGATGGCTATGCCGGCCACCTTGCCGAGCACGAGCAGATGATCGAGGCGCTGGAAAGCCTGCGTACGGCTTCCGGCACAGGCGGCGTCGAGCGCTGGATCGACGCCCTGGATGCGAGCCTCGTTCGTCACATCCGCGGCGCCGATCGCGCGCTCGGCCATTATCTCGCGGCTCTCGGCGGCGAGCCGGAGAGCGGGCAATAGGTTGTCGTTCCGCGGAGGCGAGGCCGACGCGGCCGTAGGGTGAATCAAGGCGAAGCCGGGTCCGCCCCATGTCATCGCCATCCATTCGCCGGTAGACACCTTCGGCTCATCCGACCTTGATCGCCACGCCGCGTCGCGGCTCGGGGTGACGGCGTCTCCGCATCCTTGCCTCGGTGCTACGCGAGGCGCTGCGGAGACCCTCCTGCTGGTCGCCCGAGGGCGGGAAACATCTCTGGTCAAGCCGCATGCTCTTCGCCATCATCTTAGTGCGGAGACGGAGAGCGGCGGCTGAGCGTGTTTGCCGTCCGGTTGGGAGGAGAAACCATGAGCGAAACAAGCTCGAGTGCACCGGCGGGTGGCATGACGCGAGAAGCGGTGGGTGTGTTCCATGACTGGCCGTCGCTGCAGGCCTGCGTCGACGACCTGCTCAGCTCCGGCTTCGACCGGTCGGAGCTCAGCCTTCTGGCCGGGCAAAAGGCCGTCGAGGAGAAGCTCGGTCACGTCTACGAGAAGGTGGCCGAGCTGGAAGACGATCCGGAGGTGCCGAGGACGGCGTTCGTCGGCCGCGACTCCGCCGTCGAAGCTCGGACCGGCGTGATCGGCGCGCTGGCCTACATCGGCGCCGCCGCGGCCATTGGCGCCGTGGTCGCCTCCGGTGGCACGCTCGCTGCGGCCATCGCCGCGGCCGCGGTCGCCGGCGGTTCCGGCGGCTTGATCGGCACGCTGGCGACGCGTTGGCTGGGGCGCGACCGGGCGAAGGAGATCCAGTCGCAGATCGACAGGGGCGGACTGCTCCTCTGGGTCCGGGCGCGAGATCGTGCGCATGAGGATCGCGCCGTCGCCGTGCTCAATCGGCATTCTGCGGGCGACGTCCACGTCCACGACCTGCCGCGCCGCGACGATCCGGAGGGCGATCCGCTTTCTGGCTTCCAGCCCGACCCGTTCCTGCCCCGCGCGAGGGTCTGAGCCTCCGCTGGCGGCGAGGGAGCGCAAGACGTCTACCCAACGGGGCACGAAGCAGCCACCGGGCGGTCGCGCCCCGGGCTGGCGACGGCCTTGGCCGCCGCCTATCTCCCGCGGTGCGTCCGCGCCGAGGGCGCGCAGGAGCCGCTTGCTCAGCGGGCGCCCGCGGAGACGCAAGTGCGAATGCGTATAGATCCCTCAAGGGAGACATGACATCCTTGGCTGCGCTGGACAGCGGATGGTACGGCGGTGTCAGAAGACGAGGTGTTTTATGACCCAAAAGAGGGGCACGGAGGTCCGACCCTGACCCGCCCGCTCCGCGTCGCCGCGGACGCCGCGGCTCCGCCGCTGCTGTTCGAGCAGGTGCTTCGCCAGTCGGCTGAGCCGATCATCGTCAGCGACAAATTCGAACGCCTGATCCTCGTCAACGATGCGGCGAAGCGCCTTCTCGGCGGCGATCTCGAAGGCAAGACGCTCGCCGACGTCACCGGCAAGTGGGCCGACCTCTACGAGGCCGGGCGGTGCCTGACCGCGGACGAAGCGCCGTTGCACCGCGCGCTGGCCGGGGAGACCCAGATCGGCCGCGAACTGCAGCTCGTCCGCCGCGACGGCATCGTCCGCACCGTGCTGGTGAGCGCCGCTCCCGTTTCCGACGGGAGCGAGATCACCGCTGCCATCGCCAACTATTCGGAGATCACCAGCTACCGCAAGAGCGAGGAGCGGTATCGCGCGCTCGTCGAGGCAATCCCCATCGGCGTCATCCGCAGCACGGTCAGCGGCGACATCGTAGATGGCAACGATGCCTTCCTCAACATGATCCAGTACAGCCGCGACGAGCTGGAAGCGGGCCGGATCCGCTGGCACGACCTGACGCCGCCGGAATTCCTGCCGCTGGATGCCGCCGCCATCGCCGAGGCCAAGCAGTGCGGCCGCTGCGCGCCTTACGAGAAGGCGTACATCCGCAAGGATGGAACGACCCTGCCCATCCTCATCGGCTACAGCCTCGTCGGCCCGAAGCGCGATGAGGGCATCGCCTTCATCCTCGACCTCACGGAACGGCAGGCGGCCGAGCGGGCGCTGCGCGACAGCGAGCAGCGGCTGCAGGACGTGCTCGACAACCTGTTCGCCTTCGTCGGGATCCTCGAGCTCGACGGCGTCCTCGTCTGGGCCAACCGGGCGCCGCTGGAGGCCGCCGGCCTGACCCTGGACGACGTCCGCGGCAAGCGCTTCGAGGAGGCCTACTGGTGGTCGCACGACCCGGCGCGTGCAGGCGCAGCTCGTCGAGGCCATGGCGCGGGCGGCGAAAGGCGAGGCCTCCCGGTACGACGTCGACGTGCGGATGGCTGGCGGCCGGCTCATGACCATCGACTTCATGATCGCGCCGCTGCGCAACGCCGACGGCGAGATCACCCACCTGCTGCCGTCTGCCGTCGACATCACCGAGCGCAAGGCCGCCGAGAACGCGCTCCGCGACAGCGAGGCCAGGCTGAAGCTCGCCCAGGACGCGGGCGGGGTCGGCGTCTGGGACTGGGACCTCCGCGACGGCCGGATTTCCTGGTCCGATTCGTACTTCCGCCTCCTCGGCCTCGAGCCGTCGCCGGACCTGCAGCAGCTTTCCACCTTCTACTCGGCGTTCATCCCGACGATCGCGAACGCGCGGCGGCGGACATCGAGCGGGCCTTGGCCGGGAGCGACCTACCGCAGCGAGTATCGCGTCGTCCACCCGTCGGGCGAGGTCCGCTGGATCGCCGGCCAGGGCGAGCTGCTGACCGACGCCTTGGGCCGCCCGGCGCGGATGCTCGGCGTCGCTTACGACGTCACCGCCCAGCACAGCCTGCTGCAGCAGCGCGAGATCATGCTGCGCGAGGTCAACCACCGGGTGAAGAACAACCTGCAGCTGGTCTCGAGCCTGCTCGACCTGCAGCAAGAGCGGCGCCGGCGAGCGAGCGGCTGCGCGACCAGCTCGCCCAGGCCGACCGCCGGATCATGACCATCGCCAGGATCCATGAGCACCTCTACCGCGGCGCCGAGCCCATCAGCACCATCGAGTTCGGCTCCTACCTGCGCGACCTCTGCCGGGATCTGGAAGCGTCCGTCGTCGGCGAGCGCGACATCGTCGTGAGCGTCGATGCCGACGCGGCCGAACTCGCGACCGACCGGGTCGTCTCGCTTGCGCTGATCGTCAACGAGCTCGTCACCAACGCCGCCAAGTACGCCTTCGTGGATCGCCCGGGCGGGCAGATCCGGGTCACGTTCCGCGCCGGGGCTGACGGCACCGGCCGGCTGACCATCGCCGACGACGGCCGCGGCCTTCCCGACGGCTACAGGATCGACGCCGGCCCCGGGCTCGGCATGAAGGTCGTCGCCGGCTTGGTTCGCAGCCTGCGGGCACAGCCTCGAGATCGGCAATGACGGCCCCGGCGCGCGCTTCACCATCAGCTGTGCCCCTGCGCAGCCGGCATCCTGACGCTGGGGCGACTGGCGAGGGGTTGACGCACCAACACCCGCAAAGAGCGCTCTTCCAGCCCCCTCATTCGTGACCCCCGGACGTGTTCCGGCGGTCCACTGAGGCGTAGATGGCCGTGATAAGTGCGGCCATGAGGGTTGGACGATCTTATTGCAATGGCGCCGTGCACAGGCTCCGATACAACCTAACGCTCTGCGCTCTACACCAGGATCCTGCCCTCGGGCGAGACGTAGCCGAGTTCGACCATCAGCGGCCGGTGGCAGGCGAGGACGGTTTCCACCTGCGCTGGCGTCAGCTCCTCCCGCCACGTCCCGGTACGGCCGCGGCGGAAGAAGGCGTCCGCCCCGCGGGCCCGTTCGACGAAGCCGCGCTCGCGCTCCTGGTCGGCGAGGACGCGGAACGAGCTGTGCCGGATCGCCCGGCGCAGCCGCGCCTCGTCCCTGGGCATCCTGAGGAAAGCGCAGGCTTGCGCGAAGGCGCGCCTGGGCGAGGCCAGCATGTCCTCGTAGCGCAGCGTCTTCAGGTTCAGCCCCGGCGCGTTCAGCCAGCTTCGCACGTGCGTCGACCAGTCGGAAATGACCTGGACGACGTGACCCTCCTTGGCCGGGATCTCGAGCCCCTTGAAGCAGATGGCGTTCACCGCCTGGTCCATGGCGATCGCGTAGTGGTGGCTGAAGGAGACGGCGACGTCGAGCGGATTGCGGATGACGTAGATCGCGCCAAAGGTGACGTCCGGCGTGATCGTCGGGATGCCGGCGATGGTGGCGATGGCGCTGTGGGTCTTGACCGGGACGAGGCCGGGTGAGGCCGAGGCCAGCGCCCGATGCGCCGCAGGCCTCAGCCTGTTGATCTCCTCGCGCGACAGGGCCGACGGCTCCTTGCCGGAAAGCCGCGCGTAGGGCTCGATCCGCATGTCACCCAGGGCGAACTCCGGCAGGGCGTTGATGTCCTGAGGCTCCGCCGCGTTCCGCAGGTAGTTGGCGAGGAACGCCCGGAGCCAGGTGTTGCCGGACTTCGGGTAGGAGGCGAGCCAGAGGATCGGCATTTACCGGCACCGGGGACAGCCCATTTCGACACCCGGTTTAGCTGCGGCGCCGGGCTCTTGTCACGCAGGAGCGCAATCGCGCGGACGTGCCGGACCGGCAACCATAGCCGCGGGGGGATCGACGTCGACCGGGGCGCAGCCATGCTCATTCGGACCGGTGGACCCGCTAGCCAGAGTTCACTAGTGTCTGCGGGGCATGGAAGACGGCCGAAGCGGGCCTTGAGGCAAGCCGGTCAAGGCCAGGAGAGACGGCAACTGGCCATCACCTCAACCTTGAATCAGGTGCGTAAGCAGGGGTAGCGACGTGGAAAACGGTCAAGGTACGTGCCTGAACATCGGTTGCGCCGATAGCGTCGCCGAAGGCTGGATTAACCTCGATTCCTCGCCGACCTTGCGGATAGCGACGATCCCGATCGCAGGGAGATTCCTGGTTCGCGCCCTCGATCGACCCACCAAGTTCCAAAGCGCCGTCTACGGCGATATCGTTCGCGGGCTGAAGCTGCCGCCGGGCTCGTGTGACCTGGTTTTTGCCTCCCACGTTCTCGAGCATCTTTCGATGCCGAATTTCGAGACGGCGCTGCAGAACATCTATGTGTATCTGCGTCCGGGCGGGCTTCTTCGCGTCCTTGTCCCGGATCTGAACGACTATATTGAGGGCTACCGTCAGGAGGCCGGCGACGGGGCCACCGCCAGCGAGGCCGCGCCCGCCTTCATGACGCTGACCGGGCTTGCCTGCGAAGGCACGCGCAGGTCCCTCGGCGCCCGGTTGCGCGAAGCGCTCTCCAACTCCCGGCATCAGACCATGTGGGACGAACCGTCGCTAAACGCGGCGCTGGCGCGTCACGGCTTCACGAACATCCGCTCCTGTGGCTATGGCGGGTGGGGCGACGAGCGCTTCGCCGCGGTCGAACTCGAAATCCGCCACGATCGCTCGATCTGCGTTGAGGCGACGAAGTAGGCGTCCCGCGGCTTCGCGTCGCTCCGGCTCAGCCGCGCACCGGCGCGGCGGCCGCAAGCAGCGCGTCGAGGTCCAGGTGGTGCTCGAGGTGTTCCGACAGCCGATCGAGCACCGCTTCGACCTCGGCTTCGTAGACGAGGCCGCTCGCGTCCCGCCGGCGCAGCCGACCGAGGAAGGCCGCGCGAAAGCCGTCGGCGGCGAACAGCCCATGAAGGTAGCAGCCGAACACCCGCCGGTCGGCGGAGATGCAGCCGTCGGTGCGGCCGTCGAAGCGAAGCATCGGCCGGGTCAGCCCGGCGCCGGTGGTCCGGCCCATGTGCATCTCGTAGCCGCGGACCGCCTCGCCGGAGGACAGCTCTTGGCCGGCGACCTCGCAAAGGGCCTTGTCGGCCGAGAGCTCCGTTGCCACGTCGAGCAGGCCGAGGCCTGGCGCGTCGCTTGCGGGCCCCTCGATCCCCTGCGGGTCGCGGACCGTCCTTCCCAGGATCTGGTAGCCGCCGCACAGGCCGACGACGATCCCGCCGCGGCGGACATGGGCGCGGAGGTCGATGTCCCACCCTTGTTGGCGGAGGAAGGCGAGGTCGCTGATGGTGGCCTTCGATCCCGGCAGCACGATCAGGTCGATGTCGCCGGGGATAGGATTGCCGGGGTGGACGAACTGGACCTCGACGTCGGGCTCGGCGATCAGCGGGTCGAGATCGTCGAAGTTGGCGATGCGCTGGAGTAGGGGCACGGCGACCCGGATGGGCGCGGCCGTCTGCGCCGCGGTTTGTGCGCCAGGCTTGGGCCGCTCCAGGGCGACGGCGTCCTCGGCTGGCAGCCGGCGCGCGTCGGCAAACCAGGGGACAATGCCGAAGCTTCTCAGCCCCGTGCGTTCGCCGATGATGGCGATGCCCGCGTCGAACAGGGCCGCATCGCCGCGGAACTTGTTGATGACGTAGCCCACGAGCCGGCCGCGGTCGGCGTCGCCGAGCAGCGCCGAGGTGCCGACGATGCTGGCGATCACGCCGCCGCGGTCGATGTCGCCGACGAGCACGACCGGCACATTCGCCGCCTCGGCGAAGCCCATGTTGGCGATGTCGCCGTCGCGAAGGTTCACCTCGGCGGGGCTGCCGGCGCCCTCGACCAGCACCAGGTCGGCGCCCGCGGCGAGCCGCCCGAAGCTCTCCAGCACCTTGGTCAGCAGGGTCGGCTTCAGCCGCTGGTAGTCGCGGGCCCGGGCGTTGGTCAGCACCCGCCCCTGGACCACGACCTGCGCGCCGATGTCGGTCTGCGGCTTGAGCAGCACCGGGTTCATGTCGCTGGATGGGGCAATGCCGCAGGCGCGCGCCTGCAGCGCCTGGGCACGGCCGATCTCGCCGCCATCGATGGTGACGGCGGCGTTGTTCGACATGTTCTGCGGCTTGAACGGCCGGACCTTCAGCCCGCGGCGGGTGAAGGCGCGGCAGAGGCCGGCGGCGAGCAGCGACTTGCCTACGTCCGACCCGGTGCCCTGCAGCATCAGCGCCCGTGGCCGGGCGCCGTCAGCGGCCGGCAAGCGTCTGCCTCAGGACATCCGCCTGCGGGTTCGCGACCTCCCGGCGCAAGAGGATCGCCTCGGGCGTGACGGCGCGGCCGTAGAAGGCCTGGTTGAGGTCGTTGCGGCGGATGATGCCGGCGCCCTCCAGGCTCATGCCGGCGAACAGCCCGGAGACGTTGGAGTAGGCGAGCACGTCGGCGCCCAGCGCTGTCGTCGTCGCGGCGCCGATGCCGCCGCCGATCTCGCCCACGGCGAAGGTGAGTTCGCCGCCGAACTTGCCCTGGTTGCGGATGACGGCGTTGACCGCGCGCTGGCTGCGCAGCAGCAGCACCACCTCCGCCGACTGGAAGCCGGCCTGGAGGCCGAAGCTGCCGGCGGCGAGGTTGTAGAACGCCGGGTTGCTCCAGCTGCCGTCGGCGCCGCGGACGAGGACGACGCCGGAGCCGCCCTGGGCGCCGACGATGAAGGCGCCCTTGGTCACCGCCGGGAAGATGGCGATGCCGCGCGCCGTGCGCAGGTTGGCGCGGAACATCTCGGCCATGTCGTCGTTCTGGTTCTTCAGCCGCTCGACGGCCCAGCGGGAGGCGTCGACCAGGCTTCCCGCCTCGGTGCGCGCGTCCCAGGTGCGCGAGCAGCCGGCTATCCCGATGCCGAGGACGGCGAGAAGCAGAAAAGCGAAGAACGGACGCATACGCTGAAGCCGCCTCTAGTTACGCTGATGTACCGAAATCGAGAACGACGTCATCGCGAGCCGCGTAGCGGCGTGGCGATCCACAACAGCCTCTGAATTGCCGCGTCGGCTTCGCCTCCTCGCAACGACGATATCTGTCTGATCCCTCTGGATCACATTCCGCCCGGAGGCGTCCGACGGCGGCGAGGGGATCACGGCCCTAGAGTGCGGGCAAGTGTCAAAATTCGACGCCCGCCTGGGCCTTCACCCCGGAGCGGAACGGGTGCTTGACCATGGTCATCTCGGTGACCAGGTCGGCGGCCTCGATCAGCTCCTCCTTGGCGTTGCGGCCGGTGACGACGACGTGGAGGTCCTGCCGCCGGGCCGCGAGCACGGGCAGCACCTCGGCGATGTCGAGGTAGCCGTAGCGCAGGACGATGTTGAGCTCGTCGAGGATGACCATGCGATAGCTCGAATCGGCGATCATGTCCTTCGCCGTTTCCCAGGCCTGACGGGCGGCGGCGATGTCGCGCTGGCGGTCCTGGGTGTCCCAGGTGAAGCCCTCGCCCATGGCCTTGATGACGCAGAGCTCGGGGAAGCGCGCCAGGACGTCGCGCTCGCCGGTCGCCCAGGCGCCCTTGACGAACTGGACGATGCCGACCTTGAAGCCGTGGCCGATCGAGCGCACGGCAAGACCCATGGCCGCGGTCGTCTTGCCCTTGCCCTTGCCGGTGTGGACGATGAGCAGGCCCTTCTCCTCGGTCTTGGTCGCCAGGATCTTGTCGCGGGCCGCCTTCTTCTTCGCCATCTTCTCGGCGTGGCGGCGGTCGAGATCCTCTTCGTCGCTCATGAGCCTCCTCCCCTTGTTCCTTGTGCCGTTCCTTGCGCCGCGGCCGCTCCGGCCAGCGCCTTCAGCGTCTGGTGCGCGCCGTTCAGCCGCGGCCGCCACAGCCCGCGGTCCATCGCCTCGATCAGCCGCTCGCTCATCTCGCCGCAGCGCCGCCGGATTGTTCTCGGCGATGAAGTCGCGGACCTCGTCGTCGTCGAGGTAGGCCTGGAAGACGGCGTCGAAGTGATGGTCCTCGACGCAGTGGGTCGTCGCGGCGAAGGCGAACAGGTAGTCGACGGTCGCCGCCATCTCGAAGGCGCCCTTGTAGCCGTGGCGCATCACGCCCTCGATCCACTTCGGGTTGACCACCCGGGCGCGGACGACGCGGGCGATCTCCTCCGCCAGCGTCCGGAGCCGCGGCGTCTCGGGCCGCGAGTGGTCGGCGTGGTAGATCGCCGGCTGCTCGCCCGACAGCACGCGGACGCTGGCGGCAAGCCCGCCCTCGAACTGGTAGTAGTCGTCGGAATCGAGGATGTCGTGCTCGCGGTTGTCCTGGTTCTGCACCACCACCTCGACGCCGCCGAGACGCCGGGCGAACTGCGCCTGCGCCGCCCGGCCGTCGAGCCCGGCGCCGTAGGCGTAGCCGCCCCAGGCGAGATAGGCGCGGGCGAGATCGGCGTCGCTGTCCCAGCCGCGCTCGTCGATCAGCGCCTGCAGCCCGGCGCCGTAGGCGCCCGGCTTGGAGCCGAACACCCGGCAGCCGGCAAGGCGGGCGGCGTCCTCGGCCGAGGCACCCTCGGCCGCGAGGCGCTCGCGTCTCGGCGCGGACGCGGGCGGCCAGCGGATTGCGCTCCTCGGCCTCGTCGAGGGCGGCGACGGCGCGGCTGGCGCTGTCGAACAGCTCGATGAGCCGGGGAAGGCGTCGCGGAAGAAGCCGGAGACGCGCAAGGTCACGTCGACCCGCGGCCGGTCGAGGACGCCCAAGCGGCAGGATCTCGAAGCCGGTGACCCGCCGGGACGCCGTGTCCCAGGTCGGGCGGACGCCGAGCAGCGCCAGCGCCTGGGCGATGTCGTCGCCGCCGGTGCGCATGTTGCTGGTGCCCCAGGCGGTGAGCGCCAGCGTCCGCGGCCAGGCGCCGTGCTCCTGCAGGTGGCGCTCGACGAGCAGCGCCGCCGACTTCCAGCCGAGCGTCCAGGCCGCCGGCGTCGGCACCGTGCGGGTGTCGACCGAATAGAAGTTGCGCCCCGTCGGCAGCACGTCCGGCTTGCCCCGGGTCGGCGCTCCGGACGGCCCCGGCTTGACGAACCGGCCGTCGAGCCCGGCGAGCAGGCCCTCGATCTCGCGGTGCCGCAGGCCGAAACCGCCGGGCGCAGCCGGCCCTCGACCCCGGCGAGGACGGCGGCGGCGCGCGTCCAGGCCGGCTTCGGCTTGCCGCTCTCCGCCGATCAGCGCTGCGGCCAGGGCCTCCAGCCGCTCGACGGTATCGCCGGCCGTCCGCCATGGCTCCGCGCCCGCCAGCGCCTCCGGCCGCGGCCCGGTCCAGGGTTGCGCCGGATCGCAGTCGAGCGGATCGAAGCCGAGCTCCAGATCGGCGGCCAGCGCCCGGAGCAGCGAGGCGTCGGCGCCCTTGCCGTCGCCGCGGGGGATGCGCACCAGGGCCACGAGCAGGTCGCGCAGCTGTTCGCCTTGCGGCGCCTGGCCGAAGACGTGCAGGCCGTCGCGGATCTGCATCTCCTTCAGCTCGCAGAGGTAGGCGTCGAGCTTGCCCAGCGCGGCGTCGCGGTCGTCGGCGGCGCCGATGCCGCAATCGACGTCGAGGCCGGTGGCCCGGCAGAGCGAGAGGATGTCTTCCGCCAGCACTCGGAGCCGCCGCGGATCGACGCCCGCCGCCTCGTAGTACTCGTCGACGAGCTGCTCGAGGTCGCGCAACGGGCCGTAGCTCTCCGCCCGCGTCATCGGCGGGGTGAGGTGATCGACGATCACCGCCTGCGCCCGCCGCTTCGCCTGCGTGCCCTCGCCGGGATCGTTGACGATGAAGGGATAGAGGTGCGGCAGCGGGCCCAGCGCCGCTTCCGGCAGGCATTCTCGGACAGGGCCAGGCTCTTGCCCGGCAGCCACTCCAGGTTGCCGTGCTTGCCCATGTGGACGATGGCGTCGGCGCGGAAGGCGTCCTGGATCCAGGCGTAGAAGGCGAGGTAGCCGTGCGGCGGCGGCAGGTCCGGGTCGTGATAGCTGGACTGCGGGATCGATGTTGTAGCCGCGCGCCGGCTGCAGGCCGATGACGACATTGCCGCAGCGGAAGGCGGAGACGGAGAAGCGGCCGCAGTCGAGCCGGCCGGGGCGGTAGCACGGATCGGCTTCGGCGTGCCCCCAGCGGCCGGCGACGCGGTCCTGCACCGCCCGCGGCAGGGTGGCGAAGAAGGGCGCGTAGTCGGACATCGACAGGCTCTCGCCGACCTCGCGGCGAGCGAGCGACGCCATGTCGTTGGTCGGCCCGGCGAGCAGCCGCTCGATCAGGGCGTTGCCGCTCTCGGGGATATCCTCGACGCGGTAGCCGGCCTCGCCAGGGCGCGCAGCACGTTCAGCGTCCCGGCCGGCGTGTCGAGGCCGACGCCGTTGCCGATCCGGCCGTCGCGGTTCGGATAGTTGGCGAGCACCATCGCGATCCGCCGCTCGGCCGGTGGCTTGCGGCGCAGCCGGCTCCAGGCGGCGGCGAGGGCGCAGACGAAGTCGATCCGGTCGGCGACCGGGACGTAGCCGACGAGATCCGCCTCGGTCAGGGGATCGCGGTAAGCCTCGCCCTTGAACGAGACGGCGCGGGTCGATGATGCGGCCGTCCACCTCGGGCAGGGCCACGTTCATCGCGATGTCGCGGGCGGCCAGGCCGTGGGTGCCATCGCGCCAGGCGGCCTCGCTGGAGGTCGCGAACACCACCTGCAGCACCGGGCAGTCCGCGGCCGCGAACGGTGTCTGCGCCGCCTCGCCGCCCGGGGCGGCGACGGCGAAGCCGGTGGCGTTCAGGATCACGTCCGGCGGCGCCTCGGCCAGCACCTCCTCGAGGATCGCCGCGGCCACCGGATCCTTCAGGCTGGCGACGAACACCGGCAGCGCGTTCAGCCCGCGCCGCGCCAGGCCCGTCGACCAGGGCATCGACCGCGGCGAGGTTTCCCGCCTGCACCAGCGCCCGGTAGAAGACGATGGCCGCGACCGGCCGGCCCTCCTGCCAGCCCTTGCGCAGCGCCGCGAGGTCGCCGGCCTCGCCGCTGCCGGCGTAGATGCCGGCGCGCAGCAGCGGCCTCGGCTCGCGCCACTGCCGCTCCCGGCCGATCAGGGTCGCGGCATAGCGCAGGAACTCTGCGGCGTTGTCGATGCCGCCATGGACCAGGTACTGCCACAGCCGGTGCCAGGCCTCGGGAGACACGGTGGAGAGTTCGGCGAGCTCCGGGTCCGGCTGGTCGTCGCCGGGGAGGAAGGCCAGCGGCGATGCCGCGCTCGCGGGCGATCGCGGCGATCTGCTCGACGCCGTAGGGCCAGTAGCCGCGGCCGCCCAGCAGGCGGACGATGACGAGCCGCGCCCGGCCCGCGACCGCCTCGACGTAGAGGTCGACCGACAGGTGGTGGCCGAGGCGGAGCAGGTTGGCGAGGCGGAGGCTCGGCTGGCCGTCGTCCGCGGCCAGCCTCGCCTGCGCGGCGGCGAGGCAGGCGATCTCGGTGTCGGCGGCGGAAAGCACGACGATGTCGCCGGGGCTCTGGCCCAGATCGACCGCCGCCGAGCCGTCGTCGATCTCGCCCGGCCGGGTCGCCAGCAGGTGCATGGCTCAGGCCCCGCGCGCGGACATCATGCGACGCCGGCGCCGATCGCATCTCCGGCCCACTCTCCGGCAAGGCCGCGCTCACCGCGGCGGCGTCGATGCCCCGCTCGGCGATGACGACGAGCTCGCTCCGCCGCGGCTCACCCTTCTGCCACGGCCGGTCGTAGTAGCGCTCGACCCGGGCGCCGACCGCCTGGATGACGTGGCGCATGGCCTTGCCGGGCACGTCGACGAAGCCCTTGATCCGGAGCACGTCGTGGGCGGCGGCGGCGGCGCGGATGCGCGCCTCCAGCGCCGCCGGATCGGCGATCGGGCCCGGGGCCGCGATGAAGCTCACGAACTCGTCGTGGTCGTGGTCCTCCTCGCCGTCGTGATGCGAGAACCTGGCGTCGATGCCGTCTTCGGCGGCGGCGGCGAGGCCGAGCACGACCAGCGGGATCGAGGGCGCCGTGGACGCTTTCCAGGATCTTCACGCCCGGGCGCAGCGCCGCTCTCCAGGCCGGAGCGGAGCCCGGCGAGGGCGGCGGCGTCGACGCCGTCGATCTTGTTGAGCACGACCATGTCGGCGCAGGCGAGCTGGTCTTCGAACAGCTCCTCCAGGGGCTCGTCATGATCAACGGCGACAGCGCCCGCCCGTTCCGCGGCCGCGCCTTGCGGCGCGGCGGCGAAGCGGCCGGCGGCGACGGCCGGCGCATCGACGACGGTGACCACGCCGTCGACCGTGACCTTCGAGCGGACCTCCGGCCAGTTGAACGCCTTGACCAGCGGCTTCGGCAGGGCCAGGCCGGAGGTCTCGATGACGATGTGGTCGGGCGGCTCGGCGCGGCCGAGCAGCGTCTCCATGGTCGGCAGGAACTCGTCGGCGACGGTGCAGCAGATGCAGCCGTTGGCGAGCTCGATGACGTCGTCGTCCTCGCAGCCGGCGATGCCGCAGCCGAGCAGCAGCTCGCGGTCGAAGCCGAGGTCGCCGAACTCGTTGATGATCAGGGCGAGGCGCCGGCCGCGGGCGTTGGCGACCAGGTGACGGATCAGCGTCGTCTTGCCCGCGCCGAGAAAGCCGGTGACCACCGTCGCCGGGATCTTCATCTGCCGCCGCCCTTCATCGTGCCGTCTCCTCCTCCTTGAGTGTGAGCGGGATGCCGGCGGCGACGAAGACCACCCGTCCGCGCGATCGCCGCCACCGCCTGATTGAGCCTGCCGGCCTCGTCGCGGAAGGCGCGGCCGAGCGGTGTCTCCGGCACGAGCCCGAGGCCGACCTCGTTGCTGACCAGCACCACCGGCCCCGCCGTGGCCGCCAGCGCACCGACCAGCCGCTCGCGCTCTGCCGCCCACGTCGCGCCCCGCGGCCATGACGTTGCTGAGCCAGAGCGTCAGGCAATCGACCAGCACCGGCCGATCCGGCGCTGCGTGCCTGCCGAGCGCCGCGGCAAGCTCGACGCGGCTCCTCCACCGTCGTCCAGCCGGGCCCGCGCCGGGCCCGGTGGTGGCGGATGCGCTCGGCCATCTCGTCGTCGCCGGCCTCGGCGGTGGCGAGATAGACGCCGCCGGAAGCCGCCGCCTCGACGAGACGTTCGGCATGGACGCTCTTGCCGGAGCGGGCGCCGCCGAGCACCAGGGTTACGTTCGGCAGCGATAATGATGCCTTGCGGATCACGCCGCATCCTCCACCCGAGGACCGTTGACGTTCGGCGGCGGAGAGGTCTCCTGGCTCGGGGTCTCAGGCGGCGGCGCCTTCCCGGCGCGAAACTCGCGCCAGTGGCCTCGCGTGTGCCGCGGCCTCGTCCCTTACAGTTGCGGGGGCAGCGCCGGCCTTGCGGGTCCTCCCGCGCACCGGCTTCCCTGTTCCATCGCCGGACGCGACCGTAGCACGCGACCCTCGCCAAAAGCCAGCGGCTCCGCCGACGCATCGCCCGTCCTCGGCCGGCACACGAGCCGGTCCAGATCCTCGCACGGTCCTTTGTCCGGACGGCGGCGCGGCCGCCGCCTGCGCTTCTGGATCATTGGGCATGGCAGCCGGGCGAAGAGATGCCGGGAGCGTTCTTGTGGCAGCCTTCACGATCGAGTATATTCGCGCTCACATCAACAGGAGAGGTGAAGATGAGAGCCAGCAATAACGCGGTAACTGCAATCGACTACTTCCAGAAGCCTCAGCAAAAGATCTCGCAGTATAAGTACATTTACTTGGCGCCGACGGCGTTCTGTGGCACAGGCATGTTTACCTCTCGGCCGTGTCTCAGCCAATAGCATCGTCTTGAACGTTCGTGATGCGAATTATCTGGCTCCGGCGCGACCTTATGCGCAGATGCTACTCGAAGGATTCACGCTCTCGGATCTCTTTCAGGTTGGAACTGACCTGTTTATACCCCCTTATGGGGGTCTTGATGATTTTACGAATCACAGCTGCGACCCGAACTGCGGCCTGCGGGTGCACTCTTGCGGGATTTGACATGATCGCCCTGCGCGACATCGCGGCCGGGGAGGAACTTACCTACGACTATTCCACCCACCAGGAGCAGCATCCGGAGGAAGACCTGATCTGCCTCTGCGGGGCGGCGTCGTGCCGGGGCGTCGTCCGCAGCTTCTCGACGTTACCGAAGTCCCTGCGTCAGCGCTACCTGGACCGCGGGATCGTCGCGCCGTTCATCGCCAGAAACACGGGCCGCGCCTCCACGAGCCGGTGAGCGTAGTCGAAGGGCATGCGGCCGCAACTCGGCCGCGGCCTTCGGCGCTATTTCCGAAGGCCTCCGGTCGTCCTGCAACTGGCGCTCCTCGCCGCCCTGCTCTCGGCCGCCATCATCGTCGTCCTTGCGGTCGGTTCGGCGCAGGTGCTGCTTGCCGAAGGCAGCGAGGGACTGCCGCTGGTCTACCTCCTCCTCGCAGCCGCTTCGGTGCTCCCCGCCTCCGCGCTTTCGGCGGCGCTCAGGCGATGGCCGGTGGTTCGGATCGCGCAGGGGGTGGCGCTCGGCTCGGTGCCGCTCACCATTGTCCTCCGGGCGGCGCTTGCGCTTGAGCTTTCGGGTGTCTCGGTCGCCATCTGCGTCATTGCGTACCTGCTCGAGATCGTCTTCGACACGCTGTTTTGGCTTTCGGCTTCCGAGCACCTCCCGGCCGCCGAACTGAAGCGGCACACGCCTTTCCTCGCCGCCGCCTTCGGGCTTGGCGGGTTTGCCGCCGGCATCGCATCCACCCTGTTCTGCGAGATCTTCCGGGGCGAGGATCTGCTGCTGCTGGATGCCGGCGTCTTCGCTTTGTGTTTCGTCCAGTATCGCCGGATCCTGCGGTTGCATGCGCCCGCCGACGGGCGCGACGCCGAGGCGGCCGAACCCGGGGTTCTCAAGGCGCTGAAGGCAACAACGGGCGTGATCCGGGCGTTTCCCATTGCCGCGGCGATCTCCACTGCCGTGCTGTTGATGTCCGCCCTGTTTTGCCTCCAGGACTACCTGGCGATGACGGCGTTTCAGCAGGCTTTTCCGGATGCGGACAAGCTGTCGAGCTTCCTCGCCAGGCTCTATGCCAGTCAGCAGGCGGTGGAACTGCTCGTTCTCCTCGGTTGCGGCAGCCTGATCCTCGGCGGGGCAGGTCCCATCGTCCGCAACCTGATCTTCCCCATCACCACCTGCGTCGGCCTCGTCGTCCTCCATACGTCCTGGAGCCTGCCGGCGGCGGTTCTCGTCCACGTCAACGCCATCGCCCTGTCGAATGCCGTCTTCGAGCCGGTCAAGACGTTGAACTTCGCCGCGCTGCCCCACCGCGTGCTGGCCCAGGTCCGGATGCTGGTGGAATGCGTTGTCTATCCGCTCGGCCTCGCTTTGGCCGCCCTGAGCCTGCTGTGGCTGCAGAGCCGCACCGGGCCGCAGGCCATCCTCGAGATCACGATCGTCATCGCCGGAGTTTTCGCTGCGGTCTCGGCGCTCGTGGGCGTGGCCTTTCTGCCCAGTCTGCTCCGCAGCCTGCGGCTGCGGGCCATCTCCCCCTCCGAGTACGTCCGCGCCGAGTGCGGGCGGGTATTCTCGGCCCGCGACATCCGCCGGATGCTGGAGCACCCCGACGACCAGGCGCGCCGGTTCGGCGTCCATCTGGCCGGCACCCTGGCGCCAGACCTGCTCTCGGCCGCCTACATCAGCGAGACCTTGGCAGCGGATGACCTGCCAGCGTGGCCCGCTCCCGGACGACGCGCCGAGCCGACGCCGGACGAACCCGCCGAGGAACACCTCGTCCGCCTGCGGCAGGATGACTTTGCCGCGGCCGGTGTGAGGCCGCCGCTGGGCCGCGGCGTGGCAATCCCGCGCGGCAGCGTAAGGAGCCGGAGGGCGGATGCGAAGATCTGGCCCCTCGCCATGACCTCGCGGGCGCCGACGTCAGACCGGCTGGAGGACATCGGCCGTGGCCTGGAGGATCGCTCCATCGCCATCCGCCGGGCCACCGCCCGCCTGCTCGCCCGTCTGGGCGCCGCCGCCGTGCCGACCGCCGCGAAGTACCTTCGCTCGGAGCGTCCGGAAGTGGTCGAGGCCGCCATCCGTGCCCTCGGCGGCATCGGCACGCGCAGGGCGGAAGAGCTCCTCCGCGAGCACCTCCGGCCGCTCTACCTTCGGGCGCAGCTCAATCTCGAAGCGCTCGATGCCCTCAAGCAGCTGCGGTCGGCGCCGGAGGGCGCGCGCCTCGCGCTGGAAACGTGGCTGATCGAGAGCAACCGCTGGATCATGCGCCGTGCGCTCCTGGTGAAATCGGCGCTCGGCAACCCGAAGGATATCAAGCTTCTCGACGCGCTGATCCGGGCTCACGAACCGCGGGCGCGATCCGGCGCCGTCGAGGCGCTGGTCAGCCTGCCGACCAAGCGCTTCATCCAGCCGCTCGTCCCGTTGCTCGACGCCGGATCGCGTCCTTCCGTTCCCGCCCCGCCCGGCGGCGACAGAAGAGCCTTGCCGGATGGTCGCTTGCTGGCCCTGCAAAAGGCGACCGCCGCCAGCCCGTGGGGGCGCCTGCTGGCCGCGAGGCTCATCGACGGCGCAGATCATGGCAAACGCCCAGGAGGTGGTGACGCGATGCTGGACTTGGTCCTGTTCTTGAAAACCACGCCGTTGTTCCGCTCCGTTCCTCTGGAGGATATCGCCAGGGTGGCGCGGCTGGCCCAGCCGGTGGCCGTGGAGCAAGGGGACACGATCGCCGATGCGGACGATCCGGTGCGGCACATCTACGTCGTCCGCAACGGCGCCATCGAGCTGAGGTTGAATGGCGTCGGCGTCGAGGTCGCGGCTGCTGGGGCCTGCATTGGCGAGGCTGCCGTTTTCGGCGAGGAGCGGCACGTCGTGAGCGCGCGTGCGGCATCGCCGGCGCTGCTGTTGCGCTTCCCGATCAGCATTATTGCCGATCTCGTCGCCGAGAATCCGGAAGTGCTCGGGCCGGTGGCGCTCGATCTTTCGGCCCGGCTCAACCGACTGCGCGCGAGGCTGGCAATGGAAGCGGTGGCAAGTGCTGCTTGCGCCGCGGGCTGACGCCTCGAGCGCGGCATTCCTGCGGTTGGCACCTGCGAGCGCGGGCTGACGGCTAGAGGCGGCCTTCCTGCGGTTCGACACCTGCGAGCGCGAGCCGGTGCCGCAATCGGCTCCGTCAGCGCCTCCGTCAGCGCCCGGTTCGCCGGCGCCTGCGAGCTGACCCGCTCCGGCCGGATGACCTGCCCGATAGACCTGACCAGCACCGAATTGACATGGCCGGCAGTGGCGTTATTGTGCCTGCCTCCACCCCCAGTGCAGACCGCGAGGAATGGCGCGCCCATGGCCAAGCCGACCACCGTCATCGTCAAGCTGTTGAGCACGGCCGGGACGGGCTTTTTCTATGTCGCGAAGAAGAACCCGCGAACCACGACCGGCAAGCTCGAGTTCCGGAAGTACGACCCGGTCGTGCGCAAGCACGTCCCGTTCAAGGAAACGAAGATCAAGTAGCGCACGGCCCGCCGCCCGCGCCAGGCCGCACCTATAGCCGCGCTGCGCTACCGCTTTCCGTAGCTCGCCGCGCCCGCGCCCGGCCGTCCCGCGGCAGGCGGCGCCGGCGCAGCACTGGCCCTGGCGCCTGATGGGACCGGGCAGCTCAGCCGGTGCCGCTCGCAGTCCTGCCGCCCGCTCCCGGCCACGGCCTCCCGCCGCCTTGGCTCTCTTCGCCCGAGCTTCCGGCTCGGTGGTTCGCGTGCCGGTGCGCAGCGGCGTGCCCCCCGGAGCTCCGCCGCGACAACTCAGCGCCCCGAGCTCTTCGCTTCGCGCCGCTCCGAAGCCTGAGGCGCTGCTGAGGCGCCGCTGTGCTTGGTCCGAGGCGCTGCGGCGAGGCCGTCGCCGGCTCGCCGGCCCCGGGCCCCGCTCCACGAGCCTGGGCCAGCCGTCTGGTCGGCTTGGTTGCGCGCGCTTCGTCCAGTCCTTTGCTCCCGCCTTTAGGTTCCTGCCCTTGGGTTCCCGCCTTTAGGTTCCTGCCCTTAGGGTCCCGCCCGTCAGCCGCGCACCTCCTCGACGATCGTCTCCAGGGTCGCGATATCGTGGATGATCAGCGCCTGCTTGGTGCGCTCGACGATGCCGCGCCGAGCCAGGTCGTTGAGGACCCGCGCCACCGTTTCCCGGGTCGTGCTCACCCGGCTCGCGATCTCGCTATGGACCGGGATCGGCGAGATGCGGCCGCGGTTGGCGTGGTCGCGGTGGCCGCGGACCTGCCGGAGCAGCTCCGCCTGCACCCGGTTTTGCGCGGCAAGCGTGCTCAGGTCCATAATCCGTTCATCCGCAAGCCGGACGATCCGGGTCAACCGGGTCATCACCTCCAGCGCGACGCTCGCGTGCTGTTCGAGGATCTGCAGGAAGGCCCGCTGCGGCAGGGCGAGGAGGAGGGAGTCCACCAGCGCCGTGACGTTGGCCGAGCGTGGACCGTTGTCGAGCGCGGCGAGCTCGCCGAAGTGGTCGCCGGCCTTTAGGTCGTCGAAGGCGATCTCGCGGCCCGTGACCGAGTAGTTGAGGATTCGCGCCTGGCCGCGGACGATGAAGAAGACATCGGTGGTGCGGCCGTCACGGTCGATGATGTGCTCGAGCGGGCGGTAGCGCCGGCAGGATCCTGCACGCTCGATGGCTCGCAAGCTCTCCGCGTCGAGCGTGCGCAGCAGCTTCGATCCGGCGAGCAGCGGCTCGCCACGCCCCAGCGCCTTCGCCGGAACATCCCGCTGACCTTGGGGGACCGGCGCGTCGAGACAGGCTTGAAGTCCGGGCAAAGACATGCGTCTGTACGAGCGTGTGTGGTGGCACTGCTGAACAACCTAAAGTATACCGCATGGCAACGCGCGGCGCGAGCATGTTCTGTCACTCGACAATCATACGGCGAGGACGGTGCCGTCCCGCCGTTCGTCCCCGGCTCCGGAAACGCCGCCGCCGGCATCGCGTCGGGCAGCATGCACGCCGCCGAAGAACATGCTCTTCTCGGCCCAGCGGTCGAGCGCAAAGCTCCTCGCCAAGGCGTCGAGCACCGGTTCGGGAAAGCCCGGCTCGATGCTGAGCTTGTCTTGCTCGACGTGCAGCCTGGACGCCGCCACCGCGTCCTTGAGCGGTAGCTGGAACGCGAACGCGTTAAGCAGGACCTGGAGCATGGCCGTGCGGATGCGGTTGGAGCCGCCCGAGCCCAGCGCCGTAACGCCGCCGCTGCGGTCGAGCCCCAGCACCGGCGTCATCATCGACGACAGCCGCCGGTCCACGGGCCAGCGGTGAGGCCCGTGCGGGTTGATGTCGTCCTCCCCCAGCATGTTATTGAGCATGATCCCGGTGCCAGGGATGACGTAGCCACAGCCCTCGCCGTTTGAGATCGACAGGCTCGCCGCGTTACCGCCGGCATCGACGACGCTGATGTGGGTCGTGGCCCCGCGGCCGGGCACCGCCGGAAGCACCTCGCCGCGATAGCGGGCAAGGAGCGCCGGGTCGAGCGCCGCCGCGGCGACGTTTTCCTCGTCCAGCTCATGCAGCCGGGCCTCGATCCGGGCGCGGTTGGTCGCGGCCATGGCCCCGGCCAGTGTCGTGACATACTCCGCCGACGACTGGTCGTCACGGGCGAACGGACCCTCGCGCAAGAGTTCAAGGGCGAAGGCGATGAGGATGCCCCCGGAGGACGGCGGCGGATTGAGGTAGAGCCGGGCCCCGAGCGCGTCGATTTCGACCGGCCGGCGAACCTCGACGCGGTAGCCTCCGAGATCGGCCATGGTGAGCTGGCCGCCGCCAAGCCGGCAGTCTCCGGCAATGCGGTTTGCGACCTCGCCGCGGTAGAACAGGTCCTCGCCCTCGATCGCCAGGATTTCGAGCACGTCGGCGACCTCGGGGAGGCGGTAGACCTCGCCCGCCTGCACCAGCTCGCCTGAGTGCTTCGGGCTGGCGAGCAGGGCGAAGCTCGCCGGCGTGTGCCTGAGGATGGCGCCGACGACGCGGGCCATATACGCCTGCATGGGCGTGGTCACGACGCCGCGGCGCGCCAGCGCCACCGCCGGCGCCACGACCTCGCGCATCGGCATCCGACCGAGGGCCCGGTGGGCGGCGAACAGGCCCTTGACGACGCCAGGCGTCGCCATCGCGCCCATGCCGATGTGGAACGCCTGTTGGGTCGAGCCGAAGTCGGCTTCGATGGGGGCGAAGTCGATCTCGTCTTCGGGCAGTCGCACCTTCGGCGTCTGGCCGAAGAAGTCGAAGACGAGGGGTGCCGCGGCGCTGCCGGCCGCGGCGGGGCGCGCGAGCAGGAAGCCGCCGCCGCCGAGCGAGGCGAGGATCGGCTCGGCGACGCACGCCGCGCACATCGCCGCCAGCGCGGCGTCGAAGGCATTGCCGCCAGCGTCCAGAACCGCGGCCGCGGCCTCGGCCGTCTCGGCGTGGCCGCAAGCGACAATGCCTCTCGGGGTCATGGCAATCCGTAAGCCGTCTTTTGGGGCGAAGCTGCGCTTCGCTATCCGCCACGCCCGACCCCTGTCAACCGCCGCCTGACCTCGGGAGCCTCGGGGGGCTTGGGGGGACGCCTCTCGGGGAATGAGCAATCCCGCCGCTTATGTGTGGCGCGGGGCTATGCGGTGTGCGATGACTGCCGGCCCATGGCATCTGAGCCCGTGGCCCGCAGCCTCCGATCACCAGCCAAGCCCGCCACCGCCATGACTGCTCCGGAAAAGGCCCTGCTCCCCGCCGGCATGAGCGACGTTCTGCCGCCGCAGGCGGCGTTCGAGGCGGACACGGTCGAGCGGCTGATGGCCGCCTTCGCCAGCTACGGCTACGAGCGGGTCAAGCCGCCGCTGATCGAGTTCGAGGAGACGCTGCTATCGGGAAGCGGCGCGGCGTTGGCCTCGCAGACCTTCAAGCTGGTCGATCCGCTGTCGCAGGGCACGCTGGCCTTACGCGCCGACATGACCATGCAGATCGCCCGGATCGCCTCGACCAGGCTGGCCCACCGGCCGCGGCCGCTCCGCCTCGGCTACGCCGGCCAGGTCGTCCGGGTGGTTGGCTCCGAGCTCAGGGCCGAGCGGCAGTTCGGCCAGGTTGGCGCCGAGCTCGTCGGCGTGCACTGCCCGCGGGCCGACGTCGAGATCATCGCGATGACGGCCGGCGCGCTGGCCGATCTCGGCGCGGAGGGGCTTTCCGTCGACCTCGGGCTGCCGACCCTGGTCTCGTTCGTGGTCCCGGAGGGCTCCTGCAGCGAAGACGCGCGGGCGGCCCTGCGCGGTGCACTCGATTGCAAGGACGCCGCTGCCGTAGCCGGCCTGGCGCCGGCCATAGGTACCGCCGAGGCCGATCTGCTGGGCCGGCTGGTGGCCGCCGCTGGCGCCCCGGAGGCAACCATCGCCGCCCTCGATGCGGCCGACCTGCCGCCGCTCGCCGCCGCGGAGCGCGATGCCCTCATCGACGTCTACACCCACGTCGGCCGGGCGGCGCCGTGGCTCGACGTCAGCATCGACGTGGTCGAGTACCGCGGGCTGGAGTACCACTCGGGCGTCACCTTCTCGCTCTACGCTAAGCGGGTACGCGGCGAGCTTGCCCGCGGCGGCCGCTACCGCGTCGGCGGCGGCGAGCCGGCGACCGGCGTTACCCTGATCATGGACACGGTGCTGGAGAGCCTGCCGCGCCGAGCGGGAAAGCGGCGGGTGTTCATCCCGCTTCACGCGCCGCCGGATGCCTCCTTGCGCCTGCGCCGGAACGGCTGGATAACGGTCCACGCGGTCGCCGAGGCCGGCGATGTCGATGCCGAGGCCGCCAGGCTCAGATGCGGATTCGTCCTCGACGGCGAGGACGTCCGCGCGATCCCGTCGCGATCCCCCACCCGCACCAGGACAAATTAAACATGGTCAACGTCGTCGTTATCGGCTCGCAGTGGGGGGACGAGGGGAAGGGCAAGATCGTCGACTGGCTATCGCAGCGGGCCGACGTCGTCGTCCGCTTCCAGGGCGGCCACAACGCCGGCCACACGCTGGTCATCGACGGCGTCACCTACAAGCTCAGCCTGCTGCCAGCGGCGGTCGTTCGCCCGGGGAAGCTGGCGGTGATCGGCAACGGCGTCGTCCTCGACCCTTGGGCGCTGCTGTCCGAGATCGAGGTCCTGCGCGGGCAAGGGGTCGAGGTCACGCCTTTGAGCCTGCGCATCGCCGAGAACGTGCCGCTCATCCTGCCGATCCACCGCAACCTGGACAAGGCGCGGGAGGTTGCCCTCGGCAATGCCCGGATCGGCACCACCGGGCGAGGCATCGGCCCGGCCTACGAGGACAAGGTGGCGCGCCGCGCGATCCGGCTCGGCGATCTCGTCAGCGAGGCAATCGTCGCCCAGAAGCTCGACGTCCTCCTCGTCCACCACAATGCACTGCTCCGCGGCCTCGGCCTCGACGAGATCGACCGGGCGGCGTTGCATGAGGAGTTGATGGCGGTGGCGCCGAGGGTCCTGCCCTTCGCCGACATCGTCTGGAAGACCCTGGACGGCGTTCGCCGCGCCGGCAAGCGCATCCTGTTCGAGGGCGCACAGGGCACCATGCTCGACATCGACCATGGGACCTATCCGTTCGTGACCTCGTCGAACACGGTCGCGGGCGCCGCCGCCGCCGGCTCCGGCCTAGGCCCCGGCGTGCTAGGCTACGTCCTGGGGATCACCAAGGCCTACACCACCCGGGTCGGCGGCGGGCCGTTCCCGACCGAGCTCACCGACGAGATCGGCCGTACGCTCGGCGAGCGCGGCAAGGAATTCGGCACGGTTACGGGGCGGGCGCGCCGCTGCGGCTGGTTCGACGCCGTCCTCGTCCGCCACGCCGTGCGGGTCAACGGGATCACCGGGCTGGCGCTGACCAAGCTCGACGTCCTCGACGGCTTCTCCGAGGTGAAGGTGTGCACGGGCTACCGTATCGCCGGCGACGCCCTGGACTACCTGCCGGCATCATCGCTGCTGCAGGCGAAGGTGGAGCCGCAGTACGAGATCATGGAAGGCTGGTCCGGAAGCACTCGCGGCGCCCGCTCCTGGGCGGAGTTGCCGGCGACGGCGGTTAAGTACATCCGCCGCATCGAGGAGCTCATCGGCGCGCCGGTGCATCTGCTCTCCACCAGCCCGGAGCGCGACGACACGATCATGATGCGCGACCCGTTCGTAAGCTGAGCGGCGTATCCCGAAAACGGTTGGGCGGTTCAGGGGTCACTCGCCGTAGGGCGGGATAGCCGCAGGCGTATCCCTCCGAAGGATGGGCGCTCCGGCTCGCCTCCAGCCGCCCTACAGCTTCCTCGGCTGCGCCTCCTTGCATGAAGCCCTTAGCACGAACGAGTGACATGCTCAGCAGGCGACGTGGCGGTCGATGATGGCGTTGCGTACCGACTTCTGTAGCTTCTCGAAGGCGCGGACCTCGATCTGGCGCACCCGCTCGCGGGATATGCCATAGCGCTGGCTGAGGCTTTCCAGCGTCGTCGGATTGTCCTGCAGCCGCCGTTCGGAGAGGATCTGCCGCTCCCGCTCCGAGAGCGTCCTCAGCGCGCCTGCCAAGAGCTTGCGCCGCGCGCCAAATTCCTCGTGCTTGGCCAGCGTCACCTCCTGGTCCTCGTCGCCATCGACCAGCCAGTCCTGCCATTCGCCGTCGCCCTCCTCGCGCAAGGGCGCGTTGAGGGAAGCGTCCGGGCTGCTGATCCGCCGGTTCATCTGGATGACGTCGGTTTCGGAGACGTTGAGCCGGTCGGCGATGTGGGTCACCCGCTCCGGCGACAGGTCGCCCTCCTCGATCGCCTGCATCTGTCCCTTGAGCCGGCGCAGGTTGAAGAACAGCTTCTTCTGCGCCGCTGTCGTGCCCATCTTCACCAGCGACCAGGAATGCAGGATGTACTCCTGCATCGCCGCCCGGATCCACCACATGGCATAAGTGGCGAGGCGGAAGCCGCGCTCGGGATCGAAGCGCACAACCGCCTGCATCATCCCGACGTTGCCCTCGGAGATGAGTTCGCCGAGTGGCAGGCCATAGCCGCGATAGCCCATGGCGATTTTGGCAACGAGCCTGAGGTGGCTGGTCACGAGTGCGTTCGCCGCCGCTTCGTCGCGGTGATCGACCCAGCGCTTCGCCAGGCGATACTCCTCGTCCGGGCTCAGCATCGGATAGCGGCGGATGTGCTGGAGGTAGCGGGCCAGGTTGCGGTCCGGCGAGATTTCCAGCTCCAATGGGGATCCCGACATCACCTTCTCCTCGCTCTATAGCGGCCTCAACGGCACTACCGCGCCACATCCCAGGCCAAGGCTACGCCCTCTCGATCGAGGCCTCAAGATAGCTTAGCTGCGCAGTCAAGTATAGCCTTTTTACAATCGCTCTAATTCGCAAGTTAACCCTTTCATGTCGAGGGGAACTTCCGATTGGAAGCGCAGCCGCCGGCCTGCTGTGGGGTGGTCGAAGGCGATCAAGAATGCGTGAAGCGCCTGCCGTTTCAGCACCGCCGCTACCGCGGCCGGCCCATTTCGGCGGAGCCGCATCCCTTGGTGGCCGTAGAGCGGATCGCCGACGAGCGGGTGGCCGATGGAGGTCAGGTGCACCCGGATCTGGTGGGTGCGCCCGGTCAGCGGCCGGCACTCGATCAGGCTTGCTACCCTGTTGAAGGTGCTAACGGTGCGGTAGTCGGTGGCGGCCGGCTTCCCGCCCGACGCCACTACCGCCATCTTCTTGCGGTTGGCCGGGCTGCGGCCGATGGCGCCCTCGATCCGGCCTTCGGCGGGGCAGGGCAGGCCATGGACGACCGCGTAGTAGCCGCGCTCGATCGAATGTGCAGCGAACTGTTGGACGAGCGAGCGATAGGCGGCATCGGTCTTCGCCACGACGATCAGCCCGCTCGTGTCCTTGTCCAGGCGGTGGACGATGCCGGGGCGCAGCAGCCCGCCGGCCCGGGCCAGCTCGCCGCGGCAGTGGCGGAGCAGGGCGTTTACCAGGGTCCCGTCTGGATTGCCGGCGCCTGGATGCACGACCAGCCCGGCCGGCTTGTCGACGACGATGAGATCGTCGTCCTCGAAGACGACGTCGAGCGGGATGGCCTCGGCGAGGACCTTGGGAGCGGGCAGCGGCGCCGCCTCGATGCGCCAGACGCTCCCGGGGTCGACCCGAAAATCGGGGTCCACGATTGCCAACCCGCCGAAGGCGACGACATGACCCTCGCGGATCAGGTTCTGCACCCGGGTGCGGGAAAGCTCGGGCAAAGCCTCGGCCAGGACCCTGTCGAGGCGCGCTCCGGCCTTGTTCTCTTCGACCTTAACGGTGTAAGTGGTCGCGTCCATCCACTCCAAGATGTGTGATAAATGCAGGCCATCAAAGCCTTGGTCATCGGCCTCGGCATCCTCATCGTCGCCGGGATCGCCCTGCTCGCCTACGCCTTCTACGGGCGGATGACGGATCCCGAGTTCAGGCTGATGAAAGCGGAGCGCCAGCAGGCGGCTGCCTCGCGGGCGAGCCAGCGCACCGAGGGCTTCGGCCAGGCGAGCCTCGCCCTTCCCGAGGGCTGCAGCGTCGTCGAAATGCAGCCGGACGGGAAATGGCTTTACCTCAGGATCGGCCCGGCCGGCGCCTGCGAACGCGTGGTCGTCGTCGATCCCGTCTCCGGTCGGGTGCAGGGCAGCCTCGTCCCCAGGCCGTGATCAGGATCGAGGCCGGGGTGCTCCAGCGGATCGAGGCGGACGGCGAGCGGCGCTATCCGGAGGAGAGTTGCGGGCTGCTGGTCGGCCGCCGCCCGACCGACGGCACGATCGAGGTGAGCGAGGCGCATCCGGCCGCCAACGTCGCGGAATCGGCGAGGGAGGGGCGCTTCGAGATCGACCCGGCACTCCGCTTTCGCCTGATGCGGGCGCTGGCCGGCAGGCCGGAGACGGTCGTCGGCCACTACCACTCGCATCCGGACCGGCCGGCGGTGCCGTCTGCCCACGATCGGGCGATGGCGTTCGAGCCGGAGCTGGTCTGGCTGATCACCACTGTGGCCGCCGGCCGGGCGGTGGACACGGCCGCCTTCAGCATCGACGCGGGTAGCGTCCGGCGCCTGGAGCTGATCGTGGGCGGGAGCGAAAAGGCTCGCTCATGAGCGGCGTGTTGGCGCGAGCGCGACGCGTCCTCTACAATCCAGGAGCTGCGCGCAGTCGCGGCGGCAGCAGGGGAGGAGACCATGGCGCTCAAGGATCTGTTGGTGCACATCGACCAGGGGCCGCACGCGGATGCGCGCCTAGAGGCCGCCATTGCATTGGCCAGGGAGCACGACGCCCACCTGATCGGCGTGCATGCCATCAGCCACCCGCGCATTCCCAACTACATCCGCATGCAGATCGGCGAGGACGTGCTGAAGGCGCAGGCAGCCTTCGCCGCCGAGGCCGCGGCGCGCACGGGGGCGATGTTCGAGGAGCGGACGGCACGGGCCGGGGTCCGCGGCGAGTGGCGTGTCGTCGAGGGTGAGCCGCTGCCGGCGCTGACCCTGCACGGCCGCTACGTCGATCTGGCGATCGTCGGCCAGCGCGATCCCTTAGGCGAGGATGCCAGCGACGATCCGACTATTCCCGACCAGTTGATCCTGTCGCTCGGCCGGCCGGTGCTCGTCGTCCCCTTTAGCGGCACCTTCACCGCCATCGGCAAGATCGTGCTCGTCGCCTGGGACGCCAGTCGGCTGGCGACACGGGCGGTGAACGATGCCCTGCCGCTGCTCGTGGCGGCGAAGCGGGTGTGCGTGCTTGCGGTCAACCCGCATGGCGGCGAGGACGGTCACGGGCAGATCCCCAGCGCCGACATCGGCCTTCACCTTGCCCGTCACGGGGTCAAAGCCGAGGCCGAGCACCTCTACGCCGACGATATCGACGTGGGCGACGTCCTTCTCGATCGCGCCGCCGACATCGGCGCCGATCTCATCGTCAGCGGCGCCTACGGCCACGCCCGCTGGCGCGAGCTCGTGCTCGGCGGCGTCACCCGGCACCTGCTGCGGCACATGACCGTGCCGGTGCTGATGGCGCACTAGAGCTAGCGGAGGACCTGCGCCGGCTCGGCCTTCGGGGCCCGGTGCAACAGCCAGAACAGGCAGCCCCACTGGCCGATGGCGAACAGCACCTCGGTCACGACCAGGGCAACCGCGCCGCCGATCAGGCCGTACTGGAACACCAGCGGCAGGCCGATGAGCAGCGTTGCCGGCGCAGGCGATGCACTGGCTGATGAAGCGCATGTTGGCCCGGCGCAGGGCCGAGAGCACCACCGCCGCCGGCAGCGGCGCCGCGATGAAGACCGGCATGAAGGCCATGATCCGGACCAACGGAAACGCCTCCTCGATCTGCTCCCCGAACAGCACCCGCAACGCGATCTCGCCGCCGAAGTAGACCACGATGCCATACACCGCGGCCAAGCCCAGCAGGGGAATCGACAGCCGGACGGCGTAGGCCCACTGCTCCGCCGGCGACATGCGGTCGACCTGGCGCGACGCCATCGGGATCAGCATCAGGCCCATGCCCATGGCGATCTGGAAGAACGGCGCGACCAGGGCTTCGGCGGCCTTCAGCAGGCCCGGCGGCCTCGGTGGAGACCGACCGCGCCCATGACGAAGAAGTACCCCTGGTACGTCGCGATCCCGAGCGGCACGGCGAGAAGCACCCACTTGCCGAAGGACCAGTGCTCGCCGGCGTAGCGCCGGATCTCGGCGCGGCTCGGGCGGGCAAAGCGGTGGTTGACGCGGTCGCGGCCGGCAACGCACGCCGTCGCGCTGCAGGCGGCGAGCAGGACGTAGACGTGCACCACGCTCCAGCCCTCGAAGAACAGCAGGGCGGCGAAGGCGACGACGACGAGCAGCAGGTAGGACAGCGACTGCGCCAGGGCGCGGAACTGGCGAAGCTCGACGTAGAACTGCCGGCGGCGGAAGTAGAGAAAGCAGAAGATGAAGGAGAAGCCGCAGCTGGCGGCAATCGAGTGGAACAGCGGCGCGTCGATGCTGCCCGTAGACCAGGCGATCGCCGAGCCGGCCCCCAGCAGCGTCGTCAGCAAGCCGACCCACACCGTCTCGAGGCCGAGCAGGAAACCGAAGTAGCGCGGCCGTTCCTCCGCCGTCCGCCTCGGCCCGTAGACCGCCATCGGCTCGAGCACGAGGCAGTCCTGCAGCGTCCGGATCAGGGTTACGAAGACGTTGGTGATGGCGTAGATGCCGAGCGCCTCGGTGCCGAGGTAGCGGCCGATGAGAATGCTGGCGAGGAAGCTGATCGCGGCCGTTGCCCCCTGGTCGGCAATGCTCGCGCCAGACCGTGCGCCGACGGCAAGGAACCGCGTGATGGCAGGCTTGCTCAGGCCACGATAGAGGACGGACGGGAAGATGAGCTGGGCCATGTCTGCTCTCTGCGTGGGGCGGCG
>CAVVAX010000038.1:0-33324 GCA_963746275.1 uncultured Alphaproteobacteria bacterium
CCACCAACCTGTGTGCTCTTTGCGTGCCGTTGACCTGATCGCGCCGCCGGCAAATCACTGCGAATGTGAAACGCGGGCGGGTCAAAGATGCGGGGAGGCATGGACGCGGTAATGGGGTCCTTGGTGGCGGTAATGCGCTTCGAACGCCACCGCCGTGCCGTGTCTCAGGACTTCTACCGCGACCTTTCGGCCGGCCAGAGCCCGGACGTCGTCGTGATCTGTTGCTCGAACTCGCGCGCCGCCCCGGAGCACATCATGCGGGCGGATCCCGGGGCCTTGTTCGTCCAGCGCAGCGTCGCCGGCCTGGTGCCGCCGCCGCCGGGTGCGGTCGAACGCGCCTGGCTCAGGGCATACGGTCGCGGTGACGCGCGTCCTCGGCCTGCGGCAGCTCGCTGGTGCCTGGTACGGGGCTGGGCCGCGATCGAGTACCCGGTGCTGCACTTGCGGGTTTCGAACATCCATCGCCCGCCGGGTGCGCCAGGGGCTGACGAGCGTGCATGCCGCGCACTACGACATCGCCAGCGGCGAGGTGGCGTTCTACGACGAGGCTTGCCCGGGGGTTCGTGAGCTTGAGTCGCGATGGCTGAGGCGCCCGCAGGCCCAGGGCAGTGCTCGTGCAGACCACGACTTAAACGGCGTCATCGCGAGCCGCGCAGCGGCGTGGCGATCCAGTATCAGGCACTGGATTGCTTCGTCGGCTTCGCCTCCTCGCAATGACGACCTTAGGCGGGCACGTCTCCCACGAGGGCAAGGCGTCCGCGACGGAGCGCAGAGCGAAATTGGGGTTGCCCTGGCCGACCTCCGCCGCGAGATGCGCGGCGCGCGGCCGGGCGCAATGGCATTGCGACGAGCAAGGGGCTACACCATCACCAGGGACGTGACGTGACCCTTGCGGCTCTAAGCCCGTTGTTTACCCCCCTGCTCACTCGGCCTTTCCCGGCCTTCCTTGCCACTTCCGCCGGTCTCAGTTTATATGGTGGAGCCGAGGGGAGTCGAACCCCTGACCTCCGCAATGCCATTGCGGCGCTCTCCCCAACTGAGCTACGGCCCCGAGGATGGTGTCGCCGCTGGCGTCGAAGGCCCAGCAGCGACGACAGCCTAATAAACCTGCCCCGTTGCGGGCAAGGGAAATATCCGACCCTGATCCGGCCTGGTCGGGCGCGCGGCTTACGGCTTGTCTTCGTCTTCGTCGACGTGCTCCATCACCTCGCCGATGTCGTCGTCGTCCTCGCCGAGGTCGGAGGTGTCCTCGATGAGATCGCCCTCCTCGGTTTCGGCGTCGTCGTCGCCGCCCTCGTCGACCTCGACGTCGGCGACCTCCTCGTCGACCGTCTCCTCCTCGTCCTGGACGGGCGCTGGCCGTCGCACCGGCGCGGGCGCCTTCTCCTCGCGCGCAACCGACCCGCCGCCGCGCTTCGGCTTGGGCAAGCGCTCCGGATCGTAGACGGAGTCGCAGACGGGGCAGACGATGGTCTCGCGGCGCAGATCGTAGAAGCGTGCGCCGCATGTCGGGCAGGTCCGCTTCAGCCCCCATTCTGGCTTCGCCAAACCGTGGTTCTCCAGAGCTTGTTGTGCCGTCGCTGAGGAGCCAATTGCCACGATCGCTCGCGGCGTGTCAAAACCAATTCATGCCAATCGCCTTCGCCGCCGTATCCGCCGGTCGGCCCGACGCCGGCGCCGCCGCCGCCTCGCCATTGCAGGCGCGGCCGGCCGGCCCGCTCGGGGGCTCCGTCACCGCGCCGGGCGACAAGTCGATCTCGCACCGGGCGCTGATCCTGGGCGCCTCGACCGTCGGCGAGACCACGATCTCGGGCCTGCTCGAGGCCGGTGACGTCCTGGCCACGGCCGGCGCCCTGCGGGCGCTGGGCGCCGGGATCGAGCGCGATGGCGGCGCCTGGCGCGTGCGCGGCCGCGGCGTCGGCGGCCTCTCCGAACCCGACCGGGTGCTCGACATGGGCAATTCCGGCACCGGCGCCCGGCTGCTGATGGGCCTGGTCGCGAGCCACCCGTTCATCAGCTTCTTCTCCGGCGACGCCTCGCTGAGCGCCCGGCCGATGCGCCGGGTGATCGAGCCGCTGAGCGAGATGGGCGCCACCGTCTGGTCGCGCTCCGGGGCACGGCTGCCGCTCGCCATACGCGGCGCCGACGATCCGCTTCCGATCGAGCACACCCTGGCGGTGGCCTCGGCGCAGGTGAAATCGGCGATCCTGCTCGCCGGGCTGAACACGCCGGGGCTCACCACCGTCCATCGAGCCGCAGCCGAGCCGCGACCACACGGAGCGGATGCTGCGCGCACTTCGGCGCCGAGATCGTCTGCACCGACCGCGAGCGGCGGCGGGCGAACCATCAGCCTCGTCGGCCAGCCGGAGCTGACCGGCCGGGCGCTGACCGTGCCGGGCGACATCTCCTCGCCGCCTTCCCGCTGGTCGCGGCGCTCATCGTCCCCGGCTCGCGGCTCACCATCACGAACGTCGGGGTCAATCCGCTGCGCACCGGCCTGCTCGACACGCTGGCGGAGATGGGCGCGCGCATCGAGCTCGCGAACGCCCGCACGCCTGCGGCGAGCCGGTCGCCGATCTCGTCGCCGAGGCCGGGGCAGCTGCGGGGCGTCGAGGTGCCGGCCGAGCGGGTGCCGCGGATGATCGACGAGTTCCCGATCCTCGCGGTGGCCGCGGCCTTCGCCAGCGGCGCCACCCGGATGAACGGGCTGGCGGAGCTGCGGGTGAAGGAGAGCGACCGGCTGGCCGCCATCGTCGACGGGCTTGCCGCCTGCGGCGTCGCGACGGAGAGCGGCGAGGACTGGCTCGTCGTCCACGGCACGGGCGGCGCGGCAGCCGGTGCCGGCGGATCGCCGTCCGGGCACTACGACCATCGCATCGCCATGGCCTTCCTCGTGCTCGGCACGGCCGCGCGCGAGCCCGTCGGCCGTCGACGACGCGACGGCCATCGCCACGAGCTTCCCCGAGTTCGTTCCGCTGATGAATGGCCTCGGCGCCGCCATCGGCGGCTGAGCTCCCCCGTTCGCCTGGGCTGCAGCCGAGACGGCAGTTGCCGGCCGCCGGCGCCGGCGGCAGGCGGCACGCGGCCTTCGCCCGCGCCACGGCAGCGATCCGGCCAAGCAGCGCGGCGACGTCCTCGGCGACGCGCGGCAGCGGCGCGTCCGCGGCGATCAGCCCGAGGGCGCGGGCGTGCAGGCCGATCTCGAGCGCGATCGGCACGCGCAGGCCGGCGCGCGCGAGCGCGGCCGCATCGGCCAGCACCGCCTCGGCGGGACCGCTCGCGACGGCCGTCCCGTCCTCCAGGACGACGACCCGGTCCGACCAGGCGTAGGCCAGATCGACGTCGTGGGTGCTGTAGACGACGCTCTTGCCCGCCCGACCAGCCGGTCGAGGGACGCGAGCAGGCCGGCGGCTCCCTGCGCGTCGAGCCCGCGGTCGGCTCGTCGAGGACGAGCACCTCGCGGGCGCATCGCCAGCACGCCCGGCAAGGGCGGCGCGCCGCCGCTGGCCGTGGCTCAGCATGTGGATCGGCCGGGCCGCCAGCGCGGCGATGTCCATCTCCGCCAGCGCCTCGTCGATGCGCCGGCGCACCTCGCCCTCCTCCAGGCCGAGGTTCATGGGCCCGAAGGAGACGTCCTCGTAGACGGTGCCGGCGAAGAGCTGGTCGTCCGGATCCTGCAGCACCAGGCCGACGGCGGTGCGCCAGGCGCGCAGCCCCGCCCTGTCGTAGCGGGCGGGGCGGCCGTGGCGGTAGACGGTGCCCGCCGTGGGCTTGAGGCTGCCGTTCAGGTGCAGGAGCGCCGTCGTCTTGCCGGCGCCGTTGGCGCCGAGGACGGCGAGGCGAGAGCCCTCCGGCACGACGAGGTCCAGCCCGCGCAGGGCGGCGACGCCGCCGCGGTAGGCGTGGTGCACGCCTTCCAGCGCCAGGATGGGCGGCGGGGTCAAGGCAGAGGCCGCGCCAGGCAAGGCTGGCGAGCACGATGGCGGCGGCGAGGGCCAGGGCCGCGGCGACGAAGCGGCGCGAGAGCCGCCACGCCGGCGCCAGCGTCCGCAACGTGCCGTCGTAGCCGCGGGCCGCCAGCCCCGCCTGCAGCCGCTCCGCCCGCGCCAGCGTTCGCGGCAGCAGGCTCGCGACCAGGAGGCCCATGGAGCGCAGCGACGTCTTGAAGCCGGCGTCGCCCAGCCGGTTGCGCTGCGCCCGCCGGCCGGTCGCGGCGAGGCCGATGGTCAGGCCGGTGAAGCGGTAGACGAGGAAGGCCAGGTCGATCAGCGGCTCCGGCAGGCGAAGCCGCCGGGCCAGATGGATCAGCGCCGGCAGCGGCGTCGTCAGGATGATCAGCATCGTCGCCGAGGTCGCGGCCAGCGCCCGGAGCGAGACATGCGCGGCATGCTCCAGCCCCTCGCGGGTGACCCGGACCGTCGGCGCGCCCTGGTCGAGGTCGAGGGAGACGGCGAGCATCGCCGCACCGCTCAGCAGGAACGCCAGCGGCAGCGCGAGCACGCGAAGGAAGGCGCCCGGCCGGGATGCGGGCGCCAGCACGGCGCGGCCGGCGACGGCGGCGATGACCAGCACCGCCGCCCGGCCATGGCGGCAGGACGAGGCTCAAGAGCAGCAGGCAGCCGCCGAGCAGGACCTTCTCGCCGGGGTGGCGGCTGCTCCAGGCGTTGGTATGGGCGATGACGTCAATCGCGTTCATCGCCCGCGCCGCGTGCCTGCCTCGCGCGCCCGCCGCTCGCCGCGCCTCAGGCCCAGGTAGTAGCCGAGCAGGCCGGCGCCGAGCGCCGCCTGGAGGGCGAACAGGAGGCCTTCCGTCTCCTTGCCCGGGGGCGCCCACAGCGGCGCGGCCCAGGGCCGGTAGCCCGGGTCGATGGTCTCGATCAGCGCCTGTGCCTTGCCGTCCGCGCCCTCGAAGGTGGCGCCCTTGAGCTGCGGCGCGAGGAGCGGCAGCAGCACGATGGCCGCGGCGACGAGCAGCAGCGCCGCGGTTCGGCGTGATTTTGGGCGCGGTTTCGGCGGCTCGGGCGGGCCATGGTCAGGCCCTCCGCACCCAGGGGAGCACCCAGCCCGCGTCCCCCTCGCCGTGGCCGGCCAGCGCGTTGACGACCGCGACCGTGAGCAGCCCCTCGACGATGGCGAGCGGAACCTGCGTGATGGCGAAGATGCCGGCGAACTTCAGGAACGAGCCGAGGACGCCGGTGGCGACGTCCGGAAAGGCCAGCGCGAGCTGGAAGGAGGTGGTGGCGTAGGTGGCGAGGCTGCCGATCGCGGCGGCGGCGAAAACCGCGACGGCGACGGAGGCCGAGAGCCGGCGCAGGCCGCGGAACACGCCGTAGGCGGCGAAGGGGCCGACGATGGCCATGGCGAAGGCGTTGGCGCCGAGCGTGGTCAGGCCGCCGTGGGCGAGCAGCAGCGCCTGGAACAGCAGCACGATGGTGCCGAGCACGGTCATGACGCTCGGCCCGAACAGCACCGCGCCCAGGCCGGTGCCGGTGGCATGGGAGCTGCTGCCGGTGACGGAGGGCAGCTTCAGCGCCGACAGAACCAGGGCGAAGGCGCCGCAGGCGGCGAGCGGCAGCCGCGCCTCCGGCTGGTGCCGCATCGTCCTGAGCAGCCGGACGCTGCCGTGGATCACGAACGGCGCCGACGCCGCCGTCCACGCCGCGGCATGCGCCACGGGCAGGTAGCCCTCCATGATGTGCACGAGCCAGCCTCCATCGCCACCAGGCCAAAGCGTCCCGCGCCGGCGCGAATGAAGGAAGGCCGAAGCCACGGCCAGACCTGCACGTTCGCGGTACACCCCGCCCGCAAGCGTCGCGTCGACTCAGGTGACGGCAGGTCTCCTGGCTAGCGGATCACCGCCCCCGCCCGGCCTTCCCGCCCGATCGCGGCTGCGACCGGCCAGTGGCCCTTGGCGAACGGGGGCTACCCGCTGACAGTTGCGGGGGCAGCCACGGCCCGGGATCCCCTCATAGGTCGATCCCTCCGTGTTCCCTATTAATCCCGAGGCTTTGTCGCCCGTTCGGGAACCGTCGGCGAAACTATAGGGACAGCGCCAATTCACCGTCAAGGCGTGGCAGCCGACACGTGGCCGGCGCGTTGGCCGGCACGTGGAAAGCTGCTCCCGGATCAGGACCCGCGGGTGACGATGGTCCGGGCCCAGTCGGCGTACATCCGGTCGGTCTCGGCGACGAGGACGCCCGTCACCATCCGGCCGCGGTAGAAGGGCGCCGCGGCCAGCACCTCCGCGCAGCCTAGGTGTAGCTGGTCGATGCCGAGGCGGGCCAGCGCCGGGGTGTCGGTGCCGACGATCACCTCGCCGATGCCGGTCCAGGCGATGGCGGCGGCGCACATCGGGCACGGCTCGGCGGTCGTGTACAGGCTGAAGGACGCCCAGGCGATGTCCCGGCCGCCGCGGGCACGGGCGCAGGCGTCGATGGCGGCGGTCTCGCCGTGCAGCAGCGGGCTGACCTCGACCGCGTTCACCGCCTCGGCGACGATAGCGCCGCTCGACCGCTCGACGATCACCGCGCCGAACGGCCGCTTCGGGTTGCGCCCGGCCTGCGCCAGCGCCAGGCGCATGAACCCCTCGTGGCGGGCGCGCTCGCCGGCGGCGAGGTCGGCGGCGCGCTCGACGCGGACGCGGGCGTCCTTGGTCACGGACCCGGCCTCAGAAGCTGCCGACCATGCCTGACGAGAAGCAGGACGACCAGCAGCGCCACCATCGGCCCGGCGCAGCAGACGACGAAGATGTCGCCGTACGACTCGCGGTGGCTGAGCTTGCAGACGGCGAGCAGGGTGATCACCGCGCCGCTGTGCGGCAACACGTCCAGGCTCCCCGAGGCCAGCGCGGTGACGCGGTGCATGGCTTCCAGCGAGACACCGCCGGCGTTGGCCATGTCCACCAGCGCCGGACCCAGCGCCTCGAGGGCGATGCTCATGCCGCCGGAGGCCGATCCGGTCATCGCCGAGAGCGTCGTCACCGAGGCCGCTACCGAGAGCAGCGGGTTGCCGCCGGTGACGTTCAGGATCGCGTCGCTGATGGCGGCGAACACCGGCAGCGCCGCGATCACCGCGCCGAAGCCGACCAGGCTCGCGGTGTTGAAGATCGGCAGCACCGAGGCGTTGGCGCCGCCGTCGAGGCTGGTGCGCAGGTCGCTCAGCCGCCGCCAGTTGGTCGGCGACCAGGACGAGGATGGCGACGAACAGGGCGACGATCACCGACCAGACGCCGCGCACGGCCTCGATCGTCGTCGCCCCGAACAGCGGCTCGGCCAGGTAGGCGGTGTCCAGCCTGGGGATGACGAAGGCGGAAAAGACGAGGTTGGTGACGATGACGAGGACCACGGGCAGCAGCGCCAGGACCGCGGACGGCTGACCGACCGCCTCGGGATGCGCCTCCAGTTCGCGGATGTCGAAGCCCGCGCCCTGGGCGCACTCGCGAAGCGCCGTGCCGGTGGCCGGCAGGTTGTCCTCGTGCGCGCCGTAGCCCTCGCCCGCGGCCCGCGCCGTGGCCGCGCGCCGGTTCAGCCAGAGGATGCCGAGCGCGAACATGATGACGGCGGCGACGATGCCCGAGCCCCGGCGCGGCGAACGAGGTGGTGCCGAAGAACGGCATGGGGATCGCGTTCTGGATCGCCGGCGAGCCGGGCAGCGCCGACATGGTGAAGGTGAAGGCGCCGAGCGACAGCGCGCCGGGGATCAGCCGCTTCGGGATGTCGGCGGTGCGAAACAGGGCGGCCGCGACCGGGAAGACGGCGAAGGCGACGACGAACGCGGAGACGCCGCCATAGGTGAGCGCCCCGCAGCAGAGCACCACCGAGACGATGGCCCGGTCAGGCCCCAGCTTTTCGCTCACCGCTTCCGCCAGCGCCTTCGCCGCGCCGCTGTCGTCCATCAGCTTGCCGAAGACGGCGCCGAGCAGGAACAGCGGAAAGAACGAGACGATGAAGGAGCCGGTGTTGCTCATGAAGATCTGGGTGTAGGCGCCCAGCACCGGCAGGTCGCCCGTCGCTACGGCGGCGAGCAGTGCCGCCGCCGGCGCCAGGATGATCAGGGTGATCCCCTTGAAGGCGAAGTAGATGAGCAGCCCGAGGGCGACGAGGACGATGATCAGGTCGAGCATTTACGGCGCCCCGCTTTTTTGTATAGGCCTGCTGACCGAGTGACAGTTGAGCCGTCGCGGCCGAACTTGTTCATGAACTTCCAGGCCGTCCACGACCGCACCGAACTCCGCCGATCTTCTAGATCAAGAAATTGTTACGTATCAACCGATAGACGGTCATTGCGAGGAGGCGAAACCGACCAAGCAATCCAGTACTGGATCGCCACACCGGTTCGCTGCTTGCGACGCGATGTTGTTACGTCAGGCGCGTAATGTAATCATGACTTGCACTAATCAGCAACGATTACGGCCATGAGGACAACGACGAGTGGCTCATTGCGACCCGCGGGCATTGGGGAAGCGTCGGTCGGATTAGCCGCAGGGGGGATCCGACGAATGGATGGCGATTACATCCGGCCGATCCGACTTGGCCTTGATCCGCGCTACGGCTTCGTTGCCTTCTTCGCGCTCCTTCACTTGATCGCCTGTCTACCCCGCCGCCGGCTCCGGGTAGCGGGCGTCGTCGGGGTAGTGGGCAAAGTCGGCACCCTGCGTCCGCCAGCCGTGCAGCCACTGCCGGGCGATCTCCTGGCCCTCCTGGCGCAGCCTCGCCAGGTGCTCCGGGCTGCGGTCGAACTTGGTCGTATGCCGCAGCCCCCAGGCCGTCTCCCGGGTCATCTTGATGGTGCGCACCGCGATCGGCTTGTAGCGGGCGAGCAGCGGGTTGTCCTCGGCGTACTTGTCGAGCCAGCGGTTGACCGTGAGGATGTGGTCGAGCTCCTGGTTCAGCGACAGGTTGCCGGCGAGGTCGTTCTCCCGGTCGCGGATGTCCTCCAGGCTCAGCCTCTCCCGGCCCGGGCGGAACTCCTGCGGGTTGATGCGGACGACCCAGATCTCGTCGGGCTTGTGCTCCTTGTTCGGGGTTTCGAGCAGGTCGCGGATCGGCGGGTTCTGCGAGTAGAGGCCGTCCCAGTAGTAGCCGTCGCGGACGATCGCCTTGCCGGACCCGCAGACGGGGAAGCTCTGGTTGGGGATCACCTGCGCCGGCAACACCTCCGGCAGCGTGCCCGACGCGGCCACGCCTTCCAGCGTGATCGCCCGGCGCATGCGCCAGCGGGTCTCCTCGTACTGGTTCGACGGCGGCGGGCCGAGGAGGCCCATCTCCTCCAGGGTCTTGTCGGAATCGAAGATCTCGAAGTTGCCGCTCAGGATCTCGATCGCGCCGGCCAGCACCCGCAGGTCCCGCTCGGCCACCGCCTTCCAGTCGATGGCGTCGAAGTGCGGGCAGAGCGCCTCGAGCAGCGCCGGGAACTGCAGGTAGACCGGCCGCGCGCCCAGCTTCGACAAGCGCCGACAGGCCGAGGCCGGCGTAAACGGCATAGGGATCCGACGCCGGGAACGGCACGCCTTGGGCGCGGAGCTCGAGCAGCGTGCCGACGAGCTGGTTGTAGGCGCTCTCGATCGGGGTGGTCGCGGCGAAGGTGGTCCACAGGAAATCGAGCCGCTCGATCGCCTTGTCGATGCTGCCGCAGCCTGGATCGGCGGTGTTGGGCGCAAGCCCGTAGAAGGTCGCGAGCGCGCAGAGCGCCCCGGCCGAGGTGCCGCTGATGGCGATGATGTCGAAGTGGCGCCGGATCCGCCTCGGCGTCCCAGCGCCTGCTTCGTCTTCAGGATCTCGCCGAGAACGCCCCAGGTGAAGGCGGCATGCGTGCCGCCGCCCTGGCAGGCGATCGCAATCATCTTCGCGGGCTTTGTCCCGGCCATCGGCGCGGTCCTTCTTCTGGATTTGGGTTTTGCTTGCTATCGCGCCGCGCGCGGGTGCGCCAGCGACGATCGCGTGACGGAGGCGCGGCGGCAGCGTTCTGCCGCCGCCCAAACGCCGCACGTTGGGCGAGCGGCGCTAGAGCAAGGTGCCATTAGGTCGAACAAGGGACGTCATTGCGAGGAGGCGAAGCCGACGCGGCAATCTAGGGCCTTCCAGTACTGGATCGCCACGCCGCTGCGCGGCTCGCGATGACGCCGTGGTAGGGGCAGGTGCATCAACCCAGCGGCAGATCGCTCTAGCCGCGCTGCTGTTGGCGGCGCCACTCGTCGAATTCGCGTTGCTCCTGGATCTGCCGACGGGTGGCGTCCTCCTGCAGCATCCGCTGGCGCTCGAAGTCGAGCTGGCGCTGGGCGGAGGCATCGCGGCTCGCCTCCTGTTGCTGGACCCGGCGCTCCTCGGCGGCGCGGTCGACAGTCATGTTGCCGGCGAGGCCGCCGACGGCGCCGCCGATCAACATGGCCCCGGCATTGTTGCCAAAGGCGGCGCGGCCGACGCCGGCGCCCAGAGCCGCTCCGCCGACCGTGCCGACGCCGGCCCCGGAGCCGCCCGTCTCGCAGGCGGCCGTGCCGAGCGCGATGGCGGTAACCAGCGCCGCCGCCGTGCTGCGCCGGGCGAGCTTCATATTCACTGTGCGCATCCCATCCTCCCCGCTACTCGGCCTTCACCGACTCGACCATCTCGTCGTACGACAGCTTGCCGTCGCCGCTCTCGTCGCCGGCCTTGAACGCCCTCATCTTGAAGGTCATGACCTCCTTGAAGGTCAAGACGCCGTCGCCGTTGGCGTCGACCTTCTTGAACTGCGCCGGGTCATGGGGACCGAGCTCCGCCGGCGTCAGCTTGCGGTCGCGGTTAGCGTCCAGCCCGGCGAAAGCGGCAGCGGCGTCGCGGGCGAACTCGGCCTCGCTGACGAGGCCGTCGCCATCGGTGTCGGCGGCGTCGAACGCCACCTTCTGGAACGCCGGCCCGAGGTCCATGGGATCGTCCGGATCGCCCTTGCCTTGCTGCGCGAGCGCGCCGCCGGCCGACCAGGCAGCCATGGCCAAGCCCAGGCAGAGCGCAAGCGGGTATCGCCTTCCGAAGTGCATGTCCCTGTCCCTTCTCCCTCTACTGAGTACCCGAGCGGCCGGCGTGCCCCGAGCCGGGCGGGCGAAGAACGCTCCCTGCAAGTCCGGCGGAAATGCAAGCCGCGCGCCACGGTTCAGCCGATTATCGTGCCGCACCCGGCCCGGCTTGACCGGCACCGGCGGCCGGAACCGGTCGCCGGCGAGGCCTGCATCCTCTGCCCGCGAACCACATTACGTAGAGCACCGGCAGGACGATCAGCGTCAGCACCGAGGCGACCAGCAGCCCGCCCATCACCGCGAACGCCATCGGCCCCCAGAACACCGTGAACGCGATCGGGATCAGGCCGAGGACGGTGGACACGGCGGTCAGCATGATCGGGCGGAAGCGCGACAGGCAGGCCGGCAACGACCGCCGTCGCGGACAGCGACGCCGGCGCCCCGCTCGGCCTCGATCTGCTCGATGAGGATGACGCCGCCGCGGGCGATCACGCCGATCAGGGAGAGGATGCCGAGGATGGCGACGAAGCCCAGCGGCCGCCCAGACAGCGAGAAGCGCGCCGACGACGCCGATCAGGCCCAGCGGAACGATGCTCAAGACCAGCAGCATCCGCTTGAACGTCTTGAGCTGGATCATCAGCAGCGCCAGGGTCAGGAAGACCATGAGCGGGACGACCGCCATGACCGACGCTCGCGAGCTCGCGCTTTCCTCGGCGATGCCGCCGAGGGCGATCGGCGTAGCCCTTGGGCAGGTCGGCGTTCGAGCGCCGCGATCTCCGGCGTCGAGCTCGTCCACGATCTCCTCGGGCAGCGTGCCCGGCGCCACCTCCGACTGGACCGTCAGCGTCGGCAGCCGGTCGCGCCGCCAGATGAGCGGCTGGTCCTGGGTGTACGTCGAAGGTCGCGAACTGGCTCAGCGGCACCGTCCGCCCGTCCGGCAGCGCCACCGGAAGGTTGCGCAAGGCCGAGACCGACATGGCCTGTCCGCCGATCGCCCGGGCGACGACGTCGACGAGGTAGATGTCGTCGCGAACCTGGGTGACCGGCTGGCCGGTCACCGTGGTGCTCGAGCAGGTCGGCGACCGCCTTGCGAGCTCAGGCCGAGCCGGCGGGCCTCGTCCTGGTCGACGCGGATGTGCAGCTCGCGGGCCGGCTCCATCCAGTTGAAGTTGACGTCGCGCGACGTCCGGGCTCGAGGCGATGGTCTGGGCGAGGCGCATGGCGATGGCGCGCACCTCGCCCGGTCTCGGGTCCGCTGACCCGGTACTGAACCGGCCAGCCGACCGGCGGGCCGAGCTCCAGCGGCGCGATGCGGCTCACCACCTCCGGGAACTGCTCCTCGAGCACGACCCCCAGCCGCTCCTCCAGGCGCTTGCGGGCGGCCACGTCCTTGGCGACGAGGACCACCTGGCCGAAGAACGGGTCGGCCAACTGCACGTCCAGCGGCAGGTAGAAGCGGATGGCGCCGCGGCCGACGTAGCTGCTCCAGTGGTCGACGTCCGGGTCCTGCTTCGAGGATCGCGTCGAAGCGGGCGACCGTCGCCTCGGTGGCGAAGATCGACGCGTTCTGCGGCAGGCGCAGGTCGACGACCAGCTCGACGCGGTCGGAGGACGGGAAGAACTGTCGCGGCACCCGGTCGAGGGCGAGGAGCGAGACGACGAACGCTGCGAGCGTGACGGCGATGGTGATCCAGGGCGCTGCGAGCGCGCCGTTCAAGAACCCGCCGGTAGAGCCGCTCGGAGGGGCCACCGCCCGCGGCCGCCGTCTGCTTCGGCTTGCGCAGGAGCGCCGCGCCGACGAGCGGGCGTGAAGATGACGGCGACGACCCAGGACAGGACCAGGGCGATGCTGACGACGGCGAAGATCGAGAACGTGTACTCGCCGGCGGAGCTGCGGGCGAAGCCGATGGGGACGAAGCCGGCCATGGTGATGAGGCTGCCGGTCAGCATCGGGAAGGCCAGCGTCGAGTAGGCGAAGCTCGCCGCCGCGTTCATGTCGTCGCCGGCCGAAAGCCTGCGCAGCATCGCATCGACCGCGGTCATCGCGTCGTCGACCAGGAGCCCGAGGGCGATGATCAGCGCGCCGAGCGAGATGCGCTGCAGATCGGTATCGATCATCTCCATGATCGGGAAGACGAAGGCGAGCGTCAGCGGGATGGCGCAGGCCACCACCGCGCCGGCGCGCACACCCAGGCTAATGAAGCTGACGGCGAGGATGATTGCGATCGCCTGCCACAGGGAGTCGGTGAAGTCGCCGATAGCCTCGTCGACGACCACCGCCTGATCCGCGACCAGGTGCGGCTCGATCCCGATGGGCAGGTTGGCGGTGATCTCCGCCATCGCCGCCTTGATGTTGCGGCCGAGCACGAGGATGTCGCCGCCGTCGCGCATGGCAACCGCAAGGCCGATGGCGGGCTCGCCGTTGACGCGAAACATCGGCTGCGGCGGATCGACGGGGATGCGGCGCACCTCGGCGATGTCGCCGAGGCGCAGCACCCGGCCGCCGGCGGTGAAGTTGACGGCGAGAACGTCGGCCTCGGAGGCGAAGGCGCCTGAAACCCGGAGGATCACCGCCTCGGTGTCCGTCTGCAGCGCACCGGCGGGACGAACCACGTTCTGCGCCTCGAGCGCGTCGACGAGCGCCGATGGCTCGATCCCGAGCCCGGCCAGCGTCTCAGGCTGGAACTCCACCAGGATCTGCTCGTCCTGGGCGCCGAGGATCTCGATCTTGGAGACGTCTGGGATCAGCAGCAGCTCGGAGCGGATGTCCTCGACCTTGTCGCGAAGCTCGCGCTCGGAGAAGCCGTCGGCGACGAAGCCATAGATGATCCCGTAGGTGTCGCCAAAGTCGTCATCGAAGCCGGGGCCGACGATCCCGGCGGGCAGCGTGTGGCGGATGTCTCCGACCTGCTTGCGCACCTGGTACCAGGCGTCCGGCACCTCGCCCGGCGGGGTGTCGCCGCGCAGGTTGACGAAGATCGTCGTGCGCCCGGCGGTGGTATAGCTGTTGAGGTAGTCGAGGTACGGCGTCTCCTGGAGCTTGCGCTCCAGCCGCTCGGTCACCTGCAGCGTCGTCTCTTCCAGCGTCGCGCCCGGCCAGCCGGCCTGCACGACCATCGTCCGAAAGGTGAACGCCGGATCCTCGTTGCGGCCCAGGTTGTAGAACGAGTAGAGCCCAGCCGCGAGCAGCGCGATCATGAAGAAGGTGACGATCGAGCGCTCCTTCAGCGCCCAGGCGGAGAGATTGAAGCCGCTCATGACGGAGCACCGAGCAGCCTCACCTTCTGTCCTGGCCTCAGCACCTGTACGCCGGCCGTCACGACCAGCTCGCCCTCCTTCAGCCCCTCGGCGATGGTCACGGCATCGAGCGCGAACTGGCCCACCTGCACGGGGCGAAGCGCCACCGTCATCGTCTCCCGCTCGACCACCCAAACGGCCGGCCCGGCGCCGGCCAGGGTCAGCGCCGAGGGCGGAACGACGATCCCGGGCGTTGCGTCCAGGGTGACGCTGCCCATGACCGTCGAGCCGAGCCGCATCGCCTCCGGCGGATCGTCCAGTCCAGCCCGCACCTGGAACGTCCGCGTCACCGGGTCGGCCTGCGGCGAGACTTCGCGCACGCGCGCGACCGCTCGCACCGTAGGTTCGCTCGCCAGCGCCACGTCGATGGGATCGTCGGCGGACGCCGCCCGCATGATCCGCTCGGGCACGTCGAAGACGGCGTCGCGGCCGCGTTCGCGGGCGATGCGGACGATCATCTGTCCTGCGGTCACCACCTCCCCCGGCTCGGCCCCGCGGGCGGTGACGAAGCCGCCAGCATCGACGAGCAGCTCGGTGTAGCCCACGTTGTCCTGGGCGATGTCGAACCTGGCGCGGGCGTCGTCGAACTGCGCCTGCGCCGCGACCATCGCCTGGCGCGCCTGGTCGTAACGCACCCGGGTGGTGAAGCCGCTGGCGAGCAGCGACTGCTGCCGGCCGAAATCGGCCCGGGTCTTGTTGAGCTGGCCGCGTGCCGATTCCACGGCCGCGCGCGCCTGGCGAAGCTGGTTCTCCGCCGGCTCGCGCTCCAGCCGGGCGACAACCTGGCCCGCCTCGACCCGGTCGCCGACGTTGATCGATCGCTCGAGCATCCGTCCGCCGACGCGGAAGGCGAGGCTCACCTCCTCCTCCGCCTGCACCTGGCCGGTGATGCTGACGAGCTCGCCGCCGGAGCCCATCTCCACGGTGACGACGCGAACCGGGCGCACCGGCTCGGGAACCCGCGCCTCCTCCTCCCCGCAGCCGGCGAGAAGCGCCGTTAGGGCCACCGCTGCGGCCACGCGCCAGATGAGGCCGTAGCGCCTTGACGCCCTGCCGCTATTGCCTGAAATCGCCACTCATGCCGCCGTTCATCAGCCGGTCGCGGCGCTTGCTTATCCCGCGGCGGTTCTTCTAGCTCAGCCGCCCCATCCGGGCAACAGCCGCTCAACTACGGGGAACTCGCGGTTGCTCGTTAGTGATCTTTAACTGCTCGGCCTGCATCGCAGCGCACGCTGCAACCCGCGAACACCGTCCGGCCCCGGGCTCACCGGCTCCTTGCTTCTGCTTCCCAGCGCCGGCACTCCGGATCGGCCGCTTCGCCTCACGTTGCCGGCTTCTTCGGGTTCGGGCCGTAGCGCAGCACTCTCGCCTTCTCGATGGTGACGAGGCCGCTCTCCATCATTGCGTCCAGAACAGGCAGGAAGGCGTCGATATTCGCCTGCGACTCCACGATTTCCACAACCAGCGGCAGATCATCCGACAAGCGCAGGATCTTCGCTGTGTGGATCCGGCTGGTGTGGCCGTAGCCGAGCGGGCCACGCAACACGGTCGCGCCGGCCAAGCCAAGCTCGCGCGCCTTCAGCACCAGTGCTTCGTAGAGAGGCTGATGCTGATAGCGGTCCTGCTCGCTGATGAAGATGCGCAACAGCTGGGCCTCCTCGGGAAGGTTGATCCTCATGGGGCCTCCATCTGGTTCAGGGCGTCCGCCGCAAAATGCCCGGCCGTGACGGCGAGCAGGCACAGTACGACCGAGAGCGCGATGTTCACCCCGGCCTGCAGCCATTCGCCGTCCCGGATCAGGCTAAGCGTCTGCAGGCTGAACGACGAGAACGTCGTGTAGCCGCCGCACAGCCCAAGCATCACAAACTGCCGGGTCAAGGACGGTACGAGCAGTCGCCCGTCCGGCCCGCTGATCGTGGCAAAGAAGCCGATAATGAACGAGCCGGTCGCGTTCACCACGATCGTGCCCCAGGGGAATGTTTCGCCCAGGCGCGTCGCGACGAGTCCCGATAACCAGTATCTCGCCATGCCGCCAAGAGCACTACCAACCCCGATCCACAGGTACGCGATCATGCTCTCTCCGTCGCTGAATGCCGCGCGGCCCGACCTGACTTCAGTGCCCGGTTCGAACTGGCGACCGGGCTAGGCGAAAGAGGATCGGCAGCGCCGCCAACTGCAAGGCAGCCGGAGAGCATAGCCGACCAGCTCTCCGACCTCGGAGACGATGCCGACGACCGTTGCCGACGCGCCCGGAGCCGCCAGGTAAGGTCCGGGTCACACGCCCCTTTTGTCGCAAGCGACACGTCAACGAGCTACCGCACGGTGGATCAAGTTTTCACCCGGCGGGGTGATCAGACAAGGCAGCACCGCGTCGCAGGGACGCGCTATTAGAACCGGCCGCCGCGCAGGACCTCCACGTCCGACACCGTAACCACGCCCCGGTAGTCCTCGAGCAGCTTGCCGATCTCCGCCATGAGCGTCTCCGCCGCCTCGGCCGAGACGATGGTGACGATGATCACCTGGTTGGCGGCGTCCATGAGCTGGTTGCGGTCCCAGGCCGAGCGCAGGCCGCGGCCGCCGATGGCCGGGATCAGGGTGTAGCCTGGCGAGCCGGCGCGGTTCAGGACATCGATGAGCAGCGGCCGCGCCGGCGTCTCGATGATGACCTCGATCTTCTTGCGTCTGTGCAGCTCGACCATGGTCAGGATCCTGTGGTGGCGGTCAGCCACTGGGCGGCGGCGAAGTAGAGCGGGATGCCGACGAGCACGTTGAAGGGGAAGGTCACCGCCAGCGATAGCGTCAGGTACACGGCGGCGTTCGCCTTGGGAAGGGCGATCCGCATGGCCGCCGGCACAGCGATATAGGAGGCGCTCGCAGCCAGCACCGCCAGCAGCGCGGTGCTGCCGGTGCCGAGCCCGGCCAGCATGGCGGCGCCGAGCCCGAGCGCCGCGCCGATCAGCGGCATGTAGATGGCGAAGATCAACGGCCCCGCCGCCAGCACCTTGCTGCCGGTGAGCTGGCGCGCGGCGACCAGGCCCATGTCCAGGAGGAACAGGCAGAGGATGCCGGTGAACGGCGCGACGAGGAAGGGCGCCACCCGCTCCATCCCGCGCGTCCCCGTCAGCCAGCCGATGACGAACGAGCCGACCAGAACGACGACGCTGCTGTTGAGCAAAATCTCGCGCACGAGATGGCCCATCGCCCGCTGCGAGACGCCGCCCTTGCCCCGGCTTGCAGAGAGGTGGGCGAGGAGAAGGCCGCTAACGATCGCCGGCGTCTCCATCAGCGCCACGACCGCGACCATGTAGGTGTCGTAGGCGACGTTCTGCGTGCCGAGGAAGCTCACCGCAGTGACGAAGGTGACGACGCTCACCGAGCCGTAATGGGCGGAGACGGCGGCGGCGGTGTCGCTATCGAAGCGGGTCGTGGCGCGCAACAGGAAGAAGCCGATCGCCGGCAGGAAGAAGCTGAGCCCGATGCCGGTGGCCATGGCGCCGATCATCCCGGCCGCCGCCTCGCCGTTCGCCATGGCCGCGCCGCCCTTGAAGCCGATCGCCATCATCAGGTAGAGCGCCAGCGTCTTGCCGACGGCCTCGGGAATGGTCAGGTCCGAGCGGAGCAGCCCAGCCGCCATGCCGAGCACGAAGAACAAGATCGGCGGCGAAAGCAGGTTGTCGCCGGCAACGCTGAGGAGTTCGCCCATGTGCGGAGCTGCCCCGGACCTTTTCGCCGCACGCGCCCGAGGACCCTCCCCTTCGCGGCCGCAGCAATGACTGTCTAGAGCATCGCCGCGAACAGCGCAATCAGGGTGGAAAGCGAAGGCCATTGCGTAGACAAGGCGGCGCGAAGGAACCTCATGAGAGGTGGGACAGCGTGCTACCGCCACCCCCGCCGGAGGGGCAATTCCATCGCCAGGGAGGCAAGCCGTGCCAACCGAGCTTCTTTTGGGCAAGCGCGCCCTCATCACCCAGTCGGACGCCTTCATGGGGCCGGTCCTCTGCGACGTGTTCGCCGGACACGGCGCCGACGTGATCGCGAACGCGGGCACGCTCGCCGATCCCGAGGCTCCCGCAGCCATCGTTACGGCCGCGGGCCACGTCGACATCTTGGTCGTCAACCTGAGTGTGCCGGCGCCAACCAGCCTCGTCACCGCGGCGTGCGATGACGAGTGGCGGGACACGTTCGCCGCGCTCGTCGACCCGCTCCCCCGGCTCTGCCGCGCCGTGCTGCCGCAGATGATCGAGCGGCGCGAGGGGAAGATCCTGGTCATGGGCAGCGCCTCGGCGTTGCGCGGGATGAAGCGGGCGTCGACCTACAGCGCGGCGAGGGGCGCGCAGCTTGCCTACGTGCAAGCCGTCGGCACGGAAGTGGCGCCCCATGGCGTCCAGGTGAACGCGATCGCGCAGAACTTCGTCGACAACCCCACGTACTTTCCGGCCGATGTCCAGGCCAACCCGCGCTTCCAGGACCGTCTTAAGCGTGAGGTTCCGCTCGGCCGCTTGGTCAGTGCCCGCGAAGACGCAGAGTTCGCCGCGTACCTGTGCAGCGACGCCGCGAACTGCTTCGTCGGCCAAGTGTTCCCGGTATGCGGCGGCTGGGTGACGCGGTAGCGGTTCGCGAATGACCATCCACGTTCCCTGTCATCGCCGCACGTGTTGCGGCGATCCACGTCTTCGATGGACCCCCGGAACAAGTCCGGGGTGACGAAGAGCGAACGCTGTAGCATGTACTCAGCATTCATCCGTCGGGTTAAGCCTGGAGCTAACCCGACCTACACCGCCACGCTTCTTCTCAAGCTGGCGATGACGATCCTGCATGAACCTCGCTAGAGCATCGCCGCGAACAGCGCGATCAGGGTCGAGTTGATGATGTCGACGAAGATGCCGCAGGCCAGCGGCACGATGACGAACGGCTTCTGCGAGCGGCCGTATTGCGTCGCTACCGCAGCCATGATTGCCAGCGTCGTCGCGGTGGAGCCGAGGGCGATGCCGACGAAGCCGGCGCTGATCACCGCGGCGTCATAGTCGCGACCGAAGACGCGAAAGACGACCAGGTAGGCGCAGGCGGCGGCCAGGGTCGCCTGCACGGCGATGTTGACCGAGACGAAGGAGAAGAACTCGCCCGCCGCCCATAGCTGCTGGCTCATGATGGTCATGGTGTAGAACAGGCCGAGGCTGACGTAGGCGATCAGGGTCAGGCAGGTATCGCTGGCCCTGAGGTCGACGCCTTTGGCAAGCCGCGGCGTGACGTTGCCGAGCAGGATGCCGGTGATCAGGCAGGTGACGTAGAGCGGCACGGCAATTCCGGCGGCCTGCAGTCCCCGCGCCAGGACCTCGCCGGCGAGAATGGCGAGGTGCAACCTGAGCAGGGCCAGCAGGAAGGCGTGATGGTCGAGCCTCGGCGCCTCCGCCGCCGCATCGCCGCCGACCTCCGGCAGCCGTCCCAGGCCCGGGACCTTAAGCCGGTGACGTTGGATCAGGGTCCGCGCCAATGGCCCGCCGATGCCGCAGGCGGCGATCAGCCCGGTCATGTTGACGGCGAGCCCCAGCCGGGAGACGTGGCCCAGCTCGAAACGCTCGCTGAAGAAGGGCGCCCAGGCGACCGTTGTTCCCGATCGGCCGATCAGGGCCATGGAGCCGGCGACGATGCCGTTGGCAGGGTCGTGGCCGAACGACCCGGCGATGGCGATGCCGACGACGTTCTGCACGACGATGAAAGCGCCGGCCAGGCCGACGAGGACGACCAGCGGCCGGCCATTGGCCACGACCTCGCGCAGATTGGTCTGCATGCCGAGTGCAGCGAAGTAGTAGACGAGCAGGATGTCGCGGCGGAACAGGTCGAAGGTGATCGTGACGTCGGCCATCCAGAACAGAGCCGCGACCCCAAGCGCGAAGGCGAAGCCGCCGACGATCGGCTCGGGGATGGCGTAGTCGCGCAGGACGGCGAAGCGGCGAACGAGCGCGTGGCCGGCGAAGAACACGCACATCGCCACCGTTGCTGTGCCAAAGCTGTCGAGCTCGTAGGTCATGACGCTCGTTAGCCGCAAGCGGCGCTAATCACAACTCGTGACTGCGTCCAGCAGGCGGACCGGGGCCTTGCGGGATCTGGCCACGGAACAGGCCGGGGCGCGGAGACGTTGCTGGACGTCCGGGCACGCCGATGGCCGGCCGCTCATAGGGAACCAGGGAGATCGGATCATGACGCAAGCGCCATCAATCACCGACCTGACAAAAGCTTTAAAGGGGATGACATTCCCGGCCGACAAGGAGGCGCTGAAGAAGCAGGCGGAAGGCAACGACGCGCCCAAAGCGGTCATCAGTGCCATCGACAACCTCCCGGAGGACGAGTTCGGGTCGATCACCGACGTGACCCGGGCCTATGGCAAGGAGGACAAGGACAAGATCTCGGGTGGCGACGAAAAGGGCGCGACCGAGCAGGCGCGCAAGGGCGGGAGCAAGCGCTCATCCCGCTAAAGGCCACGGGCCGGCAAGCCGGTCCGTGATCAGGTGCGCCCGCACTGAACGGCGTCATCGCGAGCCGCCGTGGCGGCGTGGCGATCCAGAGTTGGGGGCATGGATTGCCGCGTCGGCTTCGCCTCCTCGCAATGACGCTTCTCGCCGAGCTCAGTACAGGAAGCGGACGCGCAGCGTCCCGGGGATGGCGGCGAGTTCGCGGCGAATGCCGGTGCCGGCCGCCAGCCGACCGTCGATGTCGGTGACGACGTAGCCGATCTCGGCGTCGGTGCGCAGGTACTGGCCGGCGATGTTGAGGCTCTTGCCCGAGAACACCTCGTTGATCCGCGACAGCACGCCCGGGACGTTGCGGTGGATGTGGAGAAAGCGGGTGGCGTTGCGCTGGATCGGCAGCGACACCTCGACGAAGTTCACCGCGCCGATGGTGGCGCCGCTGTCGGAGTAGCTGGCGAGCTTGCCGGCGACTTCGGCGCCGATGCTGTCTTGCGCCTCCTCGGTGGCGCCGCCGACGTGAGGGGTGAGGATGACGTTGTCGAGGCCCCGCAAGGGGCTCGCGAAGGGCTCTGCACCGCCCGCCGGTTCCACCGGGAACACGTCGACGGCGGCGCCGCCGATCCGCCCCTCCCTCAGCGCCGCGGCCAGGGCATCAACGTCGACCACCTCGCCGCGGGCGGCGTTGATCAGCAGCGCGCCCGGGCGCATCCGGGCGAGCGCGTCCGAGCCGATCATGCCGCGGGTCTCCGCCGTCGCCGGCACGTGGAGGCTGACGACGTCTGCCAGGCCCAGCAGCTCCGCCAGCGACGCGGTGGGCGCGGCGTTGCCGAGCGAGAGCTTTTCGACGATGTCGTAGTAACGCACGCGCATGCCGATGGCCTCGGCCAGGACCGAGAGCTGTGAGCCGATGTGGCCATAGCCGACGATGCCGAGCGTCTTGCCGCGGATCTCATGCGCCCCGGCGTCGGTCTTGCGCCAGACGCCGCGATGGGCGAGCTCGGACTTTTCCGGGACGCGGCGCATCAGCATGATGATTTCGCCCAGCACCAGCTCCGCCACCGACCGGGTGTTCGAGTAGGGGGCGTTGAACACTGGGATGCCGGCGAGCTTGGCGGCGCCGAGATCGACCTGGTTGGTGCCGATGCAGAAGCAGCCGATGCAGAAGAGCTTAGGCGCGGCGGCGATGAGCTCCGCCGAAAGCCTCGTGCGCGAGCGGATGCCGAGGACGTGCGCCTCGGCCAGGAGCTCTTTCAGCGTCTCCGGCGGGGGGCTCGCCGCCTGCCGCTCGACGTTGACGTAGCCGTTGGCGGCAAGCACGCGGGCGGCGCTCTCGTGCACGCCCTCGACGAGCACGATCCTGATCTTGTCCTTGGGGACCGAGAGTCGGGACACATTACCATCCGCAGCTGGTTGAGCCGCTGCCCGAACGGGCGGCGAGCGTGGGGCGGGCGCACGCGCCGGTCAACGCTTTCGATGCCCGGGACCCACATGAGCGGCTCCTGATTGACTGGACCGGTCAACGTCCGCGTACGGGGGTATGCGGCGGGAATCGGGCAGGATAAGCTATCATCCACAGGAACCGATTCGTATTCGCAACTGTTGTTTGAGCGGCGGAGCGCGCGGAAGGTCGGACATGGAACACCAAGCATTAGGCGTCGGCGCAGGGTCTGAAGGACGTTTCGTCCGCTTTTCGGGTGGCCGCGGAACGCCCGTTTACACCGACACCGGCAGCAGGCTTGGCACCGTCGACTGGTTCACCGTCGATCCGCTCACCGGCCGCATCGCCCTGGTCATGATTGTTTCGCGCCGCTTCGGTCTGTTCGCGCCAAAGCGTCTGGCTTTACCGTGGAGCGCTCTGGCGGTCGAGCCGGAGAGCGGCCGGCTGGTGGTGCGCACTGAGGATGGGCTGGCGCAGGGGCTGGGCGGGCCCATACCGCTGGCGGTGCGGAGGGACCCGGCGCGGCTCGACCCCGCTTGAGGATCTAAGGAGACACACGTTTTGGGGGACGAGGAGCCTGCATAAGCCGACAGGGCGGCGGGCTCGAAGGCAGATAGCATCGCTGGGAGGTGATGGTCATGTACTTGCCCCAAAGCGTGCCGTTGTCGCGGCCGCACGTCGCCATGTGGCTCGGCAAGAGCGGGAAGCGCTACGACTTCGCCGTTAGCCGGGCGCGGCCGCTGTGGCTCGGCCAGCCGGTCGTTTATGTCCTGGTCCGCTATGACGGCGACAACGCCGTCCCGCTGTTCGTCGGCCGCGCCACCGCCGCCGACCCGCAGCTCGGAGGACCGGGCTCGCAGGCGGTCGCGGCCTGGGAGCAGGCGATGGCCCTGGGGATGACCCACCTCCACCTCCGCTTCGAGGCCTGCACTGAGGCCCATCGCGTGGCCGAGGTCGAGGACCTGATCGCGGCGATCCGCCCGCCGCTCAACGAGACGGAGAGCGCGGCGAACGCGGCGAGGAAGAGCGAGGTGCCGGCGGAATCCGACATGCCCGCCAGGGCCGTCGCAGTTGCGGACGTTGCGGTGGCGAATGTTGCGGTCGCTATGGCACCGGAGGCGCCAAATCGGGCCACGTCGCACGTGCCGCATTCTGGCGGCTGGCTCGGAAGGATGGGGGTTGCATTGACCGCGCGGTACCGCCAGTGGCGGCTGCGGGCCCCCGCCCCGTCCACGGACGCGCTGGTCGGGCGGGTCACGGTGCGAGCCGACGCGGTAGCCGTTGCGAATGCGGGCGCCAAGTCTGGCGCGCCCGCTCGCGAGCCGGCCATGCCCACAGAGCCGCCATTGACGCTGGCGACTGAGATACCGGCCGCGGCGGCGCCACCGGCACCCGCGCCCGTGCCCGCCGAACCGGCGGAACCCGCCGTTTCGCTGGAAGCGCGGGTGGGGGACGCCCGGGCGGCAGTGCGCCAGCGGCTCGGCCTCGGTGACGGCGACGTCGCCGTGCTCTTCGCGGGCGAGATCACCTGGGCGGCGGGCGCCGACCTGCTGGTCGAAGCGATGGCCACGGTGCACGCCGATGCCGGGCGGTGCGGGTGCTACTGGTCGGCGACGGGCTCGCTGCGGGCCGAGCTGGAGGCGCGCGCCTGGCACGGCGGCTTCGCCCACGCCTGCCGGTTCCTGGGCGACCTGCCGGCCGAGGCCTTTGCCGAGGTGTTCGCCGCCTGCGATGCCGTCGTCATTCCGGCGCGCACGGCGCAGAACGCATCCTCGCCGAGCACGCGCTCGGTGCCGGCAAGCCGGTGCTGACCACGCATCAGGCGCAGCTCGGCTGCGTCCGCCACGGCGATAACGGGCTCGTCACCTACGACAACCCCGGTTCGCTGGTGTGGGGCCTGCGCGAGATCGGAACGCGGGCCGCGCAAAGGCGGACGCCGGCAGCCCTCGCCGCGGCGCTTGCGGCTTAGTCAGCCCGAACAGGGCGGGTCGCTAAGACCAATGAAGCCCCCGGTAAAGGAACGGTATGTTCAAGTGTCATGGCCGTGCCTGTCACGGCCATTTACGCCTAAAATGGACCCCCGGAACATGTCCGGGGGTGACAAGTAAGGAGGTCGAAGAGGACAGCCCTGCATGAATGAGTTGATGACGCCGGTGAGGGTTCTGTACCAACTCAATGACCCTTGCTCTACAGCCAGCCGCGGTACTTGAAGAAGGCGTAAGGAAGGATAGCCGAGATCACCATCATCACCAGCGCCATGACGTAGCCGTAGGGCCAGTGCAGCTCGGGCATGAGGTCGAAGTTCATGCCGTAGATGCTGGCGATCAGCGTCGGCGGCAGGAAGACGACAGCCATGACCGAGAACAGCTTGATGATTTTGGTCTGCTCGACGTTGATGGCCCCAAGCGTCGCCTCCAGCAGGAACTCCAGCCGCTCCGACAGCCGCTCCTCGTAACCCAGCAGCGACTGAACATCGCGCTGCAGGCTCTTGATCCTGAGCCGGATTTGCTTGCCGCTCGACTGGCGCAGGTTGGCGTCGAGGAAGGTCAGCACCCGGGTCAGGCTGACCAGGCTCTCGTCCGCTTTGGAGCAGCGCAGCTGGTTCTGGCCGATCTGGCGGAGCTCGTCCTTGTAATCCTTCGACGCCTGCGCCGCCCCCGAGCCGAACGCCAGAATCGTGCTGGCGAGCGCGTTCAGCTTGACGTCGACGAACTCGAGCGCGTCGGCGATGCGGTCGATGATGGCGTCGAGCAGGCCGACCAGGGTGGACTCGGCGCTGTCGACGAGTGACGGCTGCTGCCGGATCCGGTTGAGGAACGTCTCGAAGGACAGCGGCGTCGAGTAGCGGATCGAGACCATAATCCCGCTAACAATGACGAACGTCATGGCTCGGGTTTCTGGCTCCGCACTGTCGGAGCGGTGGAGCACGCTCGCGGTCATGAACAGGGCGCCGTTCGCCTGGAACAACCGGCTCGACGGCTCAATCTCGCGCATCTGCTCCGGGGTCGGGATGGCGATGCCCGTCGCGGCCTCGACCAGCGCCTTCTCCTCCACCGATGGCTGGAGGATGTCGATCCACACCAGGCCCGGCGGCGGCGTCGGCGCAACCGTACTCAGCGGCGCGGCGACGATGGAGCCGGCGTCGTGACCGTATGCCGTGATCATGCGCCGGCGGCTCGCCGCGAGGCAGCGGGGTCAGCGGGCTGTCTCGGCATGGGCGACACTACCTCGGCCGGACCTTGAGCATCCGCTTTAGCCGCTTCTTGAAGCCGAGGCGCTTGCTCATCGTCGTCGCCGCCCGCTTCGGCCGCACGTAGTACATCTGCAGCGACCGGCGCTCGCCGGCGAACGGCCTGAAGCCGTGGTAGGACCGTTCGGAGCGCTTGAAGACCAGAAGCGTCCCGCCGGTGGGTTCGACCTCGGCGCCGAAATCGTCGATGTCGTCGGGGTCGCGCACCAGCCGCAACCGCCCGCCCTCATGCGGCCAAGCATGATTGAAGTAGATCAGCGCGGTGACGACCTTGAGCTTCGAGTCGTTGTGCACGTTGCCGTCGTCCGCTTCGCTGAACTTGCGCACCGTCACCTGGAGCGGGAAGCCGTCGAGAGTGACCGCGAACTTCCTGGCGATGGCGTCTTTCATCGTCGGGCTCCGGAGCTCGTCCAGCATCTCGGCGAAGACGGGGCCGAACGTCAGCTCCTCGGGCGGGAAGTTTCCCGGCTCGCCGATCGCCGGGTAGTCGGCGTTGACGCCCGCGAGCATCTCCCGGCGGACGAAGTTGGGGACGACGATGAAGTCGCACGGGTCATGCTGAACCGGCGCGGCCTCCAGCGCTTCCAGATCCAGGACGGCCATGGTCCCTCCTCGCTCTTGCCCTCAGGTTGCAAATGCGCGCACCCTCGCTGATCCGGTAACACAGGCGCCCCTCCAGCGCAAACAGCGCCTTTCCGCGCAGGATCAAGGCGGTACGGCTACCAATGTCTGGACCGCAAGCGGAAACATGAGCCACTTCCGCCAACTCAAGACCACCCGCCGAGCCTGCTGTAACATCCCGGATCAAGACCCGCCTTAGGTTAAGGAGAGGCAGCAGCCGTGGGGCGCAGATTGCTCCGGCACGGACACGGCGCCAATCGACAACAGCTTTCGCGCCTGGTGTCAAACCGCGTAGCGTCTTTCGGCTCGTCGGGACCAAGAAGAACTGCCGGTCGGAGAACCGCATGCAAATCGACATCAACGTGGCGCTGACATTGGTCATCGCAATTCTCGTCTTGCTCGTGGGCCGGCTTCTCATCTCCCGCATCGCCGTTCTTCGCACGTACAGCATCCCGGAACCGGTGATCGGCGGCCTGATCGTGGCGGTGATATTGACCGCGGCTCGGGCGCTGCTCGATGCGCGTGTTACCTTCGACATGGCGTTGCAGACACCGTTCCAGCTCGCGTTCTTCTCCACGATTGGGCTGAGCGCCGACGTCCGGATGCTGATGGTCGGCGGGCGAAAGCTCGTCGTCTTTGCGGTCGTTGTTTCGATCTTTCTTATCGTGCAGAACGCCGTGGGAGTAGCCGCAGCGCTGGCCCTGGACCTGAACCCGTTGATCGGTTTGCTCACCGGCTCGATCACGCTGACGGGCGGACACGGGACCGGCGTCGCCTACGGCAAGCTTTTCGGCGAGGTGAACAACCTGCAAGGGGCGATGGAGGTGGCTATGGCCGCCGCGACCTTTGGCCTGGTGACAGGCGGTCTGCTCGCCGGCCCGGTCGCTCACTTCCTGGTCTCGCGCTACAGATTGAAGGGGGAGGCCGATGCCGAGGACTTGGCCGTGCCCGGCGAGCTCGGACCCGACGAAAGACGCCGCCTGAGCCCGGAGTCGTTCATCGAAACGCTCCTGTTGATCGTGGTCTGCGTCGCCATCGGTGGTCTTCTCGGGGCCCTGGTGAAGATCCCCGGGATCACGCTGCCGGCGTTCATCTGGTGTCTCTTCGTCGGCATCGTCATCCGCAACTTCTTCAGCTTCACCCGGGTCTACACCATCGACGCGAACACGCTCGAGCTGCTCGGCACCGTCAGCCTGTCGCTGTTCCTGGCCATGGCGCTGATGGCCCTGCGCCTGTGGGAGCTGGTCAGCCTGGCTGGTCCGATGCTGCTCATCCTCGTCTTGCAGGTGGTGGCCATGGCGATCTACGCCGTCCTGGTCACCTTCGTCGTCATGGGCCGCAATTACGACGCGGCGGTGCTGGCCGCCGGCCACATCGGCTTTGCGCTCGGCGCCACCTCAACCGCCATCGCGAGCATGCAGGCGATCACCAGCCGCTACGGCCACTCGCCGCTGGCCTTCCTGCTGGTGCCGGTGACGGGCGCCTTCCTGATCGACATCACCAACGCGCTGCTCCTCCAGGGCTTCCTCACGCTCCCGTGGTTCGGCTTCTGAAAGACGACCATGCTCATCCACCCCGCACCCCTTCGCCTCCTCCCCGTTCTCCTCGTCCTGGCGCTGTGCGCGCTGCTTACAGCCTGCGGCGGCGGCCCCGGCGAGGAGGAGGTGGAGAAGGTCGTCCAGGACCGGGTCACCCAGGCGTTCCCGCAAGGCGCGGTGCGCCTGGAGAGCCTGCGCCGGATCGGCAGCAGCCCGGCCGCCGGCAGCGATGCCGGCACCGGCGGCGAGCGCCGCATCGTCTACTACAACGCGACGCTGGCGGTGGAGCGCGACATCGACCTGTCGTCCTGGCAGGGCCTGAACCTCGGCGCGGTCGCGAGCCTGCTTGGCGCTACCGAGAAGGGGATCTCCGGGCTGAAGCAGGGCGGCAACAAGCAGGGTGACCGTCTCTACGTCCATGGCACCGTCACCTACGTCGAGGAGAACGGCGAGTGGCGGCCGACGCGGACGGCGCACGTGCCGGTCGCCGCGCCGCCACCCGAGGACAACACCGGGCCGCCGGCACAGGCCCGCCAGATCGTCGAAACCATCCGCAGGCTGTTCGAGCAGGCGGGTCCCGCCGCGGACCAGCGCAGCATCATCACGGAGGAGCTGGAGCGGGCGTACTTCCGCATCCGCCTGCGTCTGGACCGGCTCGAGGGCTCGTTCGTGATCCTGGGCGGCCCGGAGGCGGGCGAGTACCACCAGGTCGCGAGCGTGATCGCCGGCGCCCTGCGCGAAGCCAACATGGCAGGACGAGCGGTGGTCACCGACGGCAGCGTCGAGAACCTGAGCCTGCTCGCCGCCCGCAGGGCGGACGTCGCGCTGGCGCAAAACAACATCGCCATGCGCGCGGTCCAGGGCCGCCGTCCTTACACGGGAGACGCCGCGGCGCCCGACCTACGGGCGCTGGCTTCGCTGTTCCCCGAGCAGGTACACGTAATCCTGACCCCCCGCGCGGAGGTAACCAGCCTTGCCGACCTCAAGGGCAAGCGCGTCGACGTCGGCCAGCCCAACTCCGGCACCCGGGTCGATGCCGAGGCGCTGCTGGCGGCCGCCGGACTTTCGCTCGCCGATCTCGAAGAGGCGAGCGAGCGAGGCCTTGGCGGCGGCCTGGCCGCGCTGGACCGGGGCGAGTTGGATGCGGTGATCGCGACCGTTAGCGCGCCCGGCCCGCAGCGTGCAGGCGCTTGCCGAGGGAAGCGGCGTCAGGTTCCTGTCGCTCGGCGAGGCGGAGCAGGCGGAGCTCGCCGGCAGGGGTGCCGGCTACGTCGCGGCGACCATGACGCCCGGAACGTATGCGGGACAGGATGAGCCGGTGCGCACGGTCGCCGCCGCGGCCCTGCTCGTCGCTCGCACGGATCTTCCCGACGCCGACGCCGAGGCCCTGCTGCGCCAGGTCTTCGACGGCATCGACTTCTTCGCCGCCGGCAGCCCGGCGGGCTCGCAGATCAGCCGGGGAAGCGCCACGACCGGCGTCGGCATTCCCTGGCACCCGGCGGCTGAGCGCTTCTTCGCCAACGCCACGCGGGTAGACGCAGCGCAGTAGCCGCCGCAGGGGCCGGTAGGCGTGCGGCGATCCCTGCCCCCATAGCCGCTCAGTTGCTGCGCGCGTTCAGCGCGTAGCCGGCGCCGCGGACGGTGCGGATGACGTCCTCGTCACCATGCTCGCCAAGCGCCTTGCGCAGCCGGCGGATGTGGACGTCGACCGTCCGCAGCTCGACGTGAATGTCGCGGCCCCAGACCCTGTCGAGAAGCTGCTCGCGGGAGAACACCCGCTCCGGCTTCTCCATGAACAGCCTGAGCAGGCGGAACTCGGTCGGGCCGAGGTGGATCGAGCGGCCGCCGCGGGTGACCCGGTGCGTCGCTAAGTCCATGGTGATGTCCTGGCAAGACAGCACCTCCTCGGTCAGCGCCGGCCGCGAGCGGCGGAGCACGGCCCGGACACGGGCCACCAGCTCGCTCGGCAAGAACGGCTTGACCACGTAATCGTCGGCGCCGCTGTCGAAGCCGCGGATGCGGTCGGCTTCCTCGCTGCGCGCGGTCAGCATGATGATCGGCAACGCTCGGGTCTCGGCCCGGCCGCGCAGGCGCTGGCAGAGCGAGATGCCCGACGTGCCAGGCAGCATCCAGTCGAGGATGACCAGATCGGGCTGGTGCTCCTCGACCGCAAACAGGCCGTCGTCGCCATCGGCGGCAAGGACCACGTCGAAGCCCTCGCGCTCGAAGTTGTAGCGCAGCACCTCCGCCTGGGCGTCCTCGTCCTCGACGATCAGCACCTTTGGCTTCATCGCGGCGCCCGCGGGCGGGATCATGTTCATCGTCGGACCCTCAGCGTTCATGAGGCTCGGCAACCGCCAAATAAGTCTCGTCGTCCTGCGGCCGTTGCGTCAGCGGCACCGTCCCCTTGACCAGGAAGTGGATGATCTCGGCGATGTTGGTGGCGTGGTCGCCGACCCGCTCCAGGTTCTTGGCGACGAAGAGGAGGTGGGTGCAGGCGGTGATGTTGCGCGGGTCCTCCATCATGTAGGTCAGGAGCTCGCGGAACAGGCTGGTGTAGAGGGCGTCGAGCTCCTTGTCGCGCTCGCAGACCATGATCGCCTTGTCGACGTCGCGGGCGAGGTAGGCGTCGAGCACGTCCTTGACCATCTCCTGCGCCAGCCGTGCCCACCTGCCGATGGTCATCGACGGCGGCACCGGCGGCATCTCCGCCAAGGTTGCCGTTCGTTTGGCGACGTTCTTGGCGTAGTCGCCAATGCGCTCGAGGATGTTGGCGGTCTTCAGCGCTGCGATGATCTGGCGCAGGTCGCTGGCCATCGGCTGGCGCAAGCGCCAGCAGCTGACCGTGTGGTGATCGACCTCGAGCTCGAGCTCGTCGAGGCGCATGTCGATGCCGACGACCCTGGCGGCCTTCTCGCTGTCGCGCTTCATCAGCGCCTCGATGGCGTTGGCCAGTTGGGTCTCGGCCAGGCCGCCCATCTCGGCGATGAGGTGGTCGAGCCGCTTGAGCTGCTCGTCGAACGCCTTGACGGTGTGTTCCGAGCTCATGGTCGCCGCTCCTCTCGACCGCCGGATCAGCCGAACCGGCCGGTGATGTAGTCCTGGGTTCGCTGATCGACCGGGTTGGTGAAGATCTGCTCCGTCTCGCCGGTCTCGACCAGATCGCCCAGGTGGAAGAAGGCGGTGCGCTGCGACACGCGCGCTGCCTGCTGCATGGAGTGGGTGACGATGACGATGCTGTAGTTGCTGCGCAGCTCGTCGATCAGCTCCTCGATCTTCGCGGTGGCGATGGGGTCGAGCGCCGAGCACGGCTCGTCCATCAGGATCACCTCGGGCTGGACGGCGATGGCCCGGGCGATGCACAGCCGCTGCTGCTGGCCGCCGGAGAGCCCGGTGCCAGGCTCGTGCAGGCGGTCCTTCACCTCGTCCCACGAGGCCGGCCCGCTCCAGGCTGGTCTCGACGATCTCGTCGAGCTGGGTCTTGTCCCTGGCGATGCCGTGGATCCGCGGCCCGTAGGCGACGTTCTCGAAGATCGACTTGGGAAAGGGGTTGGGCTTCTGGAAGACCATGCCGACCCGCGCGCGCAGGTGCACGACGTCCATGTCCCTGGCGTAGATGTCCTCGCCGTCGAGCAGGATCTGGCCGCTGACCCGGCAGCCCGGGATGATGTCGTTCATCCGGTTGAGGCAGCGCAGGAAGGTCGACTTGCCGCAGCCCGACGGGCCGATCAGCGCGGTCACGTCGTTGCGGTTGATGTCGAGGCCGACGTTGTCGAGGGCCTTCTTCGCCCCGTAGTGGACCGTCACGTTTCGCGTGGCGAACGTCACGGCCGCGTCCGGCATCGACTCCTCGCCGGCGACCGCCGTCTGCGGAGGCTGCGGGTGGATCATCGTCATCACTTCTGCTGTCTCCAACCCTACCACTTTCTCTCGAAGCGCCGGCGCAGGACAACCGCCAGAACGTTCATCAGGATCAGGAAAGCGAGCAGGACCATGATCGCCGCCGACGTGCGCTCGACGAACGCCCGCTCGGGCGCGTCCGACCAGAGGAAGATCTGCACCGGCAGCACCGTCGCCGGCGCTGAGTCGGCCCGGAGGGAATGTCGACGATGAAGGCGACCATGCCGATCATCAGCAGCGGCGCGGTCTCGCCCAGCGCGTGGGCCATGCCGATGATGGTGCCGGTCAGCATGCCGGGCAGGGCCAGCGGCAGGACGTGGTGGAAGACGGTCTGCAGTCGTGAGGCGCCGACGCCGAGCGCCGCCTCGCGGATCGAGGGCGGCACGGCCTTCAGCGCCGCCCGGCTGGCGATGATGATGGTGGGCAGGGTCATCAGCGCCAGCACCAGCCCGCCGACCAACGGCGCCGAGCGCGGCAGGCCGAAGAAGTTGAAGAACACCGCGAGGCCGAGCAGGCCGAAGACGATCGAGGGCACCGCGGCGAGGTTGTTGATGTTGACCTCGATGAGCATCGGTCCAGCGGTTCTTCGGCGCGAACTCCTCGAGATAGATGGCGGCGCCGACGGCGAGTGGGAACGACAGGACCAGCGTGACCAGCATGGTCCAGAACGAGCCGACCAGCGCCCCCCAGATGCCGGCGAGCTCCGGCGAGCGGGAGTCCGCGCGGGTGAATAGCGTGGTGTTGAACGCGCTCTCGATCATGCCCCGCTGCTCGAGCCGCTCGAACCAGCGAGCCTGGTCCTCCGAGACGCGGGTGCGGCGCGGTCCCGTCGTGGCGTCAGGATGCGGCCCTTGGCGAACTGGTCGAAGTCGTCCGCCACCGGCATCAGCATCTCGATGCGGGCGCCGATCAGCGCCGGGGTTCGCCATTACCTCATCGCGCAGCCGGTAGGCGCCGCCGGGGCTGAGCATCGCGAACAGCTCGCGGCGCTGGCCGCGGCCGGTCACATCCGGGAACAGGTCGTCGAGCGCGTCGCGGATGACCTTCTGGTAGTCCGCCCGCGACAGCGTTTCCGGATCGCGCGTGCCATCGGGATCGACCAGCTGCGGGTAGATCGTCACCGGCAGGCGGATCATGGTTTGGGTGAACGCGGGGATGCCCGTGGTGATGACGGTGAACAGCAGGATCGCGAGTTCAGCCCGGCGAAGGCGATGGCCAGAAGGCCGTAGAGGCGGAACCGCCGCTCGGCCGCGTAGCGTTCTTCAGGCTGCGGCGACGGACGCCGGGACCGCTGTTGCTCTTCGACCGGCTGCTCGCCAGCCGCGGTTATGGCGCCGTTACTCATACTGTTCTCGGTACTTGTTCACGATGTGCAGGGCGACGACGTTGAGCACGAGGGTAACGCAGAAGAGCACGAGGCCGAGGGCGAAGGCGGCGAGCGTCTTGGGGCTGTCGAACTCCTGATCGCCGACCAGGAGGGTGACGATCTGCACGGTGATCGTCGTCACCGCCTCCAGCGGGTTGGCGGTGAGATTGGCGGCGAGCCCTGCGGCCATGACCACGATCATGGTCTCGCCGATGGCCCGCGAGATGGCGAGCAGGAAGCCGCCGACGATCCCGGCAGCGCCGCCGGCAGGATCACCCTGCGGATCATCTCCGACTGGGTGCTGCCGAGGCCATAGGAGCCCTCCCGCATCGACTGCGGCACGGCGGTGATGACGTCGTCGGACAAGGACGAGACGAAGGGGATGATCACACCCATGACGATGCCGGCCGCGAGCGCGCTCTCCGAAGACACGCCCAGGCCCAGGCCTTCGCCGACGTTA